>NZ_JBEOPS010000001.1:0-459371 GCF_040310305.1 Pseudomonas sp. HY13-MNA-CIBAN-0226
GTCTCAACCGAGGCGCGCATTCTACAGCAGCCTCATTTGCTGTCAAGTGATTATTTTCAGAAGTTTTCCAAGTTTCCTTAGTAACTTCAACCACTTGCGCTTTCGATCTCTCGTTAGCGGGAGGCGAATTCTACAGCGTTACACGCTGCTGTCAACACCTCTTTTTCAACTTCTTTTGCGCTTCGATGACCTGAAGCAGCTGACCGTCAAAACTGCGTAACTCATTGTTTACCAAGGAGTTTTCCGTTTCGACTGCGCCGGAAGTGGGGCGAATTATAGACCGTTACAATTCGCCGTCAAGCGCTTATTTCAGCTTTACTCGGATTTGAGCGTAATGCGCGCAAATGCCTTCTTGCCAGCCTGGCAAACGTGGGTTGCGCCCAGTACGTATATAAAGGTGCGATCAACCACTTCACCATCTATACGCACACCACCAGAATTGAGCAGGTCACGCGCCACTGCCGAATTCTTCACCAGGCCTGCCTTATTAAGGACGGCTGCGATCGGCATGTCTTCAGCTGCGGTCAATTCGATTTCAGGCAGGTCATCGGGCAACTCGCCCTCTTTCATCCGGTTGCCTGCAGCACGATGGGCATTGGCCGCCGCTTCTTCGCCGTGGAAACGCGCAACGATCTCCTCGGCCAGCTTGATCTTGATGTCACGCGGATTAGCGCCCGCTTCGACGTCGGCACGCAAGGCATTGATCTCATCCATCGAGCGGAAGCTGAGCAATTCGAAGTAGCGCCACATCAGCGCATCAGGAATCGAAACCAGCTTGCTGTACATCACACCCGGTGCTTCCTGGATACCCACGTAGTTGCCCAACGACTTGGACATCTTCTTCACGCCATCCAGACCTTCCAACAGCGGCATGGTCAGGATGCACTGAGGCTCCTGCCCATAACCCCGCTGCAGCTCACGCCCCATCAGCAGGTTGAACTTCTGATCGGTGCCGCCCAACTCCACGTCTGCGCGCAAGGCAACGGAGTCATAGCCCTGGACCAGCGGGTACAGGAACTCATGGATAGCGATTGGCTGGTTGGTGGTATAGCGCTTGTCGAAGTCATCGCGCTCAAGCATGCGAGCGACAGTGTATTGCGACGTCAGGCGAATGAAGTCCGCCGGCCCCATCTGATCCATCCAGGTGGAGTTGAACGCCACTTCGGTCTTGGCCGGATCGAGGATCTTGAACACCTGGGTCTTGTAGGTCTCGGCGTTGTCGAGAACCTGCTCGCGCGTCAGCGGCGGACGCGTGGCGCTCTTGCCGCTCGGATCGCCGATCATCCCGGTGAAGTCACCTATAAGGAAGATCACCTGATGCCCCAGCTCCTGGAACTGGCGCAGCTTGTTGATAAGCACCGTGTGACCCAGGTGCAAATCCGGCGCCGTCGGATCGAAGCCGGCCTTAATACGTAGCGGTTGGCCACGCTTGAGCTTTTCGATCAGCTCGGACTCGACCAACAGTTCTTCCGCACCACGTTTGATCAGCGCTAGCTGCTCTTCAACCGACTTCATAACAGACCCGCAAGGCTCGAATTCAAAGGGAACCAACCATACAAGATCACGGGTCAAATACAAAGTTTGGCCGGCGCAATGACGCCAATCCGCCGGCAGAGTGACCGCGGACTTGCTTCAAGGATGATTTGGTTATATTTTATACAGTTATTTCATCTTCATCATGTCATTCATCTTTTCCAATTCATCTTTTTCAAAGTCAAAAATTACCCATGACCAAAGAATCGTCTAAAGCGCCACCGCTTTACCCGAAGACCCATCTGCTCGCTGCAAGCGGTATCGCCGCCCTGCTGAGCCTGGCACTTCTGGTATTCCCTTCCAGTGATGTAGAAGCCAAAAAGACAACCCTGAGCCTTGAACTGGAAAGCCCTGCTGAACAACTGACACAAGATCAAGACGCCGCAGAAGCCGTTCAAGCCACAAATGAAACCGCCGCTTCGCCTTTCGCACAGATCGACAACAGCGCTGAACAGCCCCAGGAAACCGCTCAGGCCGAGCCAGCGCCTACGCCAGTGGTTGAAGAAAAGAAAGCCCCAACCCATCGGGAAGTGATAGTTGTCAAAGGGGACACGCTGTCCACCCTGTTCGAGAAAGTCGGCCTGCCCGCCACTTCCGTGCACGATGTACTGGCCAGCGACAAACAAGCCAAGCAGTTCAGCCAGCTCAAGCGCGGCCAGAAACTCGAATTCGAACTGAACCCGGACGGCCAGCTGGCCACGCTGCACAGCAAGGTCAGCGATCTCGAAACCATCACCCTGACCAGGAACGACAAGGGCTATGCCTTCAACCGCGTAACCGCCAAGCCGAGTGTGCGCTCTGCCTACGCCCACGGCGTGATCAACAGCTCGCTTTCGCAGTCTGCCGCTCGCGCCGGCCTGTCCCACAGCCTGACCATGGACATGGCCAGCGTATTTGGCTACGACGTCGACTTCGCCCAGGATATTCGCCAGGGCGACGAGTTCGATGTGATCTACGAACAGAAAGTCGTCAACGGCAAGGCCGTGGGCAATGGCCCTATCCTCTCTGCGCGCTTCACCAACCGTGGCAAGACCTATACCGCTGTTCGCTACACCAACAAGCAAGGCAACAGCAGCTATTACACGGCTGACGGCAACAGCATGCGCAAGGCATTCATCCGTACACCGGTAGATTTCGCCCGCATCAGCTCCAAGTTTTCCATGGGCCGCAAGCACCCGATCCTGAACAAGATCCGTGCGCACAAGGGTGTCGACTACGCCGCCCCTCGCGGCACGCCGATCAAGGCCGCCGGTGACGGCAAGGTGTTGCTGGCCGGTCGTCGCGGCGGCTACGGCAACACGGTGATCATCCAGCACGGCAACACTTACCGTACGCTGTATGGCCACATGCAAGGCTTCGCCAAGGGCGTGAAGACCGGCGGTTCCGTCAAACAGGGCCAGGTCATCGGCTACATCGGCACCACCGGCCTCTCCACTGGCCCGCATTTGCACTACGAATTCCAGGTCAATGGCGTGCACGTCGATCCCCTGGGCCAGAAAGTCGCGATGGCAGACCCGATCTCCAAGGCCGAACGCGCACGCTTCCTGGCCCAGAGCCAGCCGCTGATG
The DNA here is from genome assembly GCF_040310305.1 of Pseudomonas sp. HY13-MNA-CIBAN-0226. NCBI lineage: Bacteria > Pseudomonadati > Pseudomonadota > Gammaproteobacteria > Pseudomonadales > Pseudomonadaceae > Pseudomonas > Pseudomonas sp. HY13-MNA-CIBAN-0226. Next base: position 3,102 of record NZ_JBEOPS010000001.1, read on the forward strand.
GCCCGCATGGACCAGGAAAAATCCACCATGCTGGCTTCGAAGCGCTAAGCCATGACGCTCTACATAGGCGTGATGTCTGGAACCAGCCTGGATGGCCTGGACATCGCGCTGGTGGAGCTGGACCCGGCGATCAATTTGATCGCCACCCACTACATCCCCATGCCCGACTCCTTGCGCTGTGAGCTGCTGGCATTGTGCGCCAGTGGCCCCGACGAAATAGCCCGCTCGGCAATTGCCCAGCAAAACTGGGTCAAGCTTGCGGCGCAGGGCATCGCCACCCTCCTCGCTAAACAGAACCTGCAGCCCGCAAATATCCGCGCGATCGGCAGTCACGGCCAGACCATTCGGCACGAACCGGCGCGGGGTTTCACGGTACAAATCGGCAACCCTGCCCTGCTCACCGAGCTGACCAACATCACCGTAGTCAGTGATTTCCGCAGCCGTGACGTAGCGGCTGGAGGTCAAGGTGCGCCGCTGGTTCCCGCTTTCCACGAAGCGCTGTTTGAAGAACAGCCTGGCAACCGCGCAGTCTTGAATGTTGGCGGCTTTAGTAATCTGAGCCTGATCGAACCCGGCAAAGCGGTATCGGGTTTCGATTGTGGCCCGGGAAATGTGCTGCTGGATGCCTGGATTCACCAGCAACGCGGCGATAATTACGATCGCGATGGCCAGTGGGCGGCCAGCGGCAAGGTTGAACCAGCGTTATTGCGGGCCTTGCTGAGCGATCCATTCTTCGTGACCCAAGGCCCGAAAAGTACCGGGCGCGAGGTGTTCAACCTGCCATGGCTGACACAGCATCTGTCCCGGCTGACGGCATTCGCTGCACAAGACGTGCAGGCAACGCTGCTGGAGCTCACGGCATTGACCATCGTCGAGTCGCTGCAACAGGCACAATCGGCGACTCGGGAACTGCTGGTCTGCGGAGGAGGCGCGCATAACCTCGCGTTGATGGCACGCCTGGCCAGCCTGCTGCCCGACGCAACAGTCAGTAGCACCGGCGCCTATGGCGTAGATCCTGACTGGGTCGAGGCCATGGCCTTCGCCTGGCTGGCTCACTGCTGCCTTGAAGGTATCGCAGCCAATCGCCCTAGCGTCACCGGCGCTCGCGGCTTGCGCGTGCTTGGCGCCATCTATCCCGCCTGAACATCCACCGAATCCCGCACAGCAAAACGCCGCACAACCCAATGGGAGTGTGCGGCGCTTGATTTGGAATAGACGTGCGATCAGATCGAGAACGAAGAACCGCAACCACAGGTGGTCGAAGCGTTCGGATTCTTGATCACGAAGCGCGACCCTTCCAGCCCTTCCTGATAGTCGACCTCGGCACCCGCCAGGTACTGAAAACTCATAGGGTCCACAACCAGGCTGACACCTTCGCGCTCGACGATGGTGTCGTCATCGGCCACTTCTTCATCGAAGGTGAAGCCGTACTGAAAACCTGAACAACCGCCGCCCGTAACAAATACGCGCAGCTTCAAGCGATCATTCCCCTCTTCATCGACCAGGCTCTTCACCTTGTGCGCAGCACCGTGGGTAAATTGCAAAGCCGTGGGGGTGAAGGATTCGACGCTCATGCTAACTATCTCCCGGCGTTACGCCGCCATAATGCGTGATGACGGGCATTATCCGCTTCTCCTAGAAAATTGGTCAACTATTGTTACGGTATATCAATCACACCTATTGTCAGACCAGAATGCAAAAAGGCCCGCTTAACGGGCCTTTTTGCCGATCAAGGTAAGGCGTTACGGCAGCATGCCTGCGTGGGACAGCCCCAGGCGCTCATCGAGGCCGAACAGGATATTGAGGTTCTGCACGGCCTGACCGGAGGCGCCCTTCACCAGATTGTCGATGACCGACAACACCACGACCAGATCACCATCCTGCGGACGATGCACCGCGATTCGGCAGACATTCGCGCCGCGCACACTGCGGGTTTCCGGGTGGCTGCCAGCGGGCATTACATCGACGAACGGTTCGTTGGCATAGCGCTTTTCGAACAGCGCCTGCAGGTCGACGGAGCGATCGACAACCGTTGCATACAGCGTCGAGTGAATACCGCGAATCATTGGCGTCAGGTGCGGAACGAAGGTCAGACCGACTTCCTTGCCCGAGGCACGACGCAGGCCCTGGCGAATTTCCGGCAAATGACGGTGCCCTTTGACGGCGTAAGCCTTCATGCTTTCCGACGTCTCGGAGTACAGCGAACCGACTGCAGCCCCACGACCGGCTCCGCTGACACCGGACTTGCAGTCGGCGATCAGGCGAGAAGTGTCGGCCAGACCGGCTTCGAGCAGCGGCAGGAAACCCAATTGGGTAGCGGTCGGATAGCAACCCGGCACCGCGATCAGGCGCGCCTGGCTGATTTGCTCGCGGTTTACTTCCGGCAGACCGTATACCGCTTCCTCAAGCAATTGCGGGGCACCGTGAGGCTGGCCGTACCACTTGGCCCACTCATCTGCGTCCTGCAAGCGGAAGTCTGCCGACAGGTCAATGACCTTGGTGCCCGCCGCCAGCAACTCGCCAGCAAGGGCGTGCGCGACACCGTGGGGCGTGGCAAAAAACACCACGTCGCAGGCGCCCAGGGTCTTGATGTCCGGAACGCTGAAGGCCAGGCCGTCGTAATGACCGCGCAGGTTGGGATACATATCAGCCACGGCCAGACCGGCCTCGGATCGGGAAGTGATCACTGCCACTTCAGCTTGCGGATGCTGTGCCAACAGACGCAGCAGTTCGACACCGGTGTAACCCGTGCCGCCGACGATACCGACCTTGACCATAAACCTGCCCTCAACGAACCCACTGGAAAGCCGACGATAATAGGGCCCGTATCGTTCTGCGACAACCGGCAAGGTGACGTGCGGGCGCTCAAGCCTCTACTATTCGGGCTACCGTGAACCTGGGAATAACTAAAATGCTTTATCTGTGGCTCAAAGCGCTTCATATCGTCAGCATGGTCTGCTGGTTTGCCGGCCTTTTCTACTTGCCGCGCCTGTTCGTGTATCACGCGCAAAGCGAGGACACCGTCAGCAAGGAACGCTTCAGCCTGATGGAACGCAAGCTGTACCGCGGCATCATGGGCCCGGCGATGATCGCCACGCTGGTCTTCGGTGTCGCCCTGATCTACCTCAACCCCAGCATCTTCACCCAGGGCGCCTGGATTCACGCCAAGCTAACGCTGGTCGTGTTGCTGATTGGCTACCACCACATGTGCGGCGCCCAAGTGAAACGTTTTGCCCGTGGCGAAAACACCCGCAGCCATGTCTTCTTTCGCTGGTTCAATGAAGTGCCGGTTCTGTTATTGCTGGCTATCGTAATTCTGGTCGTGGTTCGGCCGTTCTAAACTCAACAGACACAACTCACCGGGGTACTTCCAATGTCGCTGCCCGCTTTGCTCGAACAACGTCTGCGCCTGCCTGTAGTGGCGGCGCCGATGTTCCTGATCTCCAACCCGCAACTGGTGCTGGCCTGCTGCAGAAATGGCGTGGTTGGCAGTTTTCCAGCACTGAACCAGCGCGAAAGCAGCGGCTTCAAGGCGTGGCTGGAAGAGATCGAAGCGGGTCTGGCGGTTCTGGACAACCCGGCGCCTTACGCAGTAAATCTCATCGTCCACAACAGCAACCCCAGACTGCAGGCGGATCTGCACATTTGCGTCGAGCATAAAGTGCCGATCGTGATTACCAGCCTGGGCGCAGTCAAGGAGTTGGTAGACGCGGTTCACAGCTATGGCGGCCTGGTGTTTCACGACGTGACGACTCGTCGCCATGCCGAGAAAGCTGCCGAGGCTGGGGTGGATGGCCTGATCGCGGTAGCGGCCGGCGCCGGGGGCCATGCCGGAACATGGAGCCCGTTCTCGCTCATTGCCGAGATCCGTCAATTCTTCGACAAGACGCTGCTACTGGCTGGCTGCCTGAACCACGGCCACGAGATCCTCGCCGCGCAACTGCTGGGGGCTGATCTCGCCTATTTCGGTACACGGTTTATCGGTACGACCGAAAGCCATGCGCCTGAAGCCTATAAACAAATGCTGCTGGACTCCCGGGCGGCGGATATCGTCCATACTCCAGCCGTGTCGGGTGTGCCGGCCAGTTTCATGCGCCAGAGCCTGGAAGCGGCCGGATTCGATACCGCGGCTTTGCAAGGGAAGGGCGAAGTGAACTTCGGTGCCAAACTGAAGCCGATCAGCGACGAAGCCAAGGCGTGGAAGACGGTGTGGTCCGCGGGCCAGGGCGTTGGTGAAATCGACGACCTGCCAAGCGTGGATGAACTGGTGGCACGCCTTGATGCCGAATACCGCAAGGCGCTGGAACTGGCCTCGACGCTGCCCAAACGCTGGCCGCGCTGAGCCCCTACCCGCCTCCTCAATGACCACTCGCGACAAGGATGCCTCGCAATGAGCGAAAACCGTTTCAAGATCATGTTCGACGGAGCTCTGCTGTCAGGCGTTGACATCACCACCGCCAAGCTCAACCTTGCCGAGCTGTTCAAGAGCGATGTGGCTGCCATCGAACGGCTATTCAGCGGCCGGCCGGTTGCGCTCAAACGCGACCTGTCGCACTCCGATGCCCAGACCTATCTTCAGGCACTGGCAAAAACCGGCATTGATGCACGGATCGAAAGTGAACCTTCGATCGAGCTGAGCCTGTCTGACGTCCCTGAACCCGCCCCTGTGGCAGCCTTCGTCCAGGATCCGCAATCGCCTTACGCGCCCCCGCACGCAGCAGTTGGTGAAACGGTGACGGGGTTCGCCCCACTCAAACCGTTCAGCTTCCAGGGTCGTATCGGTCGCTTGCGCTTTCTCGCCTGGACGATGGTCCTGACGTTGGTGACACTTGGCCTGGGCAGCGTATTGGCGCTCATGGGCCTGGCCGTCTTGAGTTCGGACTCGAGCGGCGGCCTGATTCTCGCCGGCCTGCTGGCTTTCATCCTGATCGCCGCGCTCGGGTTCGTGAGCATTCAGTTCAGCGTCCAGCGCCTGCATGACATTGGTTGGTCGGGCTGGCTGTGGCTATTGAACCTGGTGCCTTTTGTTGGCAGCTTTTTTCCTTTTGTCATGATGATCATGCCGGGCAACAGTGTCGCCAACCGCTATGGTGCTCCGCCTCCTCCCAACAGCAACGCTGTCAAAGTCCTGTCTTGCTTGTGGGTGGTATTTATTGCCCTGGTTTTCATTGGCGGCCTGGCCGGTGGCCTCTCGGCCATTCAGGATGAATACCAGAACGCGACCCAAAGCGCTTATGAAAGTGACTCCATCAGCCCTTCCGAGATCGAAGATCAAACCGCGGTGGAAACAGAGCTGGTGCCGAATTCAGCTGACGATGCAGCCGAAGAAGCCCAGCCACCTGTAGACTCTGCGAAAGAATGAACAGCACTCCCCGCCGGTGACACCTGCGTCGCGGGCGCGGAGCTGTTGCGATGGAGAACTGCATGACCCGTTACGCTCTGATCACTGGTGCCTCCAGCGGTATCGGCCTGGCGATGGCCGAAGCGCTGGCCCGGCGCGGCCGTAGCCTGCTCCTGGTGGCCCGACAGCGTGATCAGCTGGAAAGCATTGCCATTGAACTGACTCAACGTTTTGGCGTGGAGGTGCTTTTTCGCGCCTGCGACCTGGGCGAACCCTTGCGGCTGTCCGGTTTCCTGCTGGAGCTTGAAGAAGGCGACCGGCAGATCGACCTGCTGGTGAACTGCGCCGGTATTGGCACCTGCGGCCCGTTCCTCGCACAGGACTGGATGACCGAGCAGGACCTGATCGAAGTGAACATCCTGGCGATGACTCGCCTGTGTCATGCCATCGGCAATAGCATGGCGCTGCACGGTGGCGGGCAAATCCTCAACGTGGCATCGGTCGCAGCCTTCCACCCAGGTCCCTGGATGAGCACCTATTACGCCAGCAAAGCCTACGTACTGAATTTCTCCGAAGGGTTGCGCGTAGAACTGAAGAAGTGTGCGATCAAGGTTTCGGTGCTTTGCCCTGGCCCTACCCGTACCGGATTTTTCCGCACGGCCCAACTGAACACCGACAAGCTGAACAACACCCGGCTGACAATGAGCCCCGAAGAAGTCGCGCTCTATACCGTTCGCGCCCTGGAAAAAAATCGCGCGATCATCATCCCGGGGCGACGCAACCGCTGGCGGGCGTTCCTGCCGCGCCTGGGTTCACGCTGGCTCAACCGGACAATCGCGGGCATGGTCAACAAGGCCTATTGCCCGCGCTGATACCCTGCAAGGTAAAACCCTGGGCCCGGGCCAGCTCCGTGGGTACACTCAGGCCAGACCAAACAACGGAGAAAACAGCTGTGGATACTCTGTTCACCAAGATCATCAACCGGGAGATCCCGGCCAGGATCATTTACGAAGACGACCAGGTTCTGGCCTTCCACGACATCGCGCCACAGGCACCGGTGCATTTCCTGGTGATCCCGAAAAAGCCGGTGCGCACCCTCAACGACCTCACCGAGGAAGACAAAACGCTGGCCGGGCACATCCTCTTCACCGCCCAGCGCCTGGCACTGGAACTGGGTTGCGAGAAGGGTTTTCGTGTCGTGATGAACTGCAATGAAGATGGCGGGCAGACCGTCTATCACATCCATATGCACGTACTGGGTCAACGGCAGATGACCTGGCCGCCGGGCTAAGACATACCGCGACCTGTGTGTAGGAGCTGCCGAACGCGGCCCGAGCCTTCGGCAGCTCCTACATAAGCGTATAAAACATCACCGCGTGGCAAATGACCCAACGCAAACCTTCCCCGGCCGATTCGGTTAAACTGGTAGCCGAGATTCTTCCCGGAGGTCAGCATGACTACCCAACGTCACTACTCGCCCATTGACCGTCTACTGCTGCAAGCCGATGCTGCCATGCGTACCCTGCTGCCCTTCAGTGGCCAGCCGTACCGCCCATCGCCCGCTATCGTGCAACCGGATGTGCAGATGAGCGACGAAGACACCCGGCATGTCGCCGGCCTGATGCGCATCAACCATACCGGCGAAGTCTGCGCCCAGGCGCTTTACCAAGGCCAGGCCCTGACCGCCAAGCTGCCGCACGTGCGCGCTGCCATGGAACATGCTGCAGAAGAAGAGATCGATCACCTGGTCTGGTGCGAACAACGCATCCACCAGTTGGGGAGCCACACCAGCATTCTCAACCCGCTGTTCTACGGCATGTCGTTCGGTATTGGCGCAGTGGCCGGTTTGATCAGCGACAAGGTTAGCCTGGGCTTCGTTGCCGCCACCGAACACCAGGTGTGCAAACACCTGAACGAACACCTTGAGCAGTTGCCGGCCGAGGACGAAAAGTCCCGGGCGATATTGCAGCAGATGCGCACTGATGAAGAACACCACGCGGAAAGCGCGCTGGATGCGGGCGGGTTTCGTTTTCCGGCGCCGGTGAAGTTCGGGATGAGCTTGTTGGCCAAGGTGATGACCAAGAGCACCTACCGGATCTGATCTGATCTGATCTGATCTGATCTGATCTGATCTGATCTGTGGGAGCAAGGCTTGCCCGCGATGGCATTCTCCGGATCGCCATCGCGGGCAAGCCTTGCTCCCACAAGAGCGCTGCATCAGCCAGAGGTGTGCGGAAACCATAAAAAAGGCGACTACCGTTAGGAAGTCGCCTTTTTTGTACCCGTAAATCTTAGGTCGGCATGTTGCGCGCGTAGAAGATTTCCAGCATTTCGTGCTTCACACGGTCGGTCACCCGGGCGCGTTGCTCAGAGGACAGGCTGTTGGTGGCATCGCCGAACAGGTAGTTATCCAGTTCGAAGTTCTTCAACAGCATTTTGGTGTGGAACAGGTTTTCCTGGTACACGTTCACGTCGGTCATCTGGTAACTGGCGCGGGTGTCTTCGGAGAGGTAGTTCTGGATCGAGTTGATCTCGTGGTCGATGAAGTGCTTCTTGCCCTCAACGTCACGGGTGAAACCGCGCACACGATAATCCACGGTCACGATGTCCGAATCGAACTGGTGAATCAGGAAATTGAGCGCTTTAAGCGGTGAAATGACGCCACAGGTCGATACGTCAATGTCTACACGGAACGTTGCAATACCGTCATCCGGATGGATTTCCGGGTAGGTGTGCACCGTGATGTGGCTCTTGTCGAGGTGGGCCAGGATAATTTCAGGCAACGGCCCCGGAGACTCTTCGATCTGGCTGTCGGTCGGGGTGACCGGCTCTTCCGAGATCAGAATCGTGACGCTGGCACCCTGGGGTTCATAGTCCTGACTGGCAATGTTCAGGATGTTGGCACCAATGATATCGACAACTTCAGTGAGGATCTGCGTCAGGCGCTTGGCGTTGTACTCTTTATTGATGTACTCGACGTAAGCCTGTTGGTCTTGCGGGGTTTCCGCGTAGCAGATGTCATAGATGTTGAAGCTCAAGGTCTTTGTCAGGTTATTGAACCCGTGGAGCTTGAGTTTGCTTTTCACCGTTAAAAACTCTCTATGTATTGCGGCCCGGGCCGCGTGATCAAGCATGCCCGTCAGATGCGAACAACGCAGCTGCGTAGGACGGTTAACACCTCTTCGCGATGGCGATTTTGGTTGTCTGTTCGGGTGAGTGGCCTGTCGGCAGACGGTCCACGACCCTGAAAAAAGTGGCGCATTATGCAGACGTCAGCTTGGGATCGCCAGAGTCTGCACTGCATTTATGATAGTTGAATGTCGATTCAACCGAGTTCGATGATTTCGTAGTCGTGGGTGATGGCCACGCCCGCCGCCCCAAGCATGATCGAAGCCGAGCAATATTTCTCCGCTGACAGCTCGATGGCACGCTTGACCTGAGCCTCTTTGAGCCCGCGGCCCTTGACCACGAAATGCATGTGGATCTTGGTGAATACCTTTGGATCTTCATTCGCGCGCTCGGCCTCGAGGAAGGCTTCGCAGCTTTCGACAGCCTGGCGCGACTTCTTGAGAATGCTGACGACGTCGAAATTGCTGCAACCGCCGACGCCCAGAAGGAGCATTTCCATCGGCCGGACACCCAGATTACGGCCGCCGGCATCGGGAGGACCGTCCATGACCACGACATGACCGCTGCCGGATTCGCCGAGGAACATGGCTTCGCCAGCCCATTGGATGCGTGCCTTCATCGCCCAGACTCCACTACATAAAAAAGGGTCGCCAGCTTAGCACAGGGCCCGTGGTTGACAGGGTTCACCTGTGCAGGACATAACCGCTCGCCCCAGGCAAAATCTCGAAAACTGCAGAAAGTGTCTGTTATGCTGGCGCCAAATCGCTGGCGCCTTGCCAGACCTGAAGCGAACAACAAGATCGTCCGATCGCGGCCTGAACTGTCGTCAGCTCGTGCAAATAAATCCAACTTACTGCGCAGTCTTTTCGGGATACAACCATGGTTGCTATTGCCCCCACCCCCAAGATCAAGAACCTCGACAAGCTGCTCATGCATTGCCAGCGCCGTCGGTATCAGGCCAAGAGCAACATCATTTGTGCCGGCGACCGCTCCGATACCCTGTTCTTCATCATCAAGGGCTCGGTCACGATCCTGATTGAAGACGATGATGGCCGCGAGATGATCATCGCGTACCTTAACTCCGGGGACTTTTTCGGTGAGCTGGGCCTGTTCGAACAGGCCGGCCAGGAGCAGCAACGCAGCGCCTGGGTGCGGGCGAAGATTGAATGCGAAGTCGCGGAGATCAGCTATGCGAAATTTCGCGAATTATCCCTGCAGGACCCAGACATTCTTTACGTGCTCAGCGGACAGATCGCCCAGCGCCTGCGCAATACCACCCGCAAAGTCGGTGACCTGGCCTTCTTCGACGTGACGGGCCGCGTCGCGCGCTGCCTGCTGGAACTGTGCAAGCAACCCGACGCCATGACTCATCCCGACGGGATGCAGATCAAGGTGACCCGCCAGGAAATCGGGCGGATTGTCGGGTGTTCCCGGGAGATGGTCGGTCGCGTGCTCAAGGATCTGGAAGAGCGCAACCTGGTAAACGTCAAAGGCAAGACCATGGTGATCTTCGGCACGCGTTAACCACCGAACATCTGCTTGAGCATTTGCCGGTAGAGTTGGTCCAGTCGCATCAACGCTTGCGGTGCGGCGAATTTCTCATGCAACGCAATGTGGCTATCGGCGCGTACTCGCTGCTCCAGGCCACAGGCTTGATTAAAACGATTGACCGCAGCCACCATGGATTCGCGCTGGTTATCGAGCAGCAAGGCCCCATGCACCAGGCCGACCGGCCGCGTACCACCCTTGCTTTGCCGCCAGCGTTGAGCGGTGCCAACCATTTTCCGACCGTCCAGGTTGACGTTGAAGCGACCATCACAGAATGCACCTTCCACTTCACCGATGGACGACGCCCCGCCCAACTCATCCAGCAGCTGACAGATAGGATCGCAGAGGCGGCGATAGGCTGTTTCGATACGATTCTGGTCACCCTCGCTGCGCGGTGGAGCATAAACCAACGCAATGTTGATCGTGGCAGCGGACTGCGGCACGGGCTCGCCGCCGGTTTCACGCAACAAGACTGGCCAACCGGCTGCCGCTGAAACTTCGCAGGCGGATTCGAACGGAGGCAGGCGATTGAGACGACGCGGCATGACCAGCGCCTGATCATTGGGCTGCCAGAACAGCAGGCCGAATTCCGATTCACCGGTGCAGACCTGCGCAAGCAGTTCCTGTTCGGCGAGCAAGCCGGCTTCTACAGAATGAGAGATTGGCTGGGGCATGGATGACTCAGCAAGACATGACGTCTGTGGGGTTCTTGATGGCCTCTTCGCGGGCAAGCCCGCTCCCACAGGGATTGGGTTGCCTACGAAAATGCACTCAGTCGAGGGTAGAACCGCTGACTGCAGTACCACGCTCGGGGAAAAACAGACGCTGCAGTTCAGTACCCGGGCTTTCCGCGCGCATGAACGCTTCACCCACGAGGAACGCGTAGACGTCGCTGATTTCCATCAGTTCCACATCGGCACGGTTGAGAATGCCGCTTTCGGTAATCACCAAACGATCCCGCGGAATTCGCGGCAACAGATCCAGGGTAATCTCCAGGCTCACGTCGAAGGTATGCAGGTTGCGGTTGTTGATGCCCACCAGCGGAGTGTCGAGGGTTTTCAAGGCCCGCTCCAGCTCGTCTCCATCGTGAACTTCCACCAGTACGTCCAGGCCGACACCTTTGGCGACAGCCGCCAGCTCGGCCATTTTCACGTCGTCCAGGGCGGAAACGATCAACAGCACACAGTCGGCGCCCAATGCCCGGGCTTCGACGATCTGGTAAGGATCGATCATGAAGTCCTTGCGGATCACCGGCAGTTTGCACGCCGCTCGCGCCTGCTGCAGGTAAGCATCGGCACCCTGGAAGTAATCGATATCAGTGAGTACCGACAGGCAGGTGGCGCCGCCTTTTTCGTAACTTCTGGCGATATCGGCCGGTACGAAGTGCTCGCGGATCACACCTTTGCTGGGTGAGGCTTTCTTGATTTCAGCGATGACGGCAGGCTGCTTCGACTTGGCCTGGGCGATCAATGCGTTGGCAAAACCACGGGGGGCATCGGCCGCCTTGGCCAGGCTTTCCAGCTCGGCCAGACTCACACGAGCACTGCGCTCGGCGACTTCCTGGACTTTACGCGCCAGAATGTTTTCCAGAACCGTCGGTACACTCATCCTTCATTCTCCACTCTGAATACCGCGGTAAATGCACCCAGTTCCTCAAGCTTTTCCCGAGCAAGACCTGTGTGCAGCGCATCGTGCGCCAGGGCAACGCCCTCTTTCAAACTGGTGGCATGGTCGGCGGCGTACAACGCCGCACCGGCGTTGAGCACAATCATCTCGGCCGCTTTCTGACCGTTCTCGGTCTTGCGCTTGCCCAGGGCATCGCGAATCAGCTCCAGCGATGCCGCCGGACTCTCGACAGCCAGGCCGTGCAGGCTCTGGCTCTTCATGCCCAGGTCTTCAGGCTCTACCCAATACTCTGTGATCTGGTCGTTCTTCAATTCCGCAACGAAAGTCGGCGCGGCAAGACTGAATTCATCCAGGCCATCCTTGGAATGCACCACCAGCACGTGCTTGCTGCCAAGCCGCTGCAAGACTTCGGCCAAGGGACGGCACAACGCCTGGCTGAACACACCCACTACCTGATGTTTGACACCGGCCGGATTCGTAAGCGGGCCGAGCATGTTGAACATCGTGCGCAAGCCCAGCTCGCGGCGCGGGCCGGCGGCGTGCTTCATGGCACTGTGGTGGGTCTGGGCAAACATGAAGCCGATGCCGACGTTGTCGATGCAGCGCGCCACCTGGACCGGCGTCAGGTTCAAGTAGATGCCAGCAGCCTCCAGCAGGTCCGCGCTGCCGCTTTTGCCAGACACCGCACGGTTACCGTGCTTGGCGACGGTGCAGCCGGCGGCCGCGACTACAAACGAAGACGCGGTCGACACGTTAAAGATGTTGGCACCGTCACCGCCGGTACCCACCACGTCGACCACACCGTCAAGGGTCTTGAGTTCGACCTTGTCCGCAAGCTCGCGCATGGCCGACACCGCGCCGACGATCTCGTCGATGCTCTCACTTTTCATGCGCATGGCCATCATGAATGCGCCGATCTGCGCATCCGTGCATTGTCCGGTCATGATTTCGCGCATCACATCGCGCATCTCGTCCGTGCTCAGGTCGAGTTGGCCGACGATACGACTCAGGGCTGTCTTGATATCCATGGAAAGTCCTTAGCGTGTGCCGCCGGTTTGTTTGAGGAAGTTGGCGAACAGTTCGTGGCCCTGCTCGGTGAGGATCGACTCGGGGTGAAACTGCACCCCCTCGATGTTCAGCGTCTTGTGGCGCAAGCCCATGATTTCGTCGACCGAGCCATCTTCCAGCTGAGTCCAGGCCGTCAGCTCCAGACAGTCGGGGAGGGTTTCGCGCTTGACGATCAGCGAGTGATAACGAGTGACCGTCAGCGGTCGATTCAGGCCGGCGAATACGCCCTTGTCCTCGTGGAATACCGGGCTAGTCTTACCGTGCATGACCTGGCGCGCGCGAACCACGTCACCACCAAAGGCCTGGCCGATGGATTGATGCCCGAGGCACACGCCCAGGATCGGCAGCTTGCCGGCGAAATGCTTGATGGCTTCGATGGAAATGCCGGCTTCGGTCGGTGTGCAAGGACCGGGGGACACCACGATGCGCTCAGGGTTGAGGGCTTCGATTTCGGCAATGGTGAGCTCATCGTTGCGCACGACTTTGACCTGGGAGCCGAGCTCACCAAGGTACTGCACAACGTTGTAGGTAAAGGAGTCGTAGTTATCGATCATCAGCAACATGGCGCTGGGAACCTCTTGAATTCACTGATTTTTGAACATGACCTTCAGATGATTACCCGCAGGGCGCTGCGCTTTGTCGGGTGCTGGAGTGGCGCCAGCAAAGCGGCAGGTGAAACGGGCAACGAAGGTAAATCGGTACAGGTCCGGCGAGGCCGGCAAAGAATTCAGGCGCGCCAACGCCAGCGGGCGTGTGCCTTGATGACTTGATCCAGGAGTTTGCTGATGATCAACACGGGGAAGGTCTCATTCATACGTCTTGGCACAGTAACTTAGCTGGGCGGAGCGTGCAATATCGCGGTGACGCCCGCAGGCGAATCATTAGAAGGGATCGCGACGGATGGCGAAAGGCCGGTTTTTTTTGGTACTGTCGTTTCGTTCACTACAACAATAAATAAACGGACTTGCTCATGATCAAACAGACGCTGTTTGTACCGCTCGCCGGATGCTTGCTCGCAATGGCCTGCACCCAAGCGATCGCCGCTCCCAACCCATACTCCAACTTTGTCGTGTTCGGCGACAGCCTCAACGATGCCGGGACCTTTACCGATTCAGGCGGGCCGGCAGGTGCGACCCAGCGCTACACCAACCGGACGGGGCCGGTTTATCAGGATGGCAGCGGCGAGTCGCGCTCGCTCAACTCTACCCAATTGCTGGGTGGCCGACTCGGGTTCTCTGCCGACGAAACCGCAGCGTCGACTTCGGCCGTGCGGGCCAACCAGGGTTTGGCGGATGGTAACAACTGGGCGGTCGGCGGCTACCGCACCGACCAGATCCTTGACTCGATCACCACCCAGTCCGCTACAGGGGAGCGCACCCGGGTCGGTTATCTGCCGTCGAACAATTTCCAGGCTGACCCAAACGCGCTGTACTACCTCTCGGGAGGTGGTAACGACTTCCTTCAGGGGCGCATCCTCAGCCCCGCCCAGGCGAACGCCGCCGCAGACCGCCTGGCCGACAGCGTGCAAGTGCTGCAGACCGCCGGCGCGAAATACGTGATGGTCTGGTTGCTGCCGGACATCGGCCTGACGCCGGCCATCAATGGCACCGGCCTGCAAACGGCCGCCACCCAGCTCAGCAATCAGTTCAACCTGCAGCTGGTGCAGCGCCTGCAGGGCATCAACGCCGAAATCATCCCGCTGAACATTCCCCTGCTGCTGCAGGAGAGCTTTGCGGATCCGGGACGTTTCGGCCTGGCGACTGACCAGAACCTGACGGCAACCTGCTTCAGTGGCAATGGCTGCACGGAAAACGCTACCTATGGCATCAACAGTGCCACGCCAGACCCGACCAAGCTGATCTACAACGATGGGGTCCATCCGACCGAAGCCGGGCAAAAGCTGATCGCCGATTACGCCTATTCGCTGCTCGCCGCGCCATGGGAGCTGACGCTGCTGCCGGAAATGGCCCACGCCACCTTGCGCGCGCATCAGGACGAACTGCGCAGCCAATGGCAATCGGACTGGGAAGACTGGCAAGCGGTCGGGCAATGGCGAGCCATTGTTGCCGGGGGCGGCCAGCATCTTGACCTCGACAGCCAGAGCAGCGGCGCCAGCGCCGACGGCAGCGGTTACAACCTGAATGTGGGCGGCAGCTACCGGCTCAACGACGCCTGGCGCGTAGGTGTCGCCGCAGGTTTCTACCGGCAGAACCTGGATGCCGGCAATAACGACTCGGACTACAAGCTCAATAGCTACCTGGCTACAGCATTTGCCCAGTTCCAGCAGAACCGCTGGTGGGCGGATGCTGCGCTGACAGGTGGAAAGCTGGACTACGACAACCTCAAGCGCAAGTTCGACCTGGGCGCCAGCGAAGGTGCCGAGAAAGGCGATACTGACGGGCATTTGTGGGCATTCAGCACGCGCATTGGCTACGACATTGCCCAACCGGGCAGCGAGTGGCACCTGTCACCGTTTGTCAGTGCCGATTACGCCAAGGTGGAAGTCGACGGGTACTCGGAGAATAGCAATCGCGCAACCGCGTTGAGTTTTGATGACCAGACCCGTAACTCGAAACGCCTGGGCGTTGGCCTGCAGGGCAAGTACCAGATCACCTCGCAAACCCGGGTGTTTGGTGAGTATGCCTACGAGCGCGAGTACGAGGACGATGTGCAGAAGATCAACATCGCCCTCAATAGCTTGCCGGCCAATGATTTCACCCTGCAAGGCTATACCCCGCAGAGTCATTTGAACCGGGTGAACCTGGGGGTGAGTCACAACCTCACCAAAGACCTCGCACTGCGCGCGAGCTACATCATTCGCAAGGATGACGACTTTACCCAACAAGGCGTAAACCTGGGTGTGGCGCTGGATTTCTGATCGGCTGATCGACAGGTGAAAAAAAACGGCGCCCTCACAGGCGCCGCTTTTTTTGGGGGTGCCCCCCTTTGTGTCAACTCATGCGTCCGGGGTTTGCTCGGCCAGCGCCACCGCGCGGAACATGGCGCGTCGCTTGTTCAATGTTTCTTCCCATTCCAGGGCCGGCACCGAGTCGGCAACGATCCCGCCACCGGCCTGCACGTGGAGCTCGCCATTCTTGATCACCGCCGTGCGGATCGCGATGGCGGTGTCCATGTTACCGTTCCAGGCAAAATAACCCACCGCTCCACCGTAGACTCCGCGTTTGACCGGTTCCAGCTCGTCGATGATTTCCATCGCACGAATCTTCGGTGCACCCGACAAGGTGCCAGCCGGCAGAATTGCCCGCAGCGCGTCCATCGCGGTCAGCCCGGCTTTCAATTGCCCGGTGACGTTGGAAACGATATGCATCACGTTGGAATAACGCTCGATGACCATCTTCTCGGTGAGTTTCACCGAGCCGATTTCCGATACGCGACCGGTGTCATTACGTCCCAGGTCGATGAGCATCAAGTGCTCGGCGATTTCCTTGTCGTCGGACAGCAGGTCTTGCTCCAGCGCCAGGTCCGCTTCTTCGTTGGCGCCCCGTGGGCGGGTGCCGGCGATCGGGCGCACGGTGATCAGGTTGTCTTCGACCCGCACCAACACTTCCGGCGAACTGCCAACGACGTGGAAATCACCGAAGTTGAAGAAGTACATGTAGGGCGTCGGGTTGAAGCAGCGCAGTGCCCGGTACAGATCAATCGGTGCCGCCTTGAAGTCGATCGACATGCGCTGGGAAGGTACGACCTGCATGCAATCACCAGCGAGGATGTATTCCTTGATGGTGTCGACGGCTTTTTCGTAATCGTCCTGGGTGAAGCTGGAGCGGAACACCGGGTCCGCCGCTTGCTGCTTGCTGAAGTCCAGGCCACGGCGCGGAGTGATTGGCTGGCGCAGTTGCTCCAGCAACTCCTGCAGCCGTGCCTGTCCCTGCTCGAATGCACCTTCCTGAGCTGGATCAGCCAGGACAATGGCGTGCATCTTGCCGGCCAGGTTGTCGAAAACCACCACCGCATCCGAGACCATCAGCAGGATATCCGGCACGCCCAGCGGGTCCGGGTTCGGGCACTTGCCCAGGCGTTTCTCGACATAGCGCACGCAGTCATAACCGAAGTAACCCACCAGGCCGCCATTGAAGCGTGGCAAACCAGCAATGGTCGGCACGTTATAGCGCGCCTTGAATTCTTCGACGAAGGCCAGCGGGTCTTCCGTCTCGTGGGTTTCGATTTCGACTCCGTCGTGGGTCACGCTGACGTGGTGATCATGCACCCGCAACACCGTGCGGCACGGCAGGCCGATGATCGAATAACGGCCCCACTTTTCCCCGCCCTGTACCGATTCGAGCAAGTAGGAGTTCGGCTGGTCGGCCAGTTTGAGATAGATCGACAGCGGCGTATCGAAGTCGGCCAGGGTTTCGCAGGCCAGGGGAATGCGGTTATAGCCGGCAGCGGCCAAACGCAGGAACTCTTCGCGGATCATGGGGTAGCCTCGTGGCTTGAGGTGCTAACAGTCAGGTATGCAAACGCGCCGGAACGCCGGCCAGAATCGAGTCAGGCGCGCCAACGCCAGCGGGCCAGGGCCTTGATGACTTTCATCCAGAGTTTGCGGGTGACCACCACGATGGCGTTTCCATTAGGGGATTGAACAGCGTCGGGCAACGTTATCCCAGAGGCCGTATCCAGGCAACCGGGAATTAGCTTGCGCAGGTCGTCAATCACCAGTGCCGGCGATTCTTCGGCAATCGGCCGGCCATGGTTATAGCCGTAGCTCAGCGCGACGCACTTGACCCCTGCCGCTTTCGCCGCCAGCACGTCGCTGCGCGAATCACCGACGAACAACGACTGCGAAGCCGGAATGTTGGCCATTTTCATCACAAAGAACAGCGCGGCCGGGTCGGGTTTTTTTTGCGGCAGGGTATCGCCGCCGATGATCCATTTGAAATAGCGACCGATCTTCATCTGGTCCAGCAGCGGCGCGACGAAACGCTCCGGCTTGTTGGTGATCAGCGCCATTTCCACGCCCTGCTTGTGCAACCATTTGAGCGTGTCGCGAACACCAGGGTAGACCACCGTGAGCTCATGACTCTCGCTGTAGGCTTGCATGAAGATATCCAGCGCGCCTTCGGCTTCACCGTCATCAACCGTTGAGTGATCGATGCCACCGGCCAACGCACGTCGTACCAGCACCGGCGCGCCGTTGCCGACCCACTTGCGTACCGACTCGAGGCCCGCAGGCTGGCGGCCGAGCTTGAGCAGCATGTTGTCCACGGCGACAGCCAGGTCGGGGACCGAATCGATCAGTGTGCCATCCAGATCGAACATCACCAGGCGCGGCAACGCCCCCGGGAACAGCTGCTCAAAGCCACTCATGGACGGGTCAACGCCAGTTCGGAGCGCATCTTCTCGATCACTTCCTGGTAGTTCGGCGCGTTGAAGATGGCCGAGCCGGCGACAAAGGTGTCAGCCCCCGCCGCCGCAATTTCACGAATGTTGTTCACGTTAACGCCGCCGTCGATTTCCAGGCGGATGTCGCGACCGCTGGCATCGATCAGTGCCCGCGCTTCGCGCAGCTTGTCGAGGGTGCCCGGAATGAACTTCTGCCCGCCGAAGCCGGGGTTGACGCTCATCAGCAGAATCATGTCGACCTTGTCCATCACGTACTTGAGTACGTCGAGCGGAGTCGCCGGGTTGAACACCAGGCCAGACTTGCAGCCTCCCTCGCGGATCATTTGCAGGGAGCGGTCGACATGCTGCGTCGCTTCCGGGTGGAAGGTGATGTAGGTCGCGCCGGCTTCGATGAAGTCGCCGACTATACGGTCTACCGGGCTGACCATCAGGTGCGCGTCGATCGGCGCGGTCACGCCGTATTTACGCAGCGCCGCGCAGACCATCGGACCGATGGTCAGGTTCGGCACGTAATGGTTGTCCATGACGTCGAAGTGGACGAAGTCGGCGCCAGCGGCCAGGACGTTGTCCACTTCCTCGCCCAAGCGGGCGAAGTCGGCGGAGAGAATCGACGGAGCAATTACGAAGGGCTGCATGACGCACCTTTTCTGAGCAAAATCACGATGGCGCGCATTGTATACCTCATGCTTTGACGCGCGCGACGTGACTGCGATGATCAGTAAGCCGCCCGGTAGATCTTCTCGATATCGACGGCGCTCAATTGACGAGGATTGTTGCGCATCAGACGTTCGATCCCCGCGGCTTCCACGGCCATGGCCGGGATCGCATCCTCGGGAACGCCGAAACTGCGCAGGCCCTGGGGAAGTTCAACCGCAGCGCACAATGCCGCCATCGCCTCGACGGCTTTGTGCGCGGCCTCATTGGCACTCAGATGAGCAGTACGGACCCCCATGGCCTCGGCAATATCCTGCATTCGCTCAACGCAGGCCATTTTGTTCCACGTCATGACATGGGGCAGCAACAACGCATTGCTGACGCCATGGGCGATATTGAAGCGCCCGCCCAACGGATACGCCAGTGCATGCACCGCACCGACCCCGGCATTCCCGAACGCCATGCCGGCCATCAGGCTGGCAGTGGCCATGTCTTCGCGGGCCTGCAGATTGGAGGGGTTGGCGTAGGCCTTGGGCAGCGCCCCGGAAATCAGCTTGATCGCGCCGATGGCCAAGGCATCGGTAATGGGCGAAGCATTGACCGAAAGGTAGGACTCGATGGCATGCACCAGCGCATCGACGCCGCTCGCTGCCGTGACGCCGCGCGGACATGTCAGGGTCATCTGCGGGCTGACCAGCGCCACGTCCGGCAACAGGTAGTCGCTGACAATTCCTTTTTTGAGTTGCGCGACCTTGTCGGACAGGATCGCCACATTGGTCACTTCCGAGCCGGTACCGGCAGTAGTCGGTATGGCGATCAACGGCGGGCCTTTGCGGGGCACCTGGTCGACACCGAACAAATCCTCAAGCGCACCGTGATAACCGGCATAGGCTGCGACACTCTTGGCGATGTCGATCGCACTGCCACCACCCAGGCCGATGAGCCCGTCGTGCCCGCCTTCGCGATAGACCTGCATGCAATCTTCAACGATGGCGATTTCCGGATCCGGCAACACCCGGTCAAAGATCTCATAAGTGCGACCGCCCAATTGCGCCAGCGCGAGCTCGACTGTGCCGGATTTAACCAGCGCAGCGTCGGTGACGATCAGGGGGTGGTCGATGTCCAGCCGGGTGAGCTCAGCGGCCAGCTGCTCGATGGCACCTGCACCGGTGATCAGTTTGTGGGCGATTTTGAAAGAGGAAAGACTCATGTGCGCAGCCTCTTATAGGTAGGAGCTGGGCAACAATAGTAGCTGGGGATTGGAGGTTGTCTGGTATTCAGGGTGTGAATGACCTGGAACACTCAATCCCGCACAAACCCTCTGTAGGAGCTGCCGAAGGCTGCGATCTTTTGACCTTGATTCCTAAGATCAAAAGATCGCAGCCTTCGGCAGCTCCTACAGGAAGGGTCGTGTCAGACCTGTGCGGTCCGCAGTTTTTCGCTGCGCCCGCGCAGCCATTCCAGGGTCAGCAGCAGGATCACCGAGAAGGCGATCAACAGCGTCGCAGCTGCGGCGATCGTCGGGCTGAGGTTTTCGCGAATTCCGCTGAACATCTGCCGTGGCAAGGTCGCTTGTTCAGGACCGGCCAGGAACAGCGTCACGACCACTTCATCGAACGAAGTCGCAAAAGCAAACAGCGCCCCGGAAATCACCCCCGGTGCAATCAACGGCAAGGTCACACGACGGAACGCAGTCAGCGGCGAAGCCCCCAGACTTGCTGCGGCGCGCACCAGATTCTGGTTGAACCCCTGCAACGTCGCCGACACGGTGATAATCACAAAGGGCACACCCAACACCGCGTGCACCACGATCAGCGAGAAGAAACTGTTGCCCAGCCCCAGTGGTGCGAAGAACAGATAACTCGCCACACCGATGATTACCACCGGCACCACCATCGGCGAAATCACCAGGGCCATCACCAGCGCCTTGCCCGGGAAATCGCCCCGGGTCAGGCCGATCGCTGCCAGTGTGCCGAAGATCATCGCCAGCACCGTGGCCGCCGGGGCCACGATGATGCTGTTCTTCAGGGCGCGCATCCATTCCGCCGAGGCGAAGAAGTCCTGATACCAGTGCAGCGAAAAGCCTTGCAGCGGGTACACCAGGAAACTGCCCGAATTGAACGACAGCGGAATGATCACCAGCACCGGCAGAATCAGGAACAACAAAATCAAGCCGCAGAGAATCCGCAAGCTGTAGAACCACACCCGTTCGATGGGCGACATGTAAGGACTCAGCATTCCGTTCTCCCCTTAGCTCAGGCGCAGGCGACTGGCGCCTACCAGCCAGCTGTAAATCAGATAAAGCACGACGGTCGCCAACAGCAGCAGCCCACCCAGTGCGGTCGCCATGCCCCAGTTGATACTGGTATTGGTGTAGAAGGCGACGAAGTAGCTGACCATCTGGTCGTTCGGGCTACCCAACAACGCGGGCGTGATGTAGTAGCCGATGGCGAGGATGAACACCAACAGGCAACCGGCACCTACACCGGCATAGGTCTGCGGGAAGTACACCCGCCAGAAACTGGCGAACGGATGGCAGCCCAGGGAAATCGCCGCGCGCATATAGGTAGGCGAGATGCCTTTCATCACGCTGTAGATCGGCAGGATCATGAACGGCAGCAGGATGTGCACCATCGAGATGTAGACCCCGGTACGGTTGAACACCAGTTCCAGCGGCTTGTCGATGATGCCCATGGCCATTAGCCCGCTATTGATCAGGCCGCCCGATTGCAGCAACACGATCCAGGCTGCGACTCGCACCAGAATCGAGGTCCAGAAAGGCAACAGCACCAGAATCATCAACAGGTTGCTTTGCCGTGAAGGCAGGTTGGCCAGCAGGTAAGCCAGTGGATACGCCAGCACCAGGCAGATCGCCGTGATGACCAGACCCATCCAGAAAGTACGGGCGAAGATGTCGAGGTAGATCGCCTGGTCGGGAGTGGCCGGGGCCACTTCGCCGAGGTCGTCGATGCGGTGATCGACAGCAGCCAGCAGGTAATAAGGCGTGATGTTGCTGGTATTGCGGCGCACGGCTTGCCAATAAGCTGGGTCGCCCCAACGCTCGTCGAGGCTTTCCAGCGCTTCTTTATAAGAGGCTGGTTCAGTGGCGAACGGCAAGGCACGCGCAGTCTTGGTCAACAGGCTGCGGTAGCCGGCCAATTCCATGTTCAGGCGCTTGGACAGGTCTCCCAGGGTCTGATTCTTGCGAGCTTCGGCAAGGTCTTCGCTGGCGGCTTTATAGACCGGTTCAGCGGGCAGGCCTCGACCATCCCAACTGGCGATGGCAGCCACGGTGCGCGGCATACCGCCGACCACCTCCGGGTTGCCAACACTTTTATAGAGCAGCGCCACAATCGGCACCAGGAACACCAGCAGCAGGAACAGCACCAGCGGCGCGATCAAGGCTTGCGCTTTCCAGCGGTTGATCCGCTCGGCGTGCTTGAGCCGCTGCTTCAAGGTGGGGTCAGTGCCCGCGTTCAGGGGAATGGCGGTGGCCATGGCGTACTCCGGAAATCTTTGGATGGGCGGCATTACCGAAGTAATGCCGCATTACATCAACATTCATGAAACACGCCGCCCCCTGTAGGAGCTGGCGCAGCCTGCGATCTTTTGGCGGCCTTGAGATCGCTGGAGATCAAGATCAAAAGATCGCAGCCTTCGGCAGCTCCTACTTGGCCGCCCAGGAATTGAAACGCTGCTCCAGTTGCTCACCGTTGTCAGCCCAGAAGCTGACGTCGATCTGCACCTGGTTGGCGATGTTTTCCGGGGTGGTCGGCATGTCCTTCAGGACATCCTTGGCCAGCAACGGTACGGCCTGGGTATTGGCCGGGCCGTAGGCGATGTTTTCCGAGTAGGTCTTCTGCTGCTGTGGCTGCACCGAGAACGCGATGAATTTCTTCGCCGCTTCAGCACGCGCCTTGTCCAGACCTTTAGGAATGGCCCAGGCATCGAAGTCGTAGATGCCACCGTTCCACACGACCTTCAGGTTGCTTTCCTTCTGCACGGCGGCGATGCGGCCGTTGTACGCCGAGCTCATGACCACATCACCCGAAGCGAGGTACTGCGGCGGTTGTGCGCCCGCTTCCCACCACTGGATGCTTGGCTTGAGCTCGTCGAGCTTCTTGAACGCGCGGTCCTGACCGTCTTTACCCGCCAGCACTTTGTAGACGTCCTTGGGCGCTACGCCGTCGGCCATCAAGGCGAATTCCAGGGTGTACTTGGCGCCTTTACGCAGGCCACGCTTGCCCGGGAACTGCTTGGTGTCCCAGAAATCCACCCAACTGGTCGGCGCGGTTTTGAGCTTGTCGGCGTTGTAGGCCAGCACGGTCGACCACACAAAGAAGCCTACGCCGCACGGCTGGATGGCGCCCTTGACGTAGTCTTCGGTCTTGCCGAACAGTGCCGGGTCGAGTTGCTCGAACATGTCTTCGTCGCAGCCGCGGGACAGTTCTGGCGATTCAACTTCCACCAGGTCCCAGGACACGCTCTTGGTGTCGACCATGGCCTTGACCTTGGCCATCTCGCCATTGTATTCGCCCGCCACGATCTTGCCGTTGCCCGCCGCTTCCCAAGGTGCGTAGAAGGCTTTGACCTGCGCCGCCTTGTTCGCCCCGCCAAAGGACACGACAGTCAGGTCGGGACCTGCCGCCATTGCGTGTGCCGCACCGATCATGCCCATGACCAGGGCGGTGAATTTCAGGGATTTCAACATTTATATTGTTCTCCACGTGCAGGGTTGGTGTTGCAGGGGGCGATTAATTCGCCTCTAGAAGTGGGTCGAGCGCGCGAACGTGTTCGACTTGCCAGCCAAGCGGTACTACGTCACCAACGGCCAGCGCGGGATCGAGCTCGGCTATCGGCTGTTTAACAAAGAAATCGGTCTTGCCGCAGACTTCCAGGCGTACCCGGACGTGGTCACCCAGGTAGATGAATTCCGCCACCCGTCCTGAGAAGCGGTTGACGCAGGATTCGCTCGAACCGTTGAGGCTTATGCGCTCCGGGCGAATTGACAGCGTGACTGGCTCGCCGGTCTTGCCGACGTTCACTGCCAGGGCTTCAACCTTCTCGCCACGGCCCAACTCGACCACGCAGCGGTCACCGGTGTGGCTGTGCAGGCGGCCATTGAGGCGATTGTTCTCACCGATAAAGTTGGCGACGAAGGTGTTCTTCGGCTCTTCGTAGAGGCTGCGCGGCGGGGCGATCTGCTGGATTTCGCCTTGGTGGAACACGGCCACGCGGTCCGACATGGTCAACGCTTCTCCCTGGTCGTGGGTCACGTAGACCACGGTCACGCCCAGGCGCTGGTGCAGATGCTTGATCTCCATCTGCATGTGTTCGCGCAGTTGTTTGTCCAGTGCGCCCAGCGGTTCGTCCATCAGCACCAGTTGCGGCTCGAACACCAGCGCCCGGGCCAGGGCCACGCGCTGCTGCTGGCCACCAGACAGCTGCGCCGGATAGCGTTGGGCGAAGGCGTCGAGCTGAACCATGCTCAGGACTTTTTTCACCTTGTCGCTGACATCACTTTTGTTCAGGCCGCGCACGCTCAGCGGGAACGCAAGGTTCTCGGCAACGGTCATGTGCGGGAACAACGCGTAGTTCTGGAACACCATGCCGATGTCACGCTTGTGCGGCGGCACGTTGTTGATGGAGCGCCCGGCCAGCAGGATTTCGCCAGCGGTCGGGGTCTCAAAACCGGCGAGCATCATCAGGCTGGTGGTCTTGCCGGAGCCGGACGGCCCGAGCAACGTGAGGAATTCGCCTTTGCGAATATCCAGGTTGAGGTCTTTGACGATCAGGTTCTCGCCGTCGTAGCTCTTTTGCACTCCACGAAAGCTGACCAGAATGTCGCTGGCCCCTGCGCTTGAATCGACCTGGCTCATACCCACACCTTTGTTGTTGATGACTGCTGTGGACTAAGCCTAGTGGACGCTGGGGACCACGCAAATCGGGGGGCAGGAGAGAATCGCCTCAGCCGGCTGGAAGGTTGGGGGTAGGGATTGCCCTACAAGGATGGCGCGTTTGGGCAAATGCACCGGCACCTTGCCAGCTACAGGCTTGAAGCACAGGCAAAAGCGGCTTGAAGGGATGTCGCAGATAGATATGTCGCAATTAGAGGAGTTTGTGCTCCATCGCATATTTCACCAGCTCCGCCAGGGAGGTGATGTTGAGCTTCTGCATCAACCGCGCCTTGTGGGTGCTGATGGTTTTGCTGCTCAGCGCCAGTTGCTGGGCAATGTCGTTGACGTTGGCGCCCTGGGCCAGGCGCTCGAACACCGAGAATTCACGCTCTGACAGCAGCGAATGCAGCGGCCGCGAATCGGTCAGCCCCACCTCGAAGACCATTCGGTCAGCCAGGTCGGGGTCAATGTAGCGCCCACCCGCTGCGACCTTGCGGATGGCCGTCAGCAGCAGCGCCGGGTCACTGTCCTTGGTCGCGTAGCCTGCCGCGCCTACTTTTAAAGCGCGGGCGGCCATTTGCGCCTCGTCATGCATCGATAGCACCAGGATGGCCGGGGGATTGTTCAGCGCGCGAATCCGCGGAATGGCTTCCAGCCCATTGACCCCGGGCATGGAGATATCAAGCAGCACCACTTCGCAGGGAACATGACGCAGGGTCTCGAGCAACTGCTCGCCATTGCTCGCCTCCCCTACCACCAGCAAGTCCTTGGCCAGGCCGATCAACTGCTTGATGCCTTCGCGGACAATGGTGTGGTCTTCGGCTACCAGTACACGGATCACATTGTTCTCCATTCTTCTTGTTTCAGATCCAGGATCATTCGCGAGCAAAACCCCTCCCACAGGGAGACCGGGTCGAGGCACAGATCCCTATTACACTCCAACTGCTGTGGGAGCGGGCTTGCTCGCGAAGGCTTCATCATTGACAACACAAACCTTCAGGCCCCATCCAGCGGCACTCGCACCATCAGCGTCGTACCCTCACCCGGCTCACTCTCAAGCGACAACTCGCCGCCCATGATCAACACCCGTTCGCGCATGCCCACCACGCCAAAGGAAGTAGGCCGACCGGTTGAGGCGACAAATCCTGCGCCATCATCGCTGACCGTCATGAGCAACTCGTTGCCCTCGCGAACCAGCGTCAGTTCGACAGTATGCGCCTGGGCATGACGCATGACATTGGTCAACGCTTCCTGAAGGATCCGGAACAGTCCAATGGCCATAGCGTCGCTGAGCACTGGCAGGTTGTCCGGCACCTGCACCAGGCAGGGAATATGGGTGCGCGCTTCGAAGCGCCGGGCCTGCCATTCAATCGCCGAAGCGATCCCGGCGTCGAGAATTGGCGGGCGCAACGCTGTCGCCACGTCCCGAACCAGCTGGAACAACTGTGCAATCAGGCGCTTCATACTGTTCAAGCGATCCTGCAGGCCAGGATCAAGCTGCGCGTAGGACAGTTCGCACATCGAGGTCTCCAGCTTCAGCACGGTGAGCATTTGCCCCAGCTCGTCGTGGACCTCCCGGGCAATTCGCGCTTTCTCCTCTTCCCGCACGCTTTCCAGGTGCGCGGACAACTCCCGTAGCTGCTCGCGCGAGCTGGCCAGCTCCAGTTCGATGCGCTTGCTTTCGCTGATGTCCCAGACGATGCCATCCCAGACGTAGGCGCCGTCTTCCAGTCGACGGGTAATCGCCTTGATCTCGGCCCAGCGCTGTTCGCCCTGGCGGGTAAGAATTCGTCCTTGCCATGACCAGTCGCTGTCGGTGTCCAGCGCCAGGTCCTGGGTCCTGTGGTAGCTGGCTTTGTCATCCGGATGCACCAGGCTGCGCAGGCCCTTGTCGCGATGGGCGAGAGTCGCCGGGGAGTAACCGACCAGGGTTTCGCTGCCTTCACTGATGTAGGCAAAGTCGATCTGCCCTGTCACCGGCGCCCGCTCCAGGCGAAAGACCAATCCCGGGACGTTGGCGGCGATCCCCTGCAGCCGCGCTTCACTTTCCTGCAGTGCGGCCAGGGCACGGCGACGTTCAGTGACGTCGTTGAGGTAAACCACCAGGTACTCGCCTTCGCGAAATCGCAGGAAGCTCAACGACACGTCCGTTGGCAAGATACTGCCGTCCGCCCGCACGCAGTTGGTTTCGAAACTTTGCGGCCCCTCCTCGCTGGCACGGGCTCGCTTCCACAGGTTCAGCCAGCGATCCATGTGCAGGCCGGGTTCGAAATCGATCAATGGCCGGTCAATGATTCCGCCGGCGGCATAACCCAGCATGGTCTCGGCTGCACGGTTGGCATAGCGCACATGGCTGTCCCAATTCACCCACAGAATGCCGACCGTACTTTGATCGATGGAAAACTGCGTGAGCCGCAGCGCTTCTTCGCTGGCTGCACGCAAGGCAATGTCTTCACGTGCCGCGACCAGCCGCTGCTCCAGACTGTGCTGTTGGCGCCGTTGCCAGAAGACGATGGCCATGCTGCTGAACATCAGCACCGCAAACAACAGACACAGGTTTTGCCAGAAGCCTGGCGACTCGGCCAGCCGAGGGTATTTGGGCTGCAGCCACTGGTTGTGCAACTGTTCGAGGTCCTTGGCCGGAATCGCCCGCAACGCCGCCTCGACGATGCCTGCCAGTTCAGGCCAGTCACGGCGGGTCGCAACCCGCAGCAACTGCGGCAAGCCAATGTCACCCACCACCACCAGTCCGGCGAACTCCGGTTCGGCGGACAATCGACCGAGCTGCGCCTCATCGACTACTGCGTAGCTGGCCTGCTGGCTCAGCAGCAGTTGCAAGGCCTGGCGCTCGATCGGCACGCCCTGCAAATTCAGATGCGGGTAATTGCCGCGCAGATAGTCAGCAGTCGCACCTGGCATGCGCACCGCCACCCGGGTCTGGCTATCGAGTTTTTCCAGCTCTACCACGCCAGCGCTCTTCTGATCACTGACCACCAGCTGGGGCACCCGCATATAAGGGTCGGAAAACTGCCATAGCCGCAGACCTCCCGGGGTTTGCGTCAGCCCAGGGGCAATGTCGATTTCGTCTTCTCGGGCCGCCGCCTCCAGTTGCGCCAGGTCGGGGAAATTGCGCCAGCTCAATTCGACCTTGAGGGATTTGGCCACCCACTTCATAAGCTCGACATTGACCCCGGACAGCCGCTGCAAGCGCCGATCGTATTGGGCATAAGGCGTTTGCAGCACCACCCCGACGCGCAACTCGCCATGACTGGCCAACCACTGGCGCTGCGCCGGCGACAGTTGCGCAAGATGCTCGGAAGGCGCGGAGGCCGCCCAACCCGCCAGGGAAAAGCACAGACAGGCAATCATTAACAGGCAGCGCACAACCATCATTAAAGCCCCACACACTGACAAATACTGACTAACCCATTAGGCTGCCGGAATCACTTCTGGCCTGGAATATCCGATGCCCATTGTCTACCACCTGGCACTGCCAGCATTGTGCCTGTCGCTGATCCTGCCTTGCGCGTTTTCCGTCAAGGCGGCCGACCCGGCCCCTGCTGCTGATTCCCCTGCTGCATCTGCGCCAACGCAACGCCAACCGCTGCTTGAGCGTAGTCAGGAAGACGCGGCCGCACTCGAACGCACCTTGCCCGCTCAGGAACAGCAACAGCTGCAAGCGGGCAGCGAGACCTTCCTGGCGCTGTGGAAGCCGGCGAATACTGCAGAGCCCAAAGGTGCGGTGATTATCGTCCCGGGCGTCGGCGAGACAGCTGACTCACCGCAAGCGATCGGCCCATTGCGTCGTAAATTACCGGATGCCGGCTGGAGCAGCCTGAGTATCACCTTGCCAGACCTGCAAAGCGACGCCATTGCCCCTCGCGTCCTCGAAGTGCCCCCGGCGATCAAGGCCCCTGACACAGGGACCAAGGATTCGACCACTTCCACGCCCATCGAACAGGCCGCCGGCGGCGAGGCCGATGTGGCAGACAAGGCTGTGGTCGAAAGCGTCGACGAACAGCGAAGGGTCGATGCCGAACGGATTTTCGCGCGAATAGACGCGGCAGTGGCCTACGCCGAAGGGCAAAGCGCTCGCAGCATCGTCGTGCTGGGACATGGCACCGGCGGCTACTGGGCAGCCCGATACCTGAGCGAGAAGCAGCCACCGCAGGTCGAGAAGCTGGTAATGGTCGCGGTCAAGACGCCGGCATCCACCAAGCCCGAGCTGGTCGAGCTGACCTCGACGCTCAAACTGCCCACCGCAGATATTTTCTACATGGACAAGCCGCTGGACCGCGATGAAGCGCTCAAGCGATTGCAGGCGAGCAAGCGGCTGAAGACGGCAGCGTTCAGCCAGGTTTCGTTGAAAGCCTTGCCAGGAAATGCCAAGGATCAACAAGAGCAGCTGGTCCGCCGGGTGCGGGGTTGGTTGAGCCCTCAGCCGGCGGGATGAAAACGCTAGCGAAAATCCCGACGCTGACGGATTACCGTGTAGGCGTTATGCAACTCGCGGGTTTTGTCCGTCGCCTCGCGCACCTGCAACGTGGTTGCCCCACTGCCGGCGATCTTGTCCGGATGATGCCGACTCAGCAGACGACGGTAGGCGCGCTTGATCTGCGCCGGCTCACTGGTAGCCGACACCCCCAGCAGCCGCATCGCGTCCTGATAGGTCAGCGCGCTGCTGATCGCAGGTCGTTTCTGCGGTTCATATTCGCTCGCCAGGGCCTGCACCTGCTGTGGCGTCCAGCCCAGCCAACGACCCCATTGGGCAATCAGCTCCAGCTCACTGCGACCGGCACGCCCATCCGCCCAGATCATGCGCCAACAGGCGCGCAACACGCCTTCGGCAGCGAAAGGTTGGGCGCTCAGGCGTTGCAGGTATCCGCGCAGCCGGTCATGTCCTGATTTGCCGCGATTGAATGCGACAATCGCCCGGCGTTGCGCGGACTCGGTCATTTCCAGCGATCGCATCTCCTCTCGGGCCTGCTGAATGTGACCTGCCACCACCTGTCCATCGCATTTGGCCAACCGCCCGAGCAGGATGAACAGCAGTTCATCGTTGCGCAGGACTGGCCGGCCGCCGAGCTTTTCCCGCAAGTGTCCCCAGCTCTGCAGCTGTAGACGCCGGTCCAGCGCCTGCCCCAATAGCGCGCCGAGCATGGCCCCCGGAATGCTGGCGATGGCAAAGCCCGCCCCGGCTCCAATCAGAGTCCCTGGCCACAGCATCTCAGCGACTCGCTTCTATCAAGGTTTCCACTTCTGCCAGGCGCTCGTGGGTGCCGACATCTACCCAGCGTCCATCGAGGCGTTCACCAGTCACCTGCCCCTGCGTCATGGCCGCGCGCAGCAACGGCGCCAGCTTGAACGCACCCGTTGAGCAATTTTTGAACAACTGCGGGTGCAGCACCGCAATCCCGCTGTAGGTCAGCGTCGCATCATCTGCTTGCCCGTCGCGCACCAGCCCGTCGCGCAGGCTGAAATCCCCGGCAGGGTGATGCGCGGGGTTGTCCGCCAGCACCAGGTGCGCCAGCCCGTCGATGGGGTGTTTCAACACGCTGAAGTCATAGTCGGTCCAGATATCGCCGTTGACCACCAGGAAAGCGTCGTCACCCAACAATGGCAGCGCTCGGAAGATGCCGCCGCCGGTCTCCAGCGGTTCGCCTTCAGGCGAGTAGTGAATCCGCACGCCGTATTGCGATCCGTCACCCAGGTAGTTCTCGATCTGCTGGCCGAGCCAGGCATGGTTGATCACAATCTCGGTAAAACCGGCAATCGCCAGCGCCTTGAGATGATATTCGATCAACGGTATGCCGCCGGCACGCACCAGCGGTTTGGGAGTGGTCAGCGTCAGCGGGCGCATCCGTTCGCCCTTGCCTGCCGCGAGAATCATCGCCTTCATGCTTGAACTCCGGCACGCAAGCTATCAAGCAATGCACCCAGATCCGCCAGTTCCGGCCGGCGAGCGACCACAGCATCTATATAAGCAAAGAAGCGCGGCACGTCGGCCAGGTAGCGGGGTTTGCCATCACGGTGACAGATGCGGGCGAAGATGCCGATGACCTTCAGATGACGCTGCACGCCCATGAGGTCGCTGGCGCGCAGGAAGCTTTCGAAGTCCGATTGCACCGCAATGCCCAGGGCACCGGCCTGCTGCCAGTAATCTTCGAGCCAGCCGCGTACGCGTTCTTCGGGCCAGCTGAGAAAAGCGTCTTTGAACAGGCAAGTGACGTCATAAGTGACGGGGCCGTAGACCGCATCCTGGAAATCCAGCACGCCGGGATTCGGTTCGCTGAGCATCAGGTTGCGCGGCATATAGTCGCGATGCACCAGGACTTTTGGCTGCGCCAGCGCACTGTCGATCAACAGGTCGCTGGCCTGCTGCCACAGTGCCTGCTGGGTGGAGTCGAATTCGACGCCCAGTTCGTGCTTCACATACCAGTCCGGGAACAACTCCAGCTCACGGCGCAGCAAGGCCACGTCATAACTTGGCAGCGGCGCCACCATTGGCAGTTGCTGAAAGGCCAGCAAGGCTTGCAAGGCATCCTTGAACAAATCGTCGGCATTTTCGCTGTCGATCACGTCCAGGTAGGTCTTGTTGCCCAGGTCATTGAGCAAAAGAAAACCGCGTTCCAGGTCTTCGGCGTAAATTTTCGGCACATTGATGCCGGATTTCGCCAGCAAAAAAGCGATGTCAACGAAGGGTTTGCAGTTTTCCTGGGGCGGCGGCGCATCCATCACGATAAAGCTGCGGCCCGCGCCCTCCCAGCGGAAATAGCGCCGAAAACTCGCATCGCTACTGGCCGCAGTCAACGTGGCTGGGGGTACGGCTCCCCAGCCCTGCTCTGCAAAGAGGGTGGCCAACTGTTCTTCGAGCCAAACTTTCAGGTGTTGCAAACGTACATCTTGGTCAGGCATTGCAAGGGTCTCCGACGGCGCTAGCCGTCAAGCGGGTCATGCTTTATTATCCAGCATCTTTTTCAGACCATCGAGAGGCGTGCGGCCCACACCGCGGGCAGATGGCACGCAGGAAGCCCGGACTAATAAGATGGCATTGAAATCCCCCGCGTTTCGTAAAAAATTTCCGTTGTTGGTTACCGGCAGTCTGCTGGCCCTTCAACCTCTAGCCACTTCGTTCGTGGTCGCCGCGGAACAGTATGACTGCTCAGTCTCTGCTTCGGGTGCCTGGGACTGTGCGCCAAAATCCCCAGCCGCTGCTTTGCCACCTCGCCCCGTCCATGACGGCAGCGCGGTAAGTGCAAGCGGCGAGACGCCTGCCGACAGCGGTACGAGCGACGACACCGGCGCCAAACCGGCACTGGT
The DNA here is from genome assembly GCF_040310305.1 of Pseudomonas sp. HY13-MNA-CIBAN-0226. Classification (NCBI taxonomy): domain Bacteria; kingdom Pseudomonadati; phylum Pseudomonadota; class Gammaproteobacteria; order Pseudomonadales; family Pseudomonadaceae; genus Pseudomonas; species Pseudomonas sp. HY13-MNA-CIBAN-0226. Next base: position 35,049 of record NZ_JBEOPS010000001.1, read on the forward strand.
GACCGAAGCCAAGGGCCGCGGCCTGAAGTCTCGCAGTGCAGACTACAGTCACCTCGACTGGGTTCCGCGCGAGAACCTCACCGCAGCGCAATTGGCTGAAACCGGCCCTTACTGCTCGGGTTCCTATATCGAACCCACTCGTCCTGGCATGAATGACAAGACGAATAAAAGTGACGCCCCGACCTTTATCGGCGCCAAGGCCTCTCGCTATAAGCAGGAAGAACAGGTTGCAGCACTGGCCGGTGACGTCGTCATGCGCCAGGGCAGCATGCAGGTCGAAGCCGACGAAGCCAACCTGTACCAGGCCGAGAGCCGCGGTGAGCTGAGCGGCAACGTGCGCATTCGCGACAATGGTGCACTGATCGTTGGCGATCACGCCGATGTGCAACTGGACACCGGTGAAGCCAAGGTCGACAACGCCGAATACGTTCTGCACAAATCCCGTATCCGCGGTAGCGCCCTGTACGCCAAGCGTGCCGAAAACGCGATCATCCGCCTGAAGGACGGTACGTACACCACGTGCGAACCGAACAGCAATGCCTGGCAGCTCAAGGGTAATAACATCACCCTGAACCCGGCCACCGGCTTCGGTACCGCGACCAACGTGACCTTGCGGGTCAAGGACATTCCGGTCCTGTACACGCCGTACATCTATTTCCCGATCGACGACCGTCGCCAGTCCGGCTTCCTGCCGCCGACCATCGGCACGGGCACCGATACCGGCTTCATGCTGGTAACTCCGTACTACTTCAACCTGGCACCGAACTACGACGCCACGTTGTACCCACGCTACATGAGCAAGCGCGGCCTGTTGATGGAAGGCGAGTTCCGCTACCTGACGCCGTCCAGCGAAGGCCAGTTCGGCGCTGCGTACCTGAACGACGACGACACCGAGCGCAGCAAACAGACCGACTACGAAAAAACCCGCTACATGTACAACTGGCAGCACAAGGGTGGCCTCGACTCGCGTGTTCTCACGCAGGTCGATTACACCAAGATCAGCGATCCTTATTACTTCCAGGATCTGCAGACTGACCAGATTGGCGTGAAAAGCGCGGATTATGTGAATCAGCAGGGGTCGGTGACGTACCGCGGTGATAGCTATACCGCTCGCGTGAACGCTCAGGCTTATCAACTTGCTACTGTGTCGGACATCACTCCGTACGACCGTTTGCCGCAGATCACCTTCAACGGTGCGCTGCCCTATACTCCAGGCGGCCTGAATTTCACCTATGACACTGAACTCGTGCGATTCGACCGTGATTTGAAAAACGGCGATTTCTCGGACGAAGATGGCGTTGTGACTCCCCGTCTGGACAATAATGTTACCGGCCTCGCCCGCGCTACCGGCGATCGTTTAAATTTGGCGCCTGCCGTCAGCTTGCCACTGGATTGGTCATACGGTTTCCTGAAGCCAACGCTGAAGTATCAATACACCCAGTATCAACTTGACTTGGACAGTATCGGCAAATCTCAAATTGCCACCCAGAATGCGGAACAGGACAAGCTCAACGGCACCTTCGACACCAATCAGAACCGTGGCGTGCCGATTGCTAGTATTGACAGCGGCCTTTATTTCGATCGCAAAACCACGTGGTTTGGCAAGAACTACAACCAGACTCTTGAACCGCGATTGTTCTATCTATATGTGCCTGAGACGGATCAGGAAGATATTCCTGTCTTCGACACCAGCGAATATACCTTCAACTATTCGTCGCTGTTCCGTGACAACCGCTTCTCCGGCTCCGACCGGGTCGGCGACGAAAACAAACTGTCCCTGGGCGTCACCAGCCGCTGGATCGAAGAAAACGGCTTTGAACGTCAGCGTATCAGCGTCGGCCAGGCGCTCTACTTCAAGGACCGTGAAGTCCAGTTGCCGGGTATCGATGCCAAGACCCGTGATGACGCGAGATCCAATGTTTCGCCCTACGCACTGGAATACGAATACCGCTGGAACCGTGACTGGCGCACCACTGCCGATTACAACTGGGACCCGGACAGCCGCAGCCCTCGCTCGGGCAGCGCGATGTTCCATTACCAGCCTGAAGACAACCCGAACAAGGTCATCAACGCCGGTTATCGTTATCGCAATGACCAGGTTCGTTACGACCAAACCTCCGGTAAATGGCAGGTTGGTGGCGGTGACTACGGCACCCCTGGTACGCCGGGCTACGTGAAGGACTACTACAAGATCCAGCAGCACGACTTCTCGGTTATCTGGCCGATCGTGCCGCAATGGAACGCTATCAGCCGCTGGCAGTATGACTACAACCGCAACCGTACCCTGGAAGCCTTTGGTGGCTTTGAGTACGACAACTGCTGCTGGAAACTGCGCGTGATCAACCGTTACTGGGTTGACTACGACGAAACCAGTCAAGACGCTCCGCAAAACGAAAAAGGCGACCATGGCGTCTTCCTCCAAATTGTTCTGAAGGGACTCGGCGGCCTCACCGGCGCCAAAGTAGAGAGCTTCCTCGACAAAGGCATCCAAGGTTATCGTGAACGTGAAGACCAAGCTTTCTGATTGTCTGCGCCCGCTCATGCTGGGCGCGCTGTTCCTGGGTACCGCGGCCAACGCCGCAGTGCAGTCCATCGATAGAGTGGTGGCCATCGTCGATAACGACGTGGTCATGCAGAGCCAGCTGGATCAACGGGTTCATGAAGTTCAGCAAACCATCGCCAAGCGTGGCGCCGCCGCGCCGCCGCCTGGTGTGCTGGACCAGCAGGTTCTTGAGCGCCTGATCGTCGAAAACCTGCAGTTGCAGATCGGCGAGCGCTCGGGCATCCGCATTACCGATGAAGAACTGAACCAGGCTGTCGGCACCATCGCACAGCGCAATAACATGTCGGTGGATCAGTTCCGCGCCGCCCTGACACGTGACGGCCTGTCCTACGACGACGCACGTGAGCAGATTCGTCGCGAAATGATCATCAGCCGCGTGCGTCAGCGCCGTGTGGCGGAGCGCATCCAGGTGTCCGAGCAGGAAGTGAAGAACTTCCTCGCTTCCGACCTGGGCAAGATGCAGCTGTCCGAAGAGTTCCGCCTGGCCAACATCCTGATTCCTACACCGGAAAGCGCCAACTCTGAAGCGATTCAGAATGCTGCCAAGCAGGCAGACTCGGTTTACCAGCAGCTCAAGCAAGGCGCTGACTTTGGTCAATTGGCCATCGCCAAATCCGCCAGCGAAACCGCACTGGAAGGCGGCGACATGGGCTGGCGTAAAGCTGCTCAATTGCCACCACCGTTCGACCGCATGCTGAGCACCATGGCCGTGGGCGACGTGACCCAGCCGATGCGCACACCAGGGGGCTTCATCATCCTGAAGATCCTCGACAAGCGTGGCGGTGAAGCTCAGGTGCGTGACGAAGTGCATGTACGCCACATCCTGGTCAAGCCAAGTCCGATCCGTGACGAAGCGAAGACCAAGGCGCTGGTCGAGTCGCTCTACACCCGTATCGAGTCGGGCGAAGACTTCGCCGAGCTGGCAAAAAGCTATTCGGAAGATCCGGGTTCTGCCCTCAACGGCGGCGACCTCAACTGGATCGACCCGAACGCCCTGGTGCCAGAGTTCCGCGAAGTGATGGCCAATACTCCACAAGGCAAGCTGTCCAAGCCGTTCCAGACTCAATATGGCTGGCACGTCCTGGAAGTCCTGGGCCGCCGCGCTACCGACAGCACCAACCAGGCCCGCGAACAGCAAGCCATGACCGTACTGCGTAACCGCAAATACGACGAAGAGCTGCAAACCTGGTTGCGTCAGATCCGTGACGAAGCGTACGTCGAGATCAAACTCCCTGGTGCAGACCAGGCAGCGCAGTGAACCCCAAACGTTTCGCGCTGACACCCGGCGAGCCGGCGGGCATAGGTCCTGACCTGTGCCTGCTACTCGCCTCGCAAGCCCAGCCACACCCCCTGATTGCCATCACCAGTCGCGACCTGCTCATTGAGCGGGCCGCGCAACTGGGAGTGGCCGTTAATCTGCTGGCAGTGACACCGGACAGTTGGCCAGACGCCCCGGCGCCAGCCAACAGCCTGTATGTGTGGGACACCCCGCTCAATGCCAAGGTCACTGCCGGGCAACTGGACAAGGCCAATGCCGCCTTCGTCCTGGAAACCCTGACCCGGGCTGGCCAAGGCTGCCTGGACGGGGATTTCGCCGGCATGATCACCGCCCCGGTACACAAGGGCGTCATCAACGAGTCGGGCATCGCCTTTTCCGGGCACACAGAATTTCTCGCTGACCTGACCCACACGGCACAAGTGGTAATGATGCTCGCGACCCGTGGCCTGCGCGTGGCGCTGGTCACCACTCACCTGCCGCTGCGCGAGATTGCCGACGCAATCACGCCTGAGCGCCTGGAGCGCGTGACACGTATCCTGCACACCGACCTGAAAGAGAAGTTCGGCATCGCCCAGCCGCGCATCCTGGTGTGCGGGCTCAACCCGCACGCCGGTGAAGGCGGTCACCTGGGCCATGAAGAAATCGACATCATCGAACCTACATTAGAGCGCTTGCGCGGTGAGGGCATGGACCTTCGCGGCCCCCTTCCCGCCGACACTCTGTTTACCCCCAAATATCTGGAGCACTGCGACGCAGTGCTGGCGATGTACCACGACCAGGGCCTGCCGGTGCTCAAGTACAAAGGCTTCGGCGCGGCAGTCAATGTGACTCTCGGCTTGCCGATCATCCGCACGTCGGTCGACCACGGCACCGCCCTGGACCTGGCCGGCAGCGGCAAAATCGACACCGGCAGCCTGCAAGTCGCCCTGGAAACCGCCTACCAGATGGCCGAGACCCGTATATGACCGAGCATTACCAACACAAGGCGCGCAAACGCTTTGGCCAGAACTTCCTGCACGATGCCGGCGTCATCGACCGCATCCTGCGCTCCATCCATGCCAAGGCTGAAGATCGCCTGCTGGAAATCGGCCCCGGCCAGGGCGCGCTGACCCAAGGCCTGCTCAGCAGCGGCGGCCAGCTCGACGTGGTGGAACTGGACAAGGACCTGATCCCGATCCTCAACCAGCAGTTTGCCGGCAAGAGCAATTTCAACCTGCACCAGGGCGATGCACTGAAGTTCGACTTCAACAGCCTGAACGCAGCGCCTGCCAGTCTTCGGGTGGTCGGCAACCTGCCGTACAACATCTCTACCCCGCTGATCTTCCACCTGCTGCACAACGCCCACCTGATCCGCGACATGCACTTCATGCTGCAAAAAGAAGTGGTCGAGCGCATGGCGGCAGGCCCGGGGGGCGGAGACTGGGGCCGTTTGTCGATCATGGTTCAGTATCACTGCCGGGTCGAGCACCTGTTCAATGTCGGCCCTGGCGCGTTCAATCCGCCGCCCAAGGTTGATTCGGCGATCGTGCGTCTGGTGCCTCACGCGGTGCTCCCGCATCCGGCAAAAGACCACAAGCTGCTGGAGCGCGTGGTTCGCGAAGCCTTCAACCAGCGTCGCAAGACCCTGCGCAACACCCTCAAGCTGTTGCTGAGCAATGACGAAATCGAAGCCGCCGGCGTTGATGGCAGCCTGCGTCCGGAGCAACTCGACCTGGCCGCCTTCGTGCGCCTGGCCGACAAGCTCAGCGAGCAGGTACCCCAGGCACCTGCTGCCGACTGACCAGCGATGAGCGCTATCGGGTAGGACGCCAGTCTGGTTTACTACCCGGTACTTGGCCTAGACTGACTCCCTCAGCTACGCCCCGCGTCCCGCTTCGTTTTTAAGGCCTCTTGCATGTCCGATCCTCGCTATCAGGTCGACGTCAGCGTCGTCACCCGCTATCTGGCAGAACAATCGCAACCCGAGCACGAACGCTTTGCCTTCGCCTACACCATCACCGTGCAGAACAATGGCCAGCTACCGGCCAAGCTGTTGTCGCGGCACTGGGTGATCACCGATGGCGACGGGCATGTCGAGGAGGTTCGCGGTGCGGGCGTCGTCGGCCAGCAACCGCTGATCGATCCAGGCAAGAGCCACACCTACAGCAGCGGCACGGTCATGACCTCCAAGGTCGGCACCATGCAGGGCACCTACGAAATGATTGCCGACGACGGCAAGCACTTCGACGCCGTCATTGCGCCGTTCCGCCTGGCGGTGCCCGGAGCCCTGCACTGATGGCAACGTACGCCGTCGGAGACCTCCAAGGCTGCCTTGACGCACTGCAATGCCTGCTCAAAAAAGTTGTCTTCGACCCGACTCATGACCGGCTTTGGCTGGTCGGCGATCTGGTCAACCGTGGCCCGCAGTCGCTGGAAACCCTGCGCTTCCTCTACGGCATGCGCGAGTCGCTGGTATGCGTACTGGGCAACCACGACCTGCATTTGCTGGCAGCCGGGAGGAACATCGAGCGCCTGAAAAAAGGCGACACCCTGCGTGAGATCATCGATGCGCCCGATTGCGCAGACCTGCTGGACTGGTTACGCCAGCAAAAGCTCATGCATTACGACGAACAGCGCAACATGGCGCTGGTGCATGCGGGTATCCCGCCACAATGGTCGCTGCGCAAAGCCTTGAAATGTGCCGCCGAAGTCGAGACAGCCTTGCGCGACGACAACCTGTTGCCACCCTTTCTCGACGGCATGTACGGCAATGAACCAGCGAAATGGGATAGCGAACTCAAAGGCATCACGCGCCTTCGAGTAATCACCAACTATTTCACCCGCATGCGTTTCTGCACGGCCGAAGGCAAGCTCGACCTCAAGAGCAAGGAAGGCCTGGACTCGGCACCACCGGGCTACAAGCCCTGGTTCCAGCACAAAGAACGCAAGACCAAAGGCTTGAAGATCATCTTCGGCCATTGGGCAGCGCTGGAGGGCAACGTTGTGGAGCCGGGCATCTCGGCCCTCGACACCGGCTGCGTCTGGGGCGGCGCCCTGACCCTGATGAACGTCGACACCGGCGAACGCCTGTCTTGCAAATGCGACGCGCACGGCCATGTCGCCGCTGAGCCCATCGCCCCCACACTCACCGCATCATCGTCAGCCAGCATTCAGCGCTAGGCTACGCTTTCAGCCGAGCCACAGGAGCCCGCCATGAGCGAATTCAAACGTATCCCCCCAGAGCAGGCACAAGCACTGCGCGAACAAGGCGCTGTAGTGGTCGACGTCCGCGACCCCGCTACTTTTGCCGCGCTGCACATCGCAGGTTCCAGGCACCTGGATAACCACTCCCTGCACGCGTTCATCCAGGGCGCCGACCTTGATGCACCGACGGTCGTTGTGTGTTACCACGGCAATTCCAGCCAAGGCGCGGCCGCTTATCTGATCAGCCAGGGCTTCTCCGATGTCTACAGCATGGATGGCGGTTTTGAGCTGTGGCGTACGACTTATCCTGCGCAAACCGCGCAAGGCACCTCGGAATAATATTTTTGTAACGCGTAAGCCCCAGCCACTGTGGGCTAGCGCCGTGGCAGACGAACGGTCTGCCACAACTAATTGCGTATCTCGCCTTTACCTCCCGAATTCCCAACTATCCTTAAGCCCAGGCCATCCAAAACAGGGGAGAGCCGGTACACCGGCGCGCGGGTCATCGGGAGTAGCTTTCGGAGTCGTCAGCTCTGAAAGAGTTCTGGGGGGTAAACAGCGACCGCCTGTTCGGTTGCTGCCAGCATCGACTGAGTGATCCGGCGTCGGCTCCACGTATCGAGCGAGGTGACGTCATGAGTATCTTTAGCCACTTCCAACAACGCTTCGAGTCCACACGCCAGGAAGAACTCTCGCTGCAAGAGTATCTTGAGCTGTGCAAACAGGACCGCAGTGCCTACGTTTCTGCCGCCGAGCGTCTTTTGCTGGCCATCGGAGAACCGGAACTGCTGGACACCTCGACCAACTCGAGGCTGTCGCGAATCTTTTCCAACAAGGTGATCCGTCGCTATCCGGCCTTTGAAGACTTCCACGGGATGGAAGAATGCATCGACCAGATCGTGTCGTATTTCCGCCATGCCGCTCAGGGCCTGGAAGAGAAGAAACAGATTCTTTACTTGCTCGGCCCCGTCGGTGGCGGTAAATCGTCCCTGGCCGAGAAGCTCAAACAGCTGATCGAAAAAGTGCCCTTCTACGCGATCAAGGGCTCGCCGGTCTTCGAATCACCCCTGGGTCTGTTCAACGCCACAGAAGATGGCGCGATCCTCGAGGAAGACTTTGGTATTCCCCGGCGCTACCTCAATACCATCATGTCGCCATGGGCCACCAAGCGCCTGGCTGAGTTTGGTGGCGACATCAGCCAGTTCCGTGTAGTGAAACTCTATCCGTCGATCCTCAACCAGATCGCCGTGGCCAAGACCGAACCTGGGGACGAGAACAACCAGGACATCTCGGCGCTGGTGGGCAAGGTCGATATCCGTAAACTGGAAGAATTCCCGCAGAACGACGCCGACGCCTACAGCTACTCGGGGGCCCTGTGCCGGGCCAACCAGGGCCTGATGGAATTCGTCGAAATGTTCAAGGCGCCGATCAAGGTGCTGCACCCATTGCTGACCGCTACCCAGGAAGGTAACTACAACAGCACCGAAGGCCTGGGCGCGATCCCGTTTACCGGGATCCTGCTCGCCCACTCCAACGAATCGGAATGGCACACCTTCCGCAACAACAAGAACAACGAAGCCTTCATCGACCGGATCTACATCGTCAAGGTGCCTTACTGCCTGCGCGTCAGCGACGAAGTGAAAATCTACGACAAGCTGCTGTTCAACAGCTCGCTGGCCAAAGCCCACTGCGCACCTGACACCCTGAAAATGCTCGCCCAGTTCACCGTGCTCTCGCGCCTCAAAGAGCCGGAAAACTCGAATATCTACTCGAAGATGCGGGTGTACGACGGCGAAAACCTCAAGGACACCGATCCGAAGGCCAAGTCGATCCAGGAATACCGTGACAATGCAGGCGTCGATGAAGGGATGAACGGCCTCTCGACCCGCTTCGCGTTCAAGATCCTGTCCAAGGTCTTCAACTTCGACCCGCACGAGATCGCCGCCAACCCGGTGCATCTGCTCTATGTGCTGGAACAACAGATCGAGCAGGAGCAGTTCCAGGCCGAAACACGCGAACGTTATCTGCGGTTCCTCAAGGAATACCTGGCCCCGCGTTACATCGAATTCATCGGCAAGGAGATCCAGACCGCCTACCTCGAGTCCTACAGCGAGTATGGGCAGAACATCTTCGATCGTTATGTGCTGTATGCGGATTTCTGGATCCAGGATCAGGAGTATCGCGACCCGGAAACCGGCGAGATCCTCAACCGTGTAGCGCTGAACGAAGAGTTGGAGAAAATCGAAAAACCGGCAGGCATCAGCAATCCGAAGGATTTCCGCAACGAAATCGTCAACTTCGTACTGCGTGCCCGTGCCAATAACAACGGCAAGAATCCAACCTGGCTCAGCTACGAAAAACTGCGGGTGGTCATCGAGAAGAAAATGTTCTCCAACACCGAAGACCTGCTGCCAGTCATCAGTTTTAATGCCAAGGCCAGCAAAGAGGACCAGCAGAAACACAACGACTTCGTTACACGAATGGTCGAGCGTGGATATACCGACAAACAGGTACGGCTGCTATCCGAGTGGTATCTGCGGGTGAGAAAGTCCCAGTAAGGGAGCTGCAGGCGGCAAACAACGAACCCTCCACAGATACGCGGTGTTTGCGTATTTGTGGCCATATGTCGCGCGCCGCTTGTTTCTGAAGCTTCTGTCTTGCAGCTTGAAGCTTATGACTCGAAGCTCCCCGGAGGGCCTATGAGCTATGTGATCGACCGACGTCTCAATGGCAAGAACAAGAGCACGGTAAACCGCCAGCGGTTTTTACGGCGCTACCGTGACCACATCAAGAAAGCCGTCGAAGAGGCGGTGAGCCGGCGCTCCATTACCGATATGGAACACGGCGAGCAGATCAGCATCCCTGGTCGCGATATCGATGAGCCAGTGCTTCACCACGGCCGTGGTGGCAAGCAGACCGTCGTGCACCCGGGCAACAAGGAGTTCACCAGCGGCGAGCACATTGCCCGTCCACCGGGCGGTGGCGGCGGCAGAGGGCCCGGCAAGGCCGGCAACTCCGGTGAGGGCATGGACGAATTCGTCTTCCAGATCACCCAGGAAGAATTCCTCGAATTCATGTTCGAGGACCTTGAACTGCCCAACCTGGTAAAGCGCAACCTGACCGGTACCGACACCTTCAAGACCGTCCGCGCGGGCATCAGCAACGAAGGCAATCCGTCGCGGATCAACATCATCCGCACCCTGCGCTCGGCCCATGCACGGCGTATTGCCCTGTCTGGCAGCAGCCGGGCCAAATTGCGTGAGGCCAAGGAGGAGTTGCTGAGACTGAAGCGGGATGAACCGGACAACTTCGGCGATATCCAGGAAATAGAGGCAGAAATCGAAAAACTCAGTGCGCGCATCCATCGCGTGCCTTTCCTGGACACTTTCGACCTCAAGTACAACTTGCTGATCAAGCAACCCAACCCCAGTTCGAAGGCGGTCATGTTCTGCCTGATGGATGTCTCAGGCTCCATGACCCAGGCGACCAAGGACATCGCCAAGCGCTTTTTCATCTTGCTGTACCTGTTCCTGAAACGTAACTACGACAAGATCGACGTGGTGTTCATTCGCCACCACACCAGCGCACGAGAAGTGGACGAGGAAGAGTTTTTCTATTCTCGCGAAACCGGCGGCACCATCGTTTCCAGCGCCCTGAAGCTCATGCAGGAGATCATGCAGGAGCGGTATCCAAGCAATGAGTGGAACATCTATGCGGCACAGGCCTCCGACGGGGACAACTGGAACGACGATTCACCGATTTGCCGCGACATCCTGATCAATCAGATCATGCCGTTCGTGCAGTACTACACTTATGTCGAGATTACCCCTCGGGAGCACCAGGCCCTGTGGTTCGAATACGAACGCATTGCCGAAGCCTTCTCTGACACTTTTGCCCAGCAACAACTGGTCTCGGCCGGGGATATCTATCCGGTCTTCCGTGAACTCTTCCAGCGCAGGTTAGTGACATGACCGCCAAAGAGCAGAAGCGCCAACCCATTTCCACCGGCTCCGAGTGGACGTTCGAGCTGATCCAGGCCTATGACCGCGAAATCAGTCGTATCGCCGCTCGCTACGCACTCGATACCTATCCCAACCAGATAGAAGTGATCACCGCCGAACAGATGATGGATGCGTATGCATCAGTGGGCATGCCGCTGGGCTATCACCATTGGTCCTACGGCAAGCACTTCCTCAGCACCGAAAAATCCTACAGCCGCGGCCAGATGGGGCTGGCCTACGAGATCGTGATCAACTCCGACCCGTGCATTGCGTACCTGATGGAAGAGAACACCATCTGCATGCAGGCACTCGTGGTAGCGCATGCCTGCTATGGCCACAACAGCTTCTTCAAGGGTAACTACCTGTTCCGCACGTGGACCGACGCCAGTTCGATCATCGATTACCTGGTGTTTGCCAAGCAGTACATCATGCAGTGCGAAGAGCGGCATGGCATCGACGCGGTAGAGGACCTGCTGGATTCCTGCCATGCGCTGATGAACTACGGGGTCGACCGCTACAAGCGCCCCTACCCTATTTCAGCCGAGGAAGAACGCCGCCGTCAGAAGGATCGCGAAGAACATCTGCAGAAGCAGATCAACGACCTGTGGCGCACCATTCCCAAAGGCGCGGACAAGTACAGCGAGAAGGACAATGCGCGCTTCCCCGCTGAACCTCAGGAAAATATCCTGTACTTCATCGAAAAACATGCACCGTTGCTGGAGCCCTGGCAGCGTGAGATCGTGCGCATCGTGCGCAAGATCGCCCAGTATTTTTACCCGCAACGCCAGACCCAGGTCATGAACGAAGGCTGGGCCACGTTCTGGCATTACACGCTGATGAACGACCTTTACGACGAAGGCCTCGTCACCGATGGTTTCATGATGGAGTTCCTGACTTCTCACACCAGCGTGGTCATGCAACCGGGCTTCGACAGCCCGTACTACAGTGGCATCAACCCTTATGCCCTGGGCTTTGCGATGTACCGCGACATCCGCCGCATGTGCGAAAGCCCTACCGAGGAGGATTACCGCTGGTTTCCAGACATTGCTGGTACGGACTGGCTTTCGAGCATCAAATTCGCCATGAGCAGCTTCAAGGACGAGAGTTTCATCCTGCAGTACCTGTCACCCAAAGTGATACGTGACCTGAAGCTGTTCAGCATTCTCGACGATGATCAAAAGGACGATCTGCTGGTTCCGGCCATTCACGACGAAGGCGGTTACCGCACCATCAGGGAGACCCTGGCGGCGCAGTACAACCTCGGCAATCGTGAACCCAACGTGCAGATCTACAGCATCGATCGGCGCGGCGACCGCTCCCTGACCCTGCGCCATCAGCAGCACGATCGCAAACCGCTGGGCGAGTCGACCGACGAGGTTCTCAAACATCTTCACAGGCTGTGGGGCTTCGATATTCATCTGGAAACCCTGCAAGGGGAGAAGGTGATGAAGACCCAACATGTGCCTCCCAAAGGCGAACACGCTGAAAATGATTACGGCCGGCTGGACCTGGCTGTCATTCATCTTTGAATCCGTTTGTGCCTCCGGTGGTTCGACGCAAAGGTTATTCTGTCGAGCTAACGGAGGTTTTTTATGCAGATTTATAAAGTCGGCGGTGCAGTGCGCGATCGCCTGCTGGGTATTCCGGTCACCGATATCGATTGGGTAGTGGTAGGCGCCACCACCGAAGAGATGCTCGCCAAGGGTTTCCGGCCCGTGGGCGCAGACTTTCCGGTGTTCCTGCATCCCAAAAGCGGTGAAGAATATGCCCTCGCCCGCACCGAGCGCAAAAGCGGGCGCGGCTACGGTGGCTTCACCTTCCATGCCAGCCCTGAAGTCACCCTTGAAGAAGACCTGATCCGCCGCGACCTGACGATCAACGCCATGGCCGAGGACGATCAGCAGAATCTGACCGATCCCTACCACGGCCAGCAGGACCTGAAGGATCGCCTTCTGCGCCATGTTTCACCTGCGTTCGCCGAAGATCCGCTCAGAGTACTGCGCGTTGCCCGCTTTGCAGCTCGCTACGCCGGGCTCGGATTTACGGTGGCTCCGCAAACGCTGGAATTGATGCGCCAGCTCGCCGATTCCGGTGAATTGCAGGCGTTGACGGCTGAGCGCAGCTGGAAGGAAATCTCCCGCGCACTGATGGAAGACCAGCCGCAAATATTTATCGAGGTGTTGCGCGAATGTGGCGCGCTCAAGGTGTTGATGCCTGAAGTCGACGCCCTGTTCGGGGTACCGCAACCGGAAGCCCATCACCCGGAAATCGACACCGGGGTGCATACCCTGAGCGTGTTGCAGCAGTCTGCCCTGCACAAGCTCCCCCTGACCGTGCGCTGGGCCTGCCTGCTGCACGATCTGGGCAAGGGGCTGACCCCCACGGAGGAATGGCCACGCCATATCGCCCACGAGCACACCGGGCTGAAGCTGATCAAGGCGGTCAACGAACGCTTCAAGGTACCGAAGGACTGTCAGGAACTGGCGTTGCTGGTGGGGCAATACCACACCCATGGCCACCGCGCCCTGGAGCTGAAGCCCTCGACCTTGCTGGAACTGTTGCAGAGTTTCGATGTGTACCGCCGGCCACAGCGTTTTGAAGAGTTTATTGCGGCGTGCGAGATGGATGCGCGCGGGCGCAAGGGGCTGGAGCAGCGAAGTTATCCGCAGGCGGACTACCTGCGCGGGGCGGCAGCGGCAGCCCGCGGTGTGGCGGTTCAGCCGCTGCTGGAGCGGGGATTCAAAGGGCCTGAACTGGGAGAAGCGATCAAGCGCGAAAGGCTCAAAGCAATCAAAGCCTATAAGGAGCACGCGTAGAGCAGATCAAAAGATCGCAGCCTTCGGCAGCTCCTACATGGATTGACGCAAATTCTGTAGGAGCTGCCGAAGGCTGCGATCTTTTGCTATTACAGCAGCTCAGCAGGCGTCAGTTGCTCACCGCGCCACTCAAACGCCACCGGGGCCAACACCTGATCAATCTGAGCTTCACTCCACAAGGTCGCAAAGCTTTTTCCTACACCCGGATGCACACGGTCCGGGGCAATCAGCGACAACGGCCACAACACAAAGGCATTTTTAAGAATTTCTGCCCTCGGCAGTACCAGGCCATCGAAGTTGCCCACCAGGTCACCGAACAGCAACACGTCGATATCCAGAGGCAAACCTCGGCGATCTGGCGCATAACGACCGTTATCCGCCTCGATAAACTTGAGCCGACGGTCCAGCTCGATTAACGGCAGATCAGTCCAGGCCGATACCACGAAATTGAAAAACGGCCCACTCTTGATGCCCACCGGCTGGCTTTCGAACACCGCCGAGCAGCGTATATCCACCAGAAAACCCGCAAGGGCTTCCAGGCCCGCCTGCAGATGGGCTTCGCGCTCGATATTGCTACCGAGCCCGAGATAAACCTGGGTCAGCGACATCCGCGCTCGATCTCCACACCCACACCCCCAGTCGCCGCGGGGACAGCCCCTGGCTTGGTCAGTTTGAGCCGAACCCAGGTGATCTCGAATTCGCTCATCAGGACTTCCACCAGACGCTCGGCAAAAGTCTCGACCAGTTGGTACTGCGCCTGCTCGGCAAAAGCCTGGATGCGCGCTGAAACGCTGGCGTAATCGAGTGCCAGGGTCAGGTCGTCTCCCGCCGCAGCCGGGCGGTTATCCCAGGCAAAACTCAGATCCAGACGCAAGCACTGCCGGATGCCTCGCTCCCAGTCGTAGGCACCAATGACGGTGTCGACTTCCAGGCCCTCGATAAACACTCTGTCCAAGCACTTTTCTCCGCTGCACGACAAGGGCGCAATGCGCCGTTAGAATCAGGGCGTCCTCGCCCGGAATAGTTAGCATGTTTTGGTTACTGGCGACTCTCGCCTACCTGCTCGGCTCGCTGTCCTTTGCCATCTTGCTCAGCCGCCTGACCGGTAATCCCGATCCGCGAATGAGTGGCTCGGGCAATGCCGGCGCCACCAACATGTTGCGTCTGGCCGGCAAGAAACTGGCGGTCCTGACCTTGATCGGAGACCTCTGCAAAGGCCTGGTGCCCGTATTGATCGCGGGTGTTGCCGGCCTTTCACTGCAGGAGCAAGCCTGGATCGGCGTCTGCGCCGTGATCGGCCATCTGTTCCCGTTATACTTCCGATTTCGCGGCGGCAAGGGTGTCGCCACCGCTGCCGGGATGCTGCTGGGGCTTTACCCCCCAGCGGCATTACTGGCCGTTTGCGCCTGGCTGCTGACGTTCTACCTGACCCGCACCAGCTCGCTCGCCGCGTTGATTGCCACCCCTCTGACCCTGCCACTGCTGGCGTGGCAAGAGCCCGCTGCCCTGCTACCGATGAGCGCGCTTACCGGCCTGATTGTCTGGCGTCACCGTGGCAATCTACGCGACCTGTTTGCCGGGCGCGAACGGCATTTCTAATTCAGCGCTGTGAGCGCCGTGCATCGCAGGCGGCTCAAAGCGCCGACAACTGTTCCATCGGCCAGCGGGCCTGCACACTGATCGCCAGGCTTTCATGCTGGCCAGCCTGCAAACGCTGACAACCGGCAAACGCGATCATCGCACCGTTGTCAGTGCAGAATTCCGGACGCGCATAAAACACATCGCCTTGCATTTCGCCGAGCATTTTTTCCAGCGAGGTGCGCAGTGCCTTGTTGGCGCTGACGCCCCCAGCGATCACCAGGCGCTTCATGCCGGCCTGTTTCAGGGCGCGCTTGCACTTGATGGTCAAAGTCTCCACCACGGCCTGCTGGAACGCCAGCGAGATGTCGCAACGGGCTTGATCACCGTCGTCCCCGGCGCTCACGCACTGCTGCCAGGTGTTCAGCGCGAAGGTTTTCAAGCCGCTGAAGCTGAAGGCCAGGCCCGGGCGGTCGCACATTGGCCGCGGAAAGGTGAAACGTCCGGCGACGCCCTGCTCAGCCAGGCGCGAAATTTCAGGACCACCCGGATAGTTGAGCCCCATCATCTTCGCGGTCTTGTCGAAAGCTTCACCGGCAGCATCGTCGAGCGTCTCGCCCAAGAGGGTGTATTGGCCGATCCCGTCGACCTGAACCAACTGCGTATGACCGCCTGACACCAACAAAGCGACGAACGGGAATTGCGGCGGTTGCGACTCCAGCATGGGCGCCAGCAAGTGGCCTTCCATGTGATGCACGCCGAGGGCCGGAATGCCCCAGGCAAAGGCCAGCGCCTGGGCACAAGACGCCCCCACCAGCAATGCACCGACAAGCCCGGGACCTGCGGTGTAGGCGATCGCGTCGATCTCGGTAGGCACGCAGTCAGCCTCGGCCAACACCTGACGAATCAAGGGCAGCATGCGCTTGACATGGTCACGCGAGGCCAGCTCCGGGACCACCCCGCCATAGGCGCGATGCAGGTCTATCTGGCTGAACAGCGCGTCGGCGAGCAGACCGCGCTCACTGTCGTATAATGCGACACCAGTTTCGTCGCAAGAAGTCTCTAATCCCAGTACTAGCATGGGTTTGCGCCTTGTTTAGGCTGAATTCGAAGGCGCGCATAATAGTCGCCACGCGATGCCCCGACCAGCGGTTTTCGATCAGAGGCTTTGCATTCCGAGCGATGAGGGGTTAACATCCGCAACCCTTAAAAACCGACGTCTTCAAGTGCTCTTTTGCCACGAGGATGTTGACCCCGGTAATGAATGAAGGTAGCTCTGGATGCCAGCCGTCAAAGTAAAAGAGAACGAACCCTTCGACGTAGCTCTGCGTCGTTTCAAGCGCTCCTGCGAAAAAGCCGGTGTACTGGCTGAAGTTCGTAGCCGCGAATTCTACGAGAAGCCTACTTCTGAGCGTAAACGTAAAGCAGCAGCCGCTGTTAAGCGTCACGCCAAGAAAGTACAGCGCGAACAGCGCCGCGCCGTTCGTCTGTACTAATACACAGACGTTCGTAGCAAGCTTCTGCCAAGCCCGGCCCTCAGCCGGGCTTATGGCATTTGCGGAAAACGCTTGATGCTTCACCGTCAAAGCCGCAGACGCGACCTAGACAAAATCCGCTTCACAGCGTCAGACCTGGCTCTTTTGCCAGCGGTGCACGTCTTTTCTGACGAGCCTTCCAAGGCTACTGACGAGCACACCCACTGATTCCTCTCACGACGATCAGCCCAAGGCACCCTCTTGCGTGCCCGCTTATGAGCTATCCGAGGCCACCGACTGGCGGTAGCGGATTTCAGCGCAATATTTTCAAATGGTCGAATACTGATGGGTACTAACGTCAGTTGATTTTCGACAGATACACTTCCCTACGGCGATTACGCAAACGACAGGTTCGAGCCGCCTTAACACGCGCCTCAAGCAACGGACCGCGCTCGCTCGCCGCAGGTTTTGGATCCATTCAGCGCAGATGACGAGAACGCCATGGCCGGGCTAATTCCCCAGAGCTTCATTGACGACCTTCTGAACCGCACCGACATCGTCGATGTGGTGAGCTCGCGCCTGCAAATGAAAAAAGCCGGCAAGAACTACACTGCCTGCTGCCCGCTCCACAAAGAAAAAACCCCGTCTTTCAGTGTCAGCCCCGACAAGCAGTTCTACTATTGCTTCGGCTGCGGTGCTGGCGGTAACGCCCTCGGCTTCATGATGGACCACGACAACCTGGATTTCGTCCAGGCCGTCGAAGAGCTTGCCAAAGCCGCAGGCATGGAAATCCCCAGGGAAGAAAGTGGCCGGCCGCACAAACCACGACAGCCCACCGACTCCCCGTTATATTCCCTGCTGACTGCCGCCGCCGAATTTTATCGCCAGGCGCTCAAGAGCCATCCGTCGCGCAAGGCTGCCGTGGATTACCTGAAGGGGCGCGGCCTGACCGGCGAAATAGCCCGGGACTTTGGCCTTGGTTTCGCTCCGCCTGGCTGGGACAACCTGTTCAAGCACTTGAGCAGCGACACCTTGCAGCAGAAAGCCATGGTCGATGCCGGCCTGCTGATCGAGAACGCCGAAACCGGCAAACGCTATGACCGCTTCCGCGATCGCGTGATGTTCCCGATCCGCGACAGCCGCGGCCGCATTATTGCCTTTGGCGGCAGGGTGCTGGGCGACGACAAGCCCAAATACCTGAACTCGCCGGAAACCCCGGTGTTTCATAAAGGCCAGGAACTCTACGGCCTCTACGAAGCACGCAAGAACAACCGCAATCTCGATGAAATCATCGTGGTTGAGGGCTACATGGATGTCATCGCCCTGGCGCAGCAAGGCCTGCGCAACGCCGTGGCAACGCTGGGCACAGCCACCAGCGAAGAACACTTGAAGCGACTGTTTCGTGTCGTGCCCAACGTGCTGTTCTGCTTTGACGGCGATCAGGCCGGCCGCAATGCCGCCTGGCGCGCGCTCGAAGCGACGCTGCCGTGCCTGCAGGACGGGCGGCGTGCGCGGTTCCTGTTCCTGCCCGAAGGCGAGGACCCGGATACCCTGGTCCGCTCGGAGGGCACCGATGCCTTCCGCGCAAGGATCAACCAGCACGCACAACCGCTGGCCGACTATTTTTTCCAGCAGTTGACTGAAGAATCGGACCCGCGCTCGCTCGAAGGCAAGGCCCATATGGCCACGCTGGCCGCACCGCTGATCGACAAGGTGCCCGGCGCCAACCTGCGTATCCTGATGCGCCAGCGCCTGAGTGAAATCACCGGCCTGAGTGGCGAAGCCGTCAGCCAGTTGGTGCAAAGCGCTCCGCAAGATGCGCCGCCGGCCTACGATCCAGGCATCGACTATGACGCCATGCCCGACTACAGCGACTATCATCAGCCGCAATCACCCGACATGTACACGCCGCAGCAGGAGTGGACGCCGAAGAAGCCTGGCGCCGGCGGCAAGAAGTGGGACAAGAAGCCCTGGGACAAGAACGGCAAGCGTGGCGGTGATCGCGATCAGCAGAGCGCACCACGCACGCCGATCGCTGTCGAAGCCCCTACACTGATTGCACTGCGCACGCTGATTCATCATCCGCAACTGGCCGGCAAGGTGGAAACCGCCGACCATTTCGCCAATGAAAGCAATACCTACGCACAACTGCTGGTCGCCCTTATCGAGGCGGTGCAGAAAAATCCTAAGCTAAACTCTATCCAGTTGATGGCCCGCTGGCACGGCACCGAACAGGGTCGCCTGCTCAAGGCTTTGGCGGAAAAGGAGTGGCTGATTGACGGCGACAACCTTGAACAACAGTTTTTAGACACCATTACTAGGTTATCAGCAGGTCAACACACAGACAGCCTGGAAGTTCTGATCAGGAAAGCAAGGCAGCCAGGATTGACTGCCGAGGAAGCAAATCAGATCGCAAATCAGATGCGCGACCTATTAAAACGTAATGTGGCTGTATCAAACCCGACCTCAACTGGCGCGTGAGGTCATAGCTCAGGTATAATCCTCGGCTTGTTTTTTGCCCGCCAAGACCTTCAGTGGATAGGGTGTTATGTCCGGAAAAGCGCAACAGCAGTCTCGTATCAAAGAGTTGATCACACTTGGTCGTGAGCAGGGCTACCTGACTTACGCGGAGGTCAACGACCACCTGCCGGAGGATATTTCAGATCCGGAACAGGTGGAAGACATCATCCGCATGATCAACGACATGGGGATCAACGTATTCGAGGTTGCGCCAGATAAGGATTCCCTTATGCTGGCCGACGCCGATACCGACGAAGCTGCGGCCGAAGAGGCAGCAGCAGCGTTGGCAGCGGTCGAGACCGACATTGGTCGCACCACCGACCCAGTGCGCATGTACATGCGTGAAATGGGTACGGTAGAGCTCCTCACTCGTGAAGGCGAAATTGAAATCGCCAAGCGTATTGAAGAGGGCATCCGCGAAGTGATGGGCGCAATCGCGCACTTCCCTGGCACGGTTGACCATATTCTCTCCGAGTACACTCGCGTCACCACCGAAGGTGGCCGCCTGTCCGACGTCCTGAGCGGTTATATCGACCCGGACGACGGTATTGCGCCGCCTGCTGCAGAAGTGCCGCCGCCAGTCGATCCGAAAGCCGTGAAAGCGGATGACGACACCGATGACGACGACGCCGAAGCGACTGACGACGAAGAAGAAGCCGAAAGCGGTCCGGATCCGGTCATCGCAGCACAGCGTTTTGGCGCTGTCTCCGACCAGATGGAAGTCACCCGCAAGGCCCTGAAAAAGCACGGTCGTGGCAACAAGCTGGCGATTGCCGAGCTGGTGCTTCTGGCTGAGCTGTTCATGCCGATCAAACTGGTGCCGAAGCAATTCGAAGGCCTGGTCGAGCGTGTTCGCAGTGCCCTGGATCGTCTGCGTCAGCAAGAGCGAGCGATCATGCAACTGTGCGTTCGTGATGCCCGCATGCCGCGTGCCGACTTCCTGCGTCAGTTCCCAGGCAATGAAGTTGACGAAAGCTGGACCGATGCACTGGCCAAAGGCAAAAGCAAATACGCTGAAGCCATTGGTCGCCTGCAGCCGGACATCATTCGTTGCCAGCAGAAGCTGATCGCGCTGCAAACCGAAACCGGTTTGACGATTGCCGAAATCAAGGACATCAACCGTCGCATGTCGATCGGTGAGGCCAAGGCCCGCCGCGCGAAGAAAGAGATGGTTGAAGCGAACTTGCGTCTGGTGATCTCCATCGCCAAGAAGTACACCAACCGTGGCCTGCAATTCCTTGATCTGATCCAGGAAGGCAACATCGGCTTGATGAAAGCGGTGGACAAGTTCGAATACCGTCGCGGCTACAAATTCTCGACTTATGCCACCTGGTGGATCCGTCAGGCGATCACTCGCTCGATCGCCGACCAGGCCCGCACCATCCGTATTCCGGTGCACATGATCGAGACGATCAACAAGCTCAACCGTATTTCCCGGCAGATGTTGCAGGAAATGGGTCGCGAACCGACTCCGGAAGAGCTGGGCGAACGCATGGAAATGCCTGAGGACAAGATCCGCAAGGTATTGAAGATCGCTAAAGAGCCGATCTCCATGGAAACCCCGATCGGTGATGACGAAGACTCCCACCTGGGTGACTTCATCGAAGACTCGACCATGCAGTCGCCAATCGATGTAGCTACCGTTGAGAGCCTTAAAGAAGCGACTCGCGAAGTACTATCCGGCCTCACTGCCCGTGAAGCCAAGGTACTGCGCATGCGCTTCGGTATCGACATGAATACCGACCACACCCTCGAGGAGGTTGGTAAGCAGTTCGACGTAACCCGTGAACGGATTCGTCAGATCGAAGCCAAGGCGCTGCGCAAGCTGCGCCACCCGACGAGAAGCGAGCATCTGCGCTCCTTCCTCGACGAGTGATCACAAAACCCCCGGCCCAGGCCGGGGGTTTTGCTTTATGTAGATTAAATCCCCCGCACTTCCCTCCCGCCGAATTGCCCGTCTACACTCGAAACATTCCCCCGAGCCATAACGAGAGCGTTATGCCCAGACTGCCGACCGTGCTTTTTTTACTGTCGCTGATCACCTGGACCACAACGGCTGGCGCTCTGACTCTAACCGACGAAGAACGTAGCTGGCTGGACGCCCATCCGCACCTGCGCCTGGGTGTCGATGCGTCCTGGCCACCTTTCGAGTTTCGGGACGATCAGGGCCGCTACCAGGGTCTTGCCGCAGACTATATCGACGTGATTCGGCAACGCCTGTCGGTCGACCTCAAACCGGTCGAGCCCGTCAGCTGGACGGTGGTCCTGGAGCAGGTCAAACAAGGCAAGCTGGATCTGCTGCCGGGCATCATGTCGACCCCGGAACGCCAATCTTATTTATCCTTCACGCGCCCTTACCTGGACTTTCCGATCGTCATCCTCGCCCACGTGGGGGGCGCCCAGCCGCGCAAAATCGCGGACTTATACGGGCTGAAAATAGCCGTGGTGGACAACTACGCCCCCCATGAACTGCTGCGCACCCATCATCCCGACCTGAACCTGGTGGCCATGCCCAACGTCAGCTCGGCACTGCAGGCGCTGGCGACGGATGAAGTAGACGCCGTGGTCGGCGATCTCGCCTCCAGCGTCTGGAGCCTGCGCCAGTTGAAGCTCGACGGCCTGTATGTGAGCGGCGAGACGCCCTACCGCTATCAACTGGCCATGGCCGTGCCCAAGGACAACAAAATACTGGTTGGCATCCTGGACAAGGTCCTGGCGGACATGAGCCCGGCTGAAATCAGCGCCATTCAGGAGCATTGGGTCGGCAACGTGCTGGATCACCGTACATTCTGGTCCGACCTGCTGGTTTACGGCCTGCCGGGATTATTGCTGCTGATCACCGTGCTGGCGGTCGTCATCAGGATCAATCGCCGACTGAGCTCGGAAATTTCCCGCCGGGTCGATCTCGAACAGGAATTGCGCAGCAGCGAGTATCACTACCGCGGCCTGGTCGAGAGCCTTTCGGCCATTGCCTGGGAAGCGCGTATCAGCGACTTCACCTACAGCTACGTGTCGCCGCATGCCGAAGAACTGCTCGGCTACCCGCTCTCCCATTGGCTGATCCCGGGGTTCTGGCGCAACATCATTCACCCTGCAGACCTGACCCGAGCCCAAACCTTCTGCGACCACGAAGTCCTGGCCGGGCGTGATCACACGGTCGATTACCGCGTGATCACCGCCGACGGTCGGTGCCTGTGGGTACGCGACATCGTCAGCCTGATCGAGCATGGGCACGAGCCGGTGCTGCGCGGCCTGATGATCGACATCAGCGACGCCAAACGCACCGAAGAAGCGCTACGCCTGTCCGAGCAGAAGTTCGCCTCGGTCTTCCAGCAGTGCCCTGACATTCTGGTGATTGCGCGGTTGTCCGATGGCTGCCTGCTGGAGGTCAACGAAGCGTTTGAGGAGCAGATCGGCCTCAGCGCCGAGGCAGTCATCGGCCAAACCGCCACTGACCTGAACATCTGGGGCATCCCCGGCGTCGGCCCGGGCCTGCTGCAGCGCTTGCAGGCAGGCAGCATCCGCAACCTCGAGATGCCCTTTCGCCGCAACAACGGCCAAGTGTTCACCGGCCTGATCTCCGCCGAACCCTTCGACCTGGATGCCACCCCGGCGCTGGTCGTTGTCGTTCGTGACATCAGCCAGCTCAAGGAGACCCAACAGCAGCTGCAAATCTCCGAGGAGAAATTCGCCAAGGCGTTCCACGCTTCCCCGGACGGCTTGTTGCTGTCGCGCCAAAGCGATGGCCTGTTGATGGAGGTCAACGATGGCTTCAGCCGCATCACCGGCTTCAACAGCGCGATGTCGGTCGACCGCTCCTCCCTGGAACTGGGCATCTGGGTCAACCTCAACGAGCGCAAGCAGATGCTCGACCTGCTCAATCGCGATGGTTTTGTTCGCGACTTCAGTTGCCACATCCGCCGCAGCGACGGGCAGATTCGCCTTTGCGAAGTGTCCAGCCGGCCGCTGCCGATCGGCAATGAAGATTGCATGTTGACCATCGCCCGGGACATTACCGAACGCCACCTGATGCAGGAGAAGCTGCAACAGGCCGCTACCGTGTTCGAGAGCACCGCCGAGGGCGTGTTGATCACCGACACCCAGCAGCACATCAGCGCGGTTAATCGCGCGTTCACCGAAATCACCGGTTACAGCGAAAGCGAAGCACTGGGTCACACCCCTCGCCTGCTCGCATCAGGCCTGCATGACAGCGCGTTTTATGCCGCCATGTGGCATCAACTGACCGCCGAAGGCCATTGGCAAGGGGAGATTTCCAACCGCCGTAAAAACGGAGAGCTGTACCCCAGCTGGCTGACCATCAGCGCAGTGCGCAACCGCGACCGATTCATTACCCACTTTGTTGCCGTGTTCGCCGACATTTCCAGCCTCAAGCACGCCCAGGCCAAGCTCGACTACCAGGCGCACCACGACCCACTGACCGGCCTGCCAAACCGCACATTGTTCGAAAACCGGCTGCTGACTGCGCTGAACAACCAGCAGGAAAACGGCGGCCAGGGCGCAGTACTGTTTCTCGACCTGGACCGCTTTAAACACATCAACGACAGCCTCGGCCATCCGGTCGACGACCTGCTGCTCAAGGGCATTGCCGTGCGCCTCAAAGAGCAGCTGCGGGACATCGACACCGTGGCACGACTCGGCGGCGATGAATTCATCATTTTGCTTCCAGGCCTTCAACAACCCAGCGATGCCGACTACATCGCCAACAAGTTGCTCAATTGCTTCTCGGCGCCGTTCCAGGCCGGTGAACATGAGTTCTTCATCAGCGCCAGCATTGGCACCAGCCTCTATCCCCGTGACGGCGGTGACGTAGCCACGCTGGTCAAGAATGCCGACGCCGCGATGTACCGCTCCAAGGCCAAGGGGCGCAACCGCGTCGAAAGCTACACCCGCGACCTGACCGCCCAGGCCAGTGAGCGGGTAGCGCTGGAACACGAGTTGCGCCGCGCCATCGAGCGCAATGAACTACACCTGCACTACCAGCCGAAGATCAGCCTCGACGACCATCGCCTGGTCGGCGCCGAAGCACTGATCCGCTGGCGCCACCCGACTTTCGGTGATGTGCCACCAGAGAACTTCATTGCCCTGGCCGAAGAAAACGGCATGATCCTGCAAATCGGCGACTGGGTACTGGAAACCGCCTGCCGCCAGATGCTCGAGTGGAATCAGCTCTATCAAAGCATGGGCCCGCTGTCGGTAAACCTGGCAGGCGCCCAGCTGCGCCAACCCAACCTGCTCGGGCGCATCGAACAACTGCTCAAGGACAACCGTCTCAGACCGGATCTACTGCAACTGGAAATTACCGAAAACTTCATCATGAGCCAGGCGGAAGAAGCGCTGGCAGTGCTGCACCAGCTCAAAAACCTGGGCGTGCAACTGGCAATCGATGACTTCGGTACAGGCTATTCATCCCTGAGCTACCTAAAGCGGCTCCCGCTGGACATCCTCAAAATCGACCAGTCTTTCGTCCGCGGCCTGCCGGACGACCCGCACGACGTGGCCATCGTTCGCGCAATCATCGCCCTGGGCCGCAGCATGCAATTCACCGTGATCGCCGAAGGCGTCGAGACCCAGGCCCAGCAACAATTCCTCGCTGCCGAAGGCTGCGACCAGATCCAGGGTTACATCGTCAGCCTGCCCCTGCCACCCGACGAATTCGCCGCGACATTTCTTCGTACAACAGTTTCGAGCTTTTCGGATAGCACAGCCGAGAAACCATCGTTATAATCCGCGACCTACTGAGGGCCTATAGCTCAGTTGGTTAGAGCAGAGGACTCATAATCCTTTGGTCCACGGTTCAAGTCCGTGTGGGCCCACCAAACATAAAAGCCGCGCTTTGCGCGGCTTTTGCGTTTTTCTCTTCCTGGCTTGATTCCAGTCAGAACCTCACCGCACACGTCAGTGTGGTGGTGCCACCCGAACCAATGGAATGCCCCGCACCAACCCCAAACGCTCCAGCGTCGCCGCAGGCAACACCACCTCATACGTATCCGCCGACCGGCCCCACTGCTCCACGATAGCCATGCCATCCACCAGCACGCTTGCTAACCCGGAAATCGTTTCGGCCCGTTCTTCGACGATCTTCTGAGTCCGGACCCACAAGTCGTCTGTTATCACCTTGAGCTGCGCCGCTACCTGGTCGGATGACGCTGGATGGGTGTCAGGGCAGGCTATATTGCGCAGCAGATGCTGAAGCTCTTTGACTTTTGCGTAGTCCTGCTCAGCGCCCTGCGCACCCTTGAGAATGCCTACGGCTTGCGCCTTGTCGACCCGCCTGGCAATCGAATGAGTTGAAGACAGGGTCTGTCCCATGGCCCCAGCCAGAAGCACCATCACCCTGGCCTCCAGATGCGTCTTCATCGCCTCCATGGAGGCAATCGGGCGCGCCAGGGTGATCGAAGCACCGCCTTGGTGGCGCAAGTCCATGGTCACGGACAAGGTCACTCCACCTGTTGCAAACCCCAACGCTTGGGCCACCACGTAGTGCCCCATTTCGTGATGCGCAATCTGCAGTGCGCGTTCCCGGATGACCGGGGGCAACTTGCTGGTCATTTTCATCGCCTCGCATCCCTGGACAGTGCATTCGACTACGAGCGGCGGCAGCTGTCCATCCAGCAGGCCGGATTGGGTAGCCAGGGAGGCGCCCAGAGTGGGCACGCCGAGCGGGATCGGCAGTTGCATGCGAATGACCAGCGGGCCGGTGTGCTGCACCGTCTTCATCGGAACAGTGTTGAGCCTGGATCAAACATCCGCGATGTGTGGCGGGCCTGTAACATGCAGCCCCAATGATCCATGCCGCTGGAGACGCCCCTTGCCCGACATTCGCCCGCCTGTCCTTGACGAAATCGACCGCCAATTGATCGCCGCGCTGCAGATCAACGCCCGCGAAAGCGTGGCCATGCTCGCCAGGCAACTGGGCATTGCCCGCACTACAGTGACTTCAAGGCTGGCACGGCTGGAGAAGGCCAAGGTCATCACCGGCTATGGCGTGCGTCTGGGCCAGCGATTGGTTGACGGCGGGCTTCAGGCGTATGTGGGGATCACCGTGCAACCGCGTTCGGGCAAGGAAGTGCTGCGCCGTCTCAGTGCGATGGCGCAGGTCCAGCAACTGTGTGCGGTCAGTGGTGAATTTGATTATGTCGCCTGGTTGCGGACGGATTCGCCGGAGCAGCTGGATCAGTTGCTGGATCAGATCGGCAGTGTGGATGGGGTGGAGAAAACCACGACTTCAATCATTTTGAGCAGCAAGATTGATCGCGGGCAGCCGGTATGAGTTTCGGACAGGGGTGATCCTGCTGGCCTCATCGCCGGCAATCTTTGCCGCACCGATGGTCGATATGCCTATTTAATTCGTCATTCTGATCGGTAAACCAGCAAAACGACGACACATTGCGTCTTATTAACGTATTCGACGCGCTCTAGAATGGCCGGCATCTTTTCCTATACTCAGATGCGCATTCCGCGTCGGGTCGCCAGCAAGGTCAGCCATGAACAAGAACAATCGCCATCCTGCAGACGGTAAGAAACCAGTCACCATCTTTGGCCCGGACTTCCCGTTTGCCTTTGACGACTGGATCGAACATCCGGCCGGCCTGGGCAGTATTCCTGAAGACAATCACGGTGCCGAGGTAGCGATCGTCGGTGCGGGCATCGCCGGCCTGGTGGCGGCCTATGAGCTGATGAAGCTGGGCCTCAAGCCCGTTGTCTATGAAGCCTCGAAAATGGGCGGGCGTTTGCGCTCCCAGGCTTTCAACGGCGCTGACGGCATCGTGGCCGAGCTGGGCGGCATGCGTTTTCCCGTGTCGTCCACGGCGTTCTACCACTATGTCGACAAGCTCGGCCTGCAGACCAAACCGTTCCCGAACCCGCTGACCCCGGCGTCAGGCAGCACGGTGATCGATCTGGAAGGCAAAACTCATTACGCGCAGAAACTCGCGGACCTTCCTGCACTGTTCCAGGAAGTGGCTGACGCCTGGGCGGATGCGCTGGAAGCCGGCTCGCAGTTTTCAGATATCCAGCAAGCCATCCGCGACCGCGACGTACCGCGCCTCAAGGAGCTGTGGAACACCCTGGTGCCGCTGTGGGATGACCGGACCTTCTACGACTTCGTCGCCACTTCCAAGGCATTCGCCAAACTGTCGTTCCACCACCGGGAAGTGTTTGGCCAGGTCGGCTTCGGGACAGGCGGCTGGGATTCGGACTTCCCCAACTCGATGCTGGAAATCTTCCGCGTGGTCATGACCAACTGCGACGACCACCAGCACCTGGTGGTCGGCGGCGTGGAACAGGTACCGCTGGGCATCTGGCGCCATGTGCCGGAACGCTGCGTGCACTGGCCCCAGGGCACCAGCCTCAGTTCACTGCACAGCGGCGCTCCGCGTTCGGGGGTGAAGAAGATTGCCCACGCGCCGAACGGGCGCTTCACCGTCACCGACAACTATGGCGACTCCCGCGAGTACGCAGCGGTGCTGACCACCTGCCAGAGCTGGCTGCTGACCACCCAGATCGAGTGCGACGAAAGCCTGTTCTCGCAGAAAATGTGGATGGCCCTGGACCGCACCCGCTACATGCAATCCTCGAAAACCTTTGTGATGGTCGACCGGCCATTCTGGAAGGACAAGGACCCGCAGACCGGTCGCGACCTGATGAGCATGACGCTCACCGACCGCCTGACCCGCGGCACCTACCTGTTCGACAACGGCCAGTATGAAAATGGCGTCGACAAGCCTGGGGTGATTTGCCTCTCGTACTCATGGATGAGCGATGCCCTGAAGATGCTCCCGCACCCGGTGGAGAAGCGCGTGAAGCTGGCGCTGGACTCCCTGAAGAAGATCTACCCGAAAGTCGACATTGCCGCGCGCATCATTGGCGACCCGATTACCGTGTCCTGGGAAGCCGACCCGCATTTCCTCGGCGCATTCAAAGGCGCCCTGCCCGGTCACTACCGCTACAACCAGCGCATGTATGCCCACTTCATGCAGGATGACATGCCCGCTGAGCAGCGCGGAATCTTCATCGCCGGCGATGACGTGTCGTGGACGCCGGCGTGGGTCGAAGGGGCTGTGCAGACCTCGCTCAATGCGGTGTGGGGCATCATGAAACACTTCGGCGGTGAAACTCACGCCGAGAACCCGGGTCCAGGAGATGTGTTCAACGAGATCGGTCCGATCGCCCTGCCCGAGTAAAAGGAGTTCAAATGCGCGTAGCTCTATACCAATGCCCGCCACTACCACTGGATGTCGCCGGCAACCTGCAGCGTCTGCATCAACTGGCACTGGAGGCCAAGGGTGCAGATTTGCTGGTATTGCCGGAGATGTTCCTGACCGGCTACAACATTGGCATCGATGCCGTCAGCGTACTGGCCGAAGTGCACAACGGTGAATCGGCGCAGCAAATCGCGCGCATCGCTAAAACCGCCGGCATTGCCATCCTGTATGGCTATCCCGAGCGCACCGAGGACGGGCAGATCTACAACTCGGTGCAATTGATCGACGCCCACGGTGAGCGCCTGTGCAACTACCGCAAGACGCACCTGTTCGGCGACCTCGATCACTCGATGTTCAATGCCGGCGGCAACGACTTCCCGGTGGTGGAGCTCAACGGCTGGAAGCTCGGCTTTCTGATCTGCTACGACCTGGAGTTCCCGGAAAATGCTCGACGCCTGGCCCTGGCAGGTGCCGAGTTGATCCTGGTACCGACGGCGAACATGATTCCTTACGACTTCATCGCCGACGTCACGGTCCGCTCCCGGGCCTACGAGAACCAGTGCTACGTGGCCTATGCCAATTACTGCGGGGCAGAAGGCGACATTCACTACTGCGGCCAGAGCAGCATTGCCGCACCGGATGGTAGCCGCGTGGCCCAGGCCGGTCTGGATGAAGCCTTGATCGTCGGCGAGCTGGATCGCCAGTTGATGCTCCATTCCCGGGCGGCCAATCGTTACCTGATCGATCGTCGTCCCGAGCTTTATGGCGACCTGAACAAGCGCTGATCCACCGTTATCCGCTAGCATTAGCGCTTCTCTGTACTGGAAGTGCTCATGCCTGCGTCGAATCCCTCCCGTCCCCACACTGAAACCCTGGCCAACGGCCTGCGGGTGACGCTGCGCCACGCGCCGCATCTCAAGCGCTGCGCCGCTGTGCTGCGGGTGAATGCGGGCAGTCACGACGTGCCTCTGGCGTGGCCTGGGCTGGCGCATTTTCTCGAACACCTGCTTTTTCTGGGCACCGAGCGTTTTCCCGCAGGCCAGGGCTTGATGGCCTACGTGCAAGGGCATGGCGGCCAGGTCAATGCGCGCACCAACGAACGTACCACCGACTTTTTCGTCGAACTGCCGCCAGCACTTTTCAGCGGTGGGCTGGAGCGCCTGTCGGACATGCTCGCTCACCCGCGTATGAACCTGGACGAACAGTTGCGCGAACGCGAAGTGCTGCACGCGGAATATGTCGCCTGGTCCCAGGACGCGACGGCGCAACAACAACATGCGCTGTTCGAAGGACTGTCGGCCACTCACCCGTTGCGGGGATTCCATGCGGGCAATCGCGACAGCCTGGCGGTCGAGCGGCCTGAGTTTCAGCGCGCGCTGCAGGACTTCCATCAGCATTTCTATCAAGCCGGGCAAATGACATTGAGCCTGGCGGGGCCGCAAAGTCTCGAGGATTTGAAGGCGTTGGCCGAGGTGTTCGCCCAACCTGTTGCCAAAGGTGAAAAAGCCCCGCAAACAGCGCCTGCCGCCCTGATGCAATCAGCAAGCAACAGTTATCAACAGGCCGGTGAAGGACGTGTGGATCTGCTGTTCGCGTTCGAGGCACTGCCTGGTTCGTCCCGCGAAGCGCTGGCGTTCCTGTGTCACTGGTTAAACGCGGTCAAACCCGCAGGGTTCCTCGCAGAGTTGCGCAAGGCTGGGCTGGCGGAACAATTGACCGCCAGGCCGCTGTATCAATTCGCCGGACAAGCGTTGCTGCACCTGGGCTTCACGACCACTCAACCGCACCAGGTGCTCGTGCTTCGCGAGCAACTGCAGAACTGGCTGGGCTTTTTTGCCGCCCAGCAGCATCAGCCGCAATGGCGCGACGAATTCAGCGCCCTGCTGCAACGCCAGCAGCGAATCAGCAGCGCCCTGCGCCTGGCGCAACTGGACAGCGAACAGGCCGGGACAAGCGACCACGAAGCGCTCGCGCTTGAGCAAATCCTCGCTCAAATCGGCGCTGTGGATAAGTTCAGCGGGCCATGGCAACTGCCACTTCCCAACCCGTTCCTGCAAACAGAAACTGCAGCGCCCAGCGCCGGACTGATTCGTGGGCAGACCAGCAAGCATCGCGGCCTGCGTACCTTTGCCCAGGATCGCTTGCGCAGTCGCCGCGAACAATCGCCCATGCAGTTCAGCCAGGCGTTGCCGGACAATACGGATGAAGGCGCGATCCATCTGCGCTGGCGGCTGGCAGCCAGCCCTCGGCCTGAGCTTCAGGCAAACCTGGAACAGCGTCTTCTGACCTTGCGTGAAGACGCGCGCCAGGCGGGTGTGGATTGCTCCTTCAGTGCCTGCGGCAATCAATGGCTACTGAAAATGACCGGCCTGCAGGACCCCATGCCGATCATCCTCGAGCATGCGCTAAAAGAGCTGACAAAGGCCGAGACCGATGTTCCACGGGAACCGCCCAAGCGCCTGGCGCTGATGCCTATTCGACAGTTGCTCGAGGCGTTGCCCGGGCAATGCCTGGAGCCAGTCGAGGAATCGGCAGACCTGCAGCACCTCTGGGCGGGAGCGCGCTGGGACGGGCTGGCCACCGGTCTTTCCAGCCAGACCCAGGCGGCAATGGGCCTGCCCTTGAGTCGCGTGCCAGGCGTGGCGGACACCCAATTGACCGCACCCGCTTCGATCAATACCCAGCACCTGTGGACGAAGATCGATACAGCCTCCAGTGAACACGCTCTGCTGCTGTTCTGTCCGGTCGCTACCCGGCAGATTGCTGACGAGGCGGCCTGGCGCCTGCTCGCGCACCTGTGCCAGACGCCCTTCTACCAGCGCCTTCGCGTGGAACAGCAGCTGGGTTATGCGGTGTTCAGTGCGCTGCGGCAGCTGCATGGCCAGGTGGGCATCGTCTTCGGGGTGCAATCGCCGAGCGTCGTTGCGCATGAGCTGCTCAAGCACATCGAGGCCTTCATCAGCGACCTGCCGGCGATGCTTGAGGGCATCGACGAGGCAGTCATCGACACCCAGCGCCAGGCCTTGGCGGCTCAGTTCGACATCACTGCACTGGAGCAGTCCCAGGCCAGCGAACTGTTGTGGCAGGGCAAACTGGGCGGCCGCTCGTCGGATTACCTGGAGCAGTTGCAGCGGGCACTTTTAACGACAGACTCACAGGCCCTGCTAGATGCAGCCCGCAGTGTTGATGAGGCCACCGGCGGGTGGCGCTGCCTGGCCAGCGCTGTGTCTCCCGGCCTGCCCTGGCAAGTGGCAAAATGATCATTACCGAGGCTGCAAAGAGCTTTCTCAAAGTTTCACGGGCAAGAGTTCTGTAATTTTGAGTAACATAGCCACCTAACTATCTGAACATCTCCAGCTGGAGGTGGACTATATGTATAGATCTCAACTGTCCCAACCACCTGAAGGAGCACTCCCATGTCCTGGTCCAAACCTGCTTACACCGACCTGCGTATCGGCTTTGAAGTCACCATGTACTTCGCCAGCCGCTAATAAGTTGTTCTCGCGGTTCAGCGCCTCGGTTCACCGGGGCGTTTTTATTTTTCGGATTTGAAATGTTGGAGCGGCCATGTTTGTCCAGATTCTAGGTTCCGCCGCTGGCGGTGGTTTCCCCCAGTGGAACTGCAACTGCGCGAACTGCGCAGGCTTTCGCGACGGCAGCCTGAAGGCCACCGCGCGTACCCAGTCGTCCATCGCGATATCCGATGACGGCGTCAATTGGGTGCTGTGCAATGCCTCGCCGGACATCCGCGCCCAGCTCCAGAGCTTCGCCCCGATGCAACCGGGCCGCGCACTGCGCGATACGGGCATCAGCGCGATCATCCTGATGGACAGCCAGATCGACCACACCACCGGCCTGCTCAGCCTGCGCGAAGGTTGCCCGCACCAGGTGTGGTGCACGGACATGGTTCATGAGGACCTGAGCACAGGTTTTCCGTTGTTCACCATGCTGACCCACTGGAACGGCGGGTTGAGCTGGAACCGCATCGAGCTCGACCACAGCTTCAGTATCCCCTCCAGCCCGAACCTGCGCTTCACTCCGCTGCCTTTGCGCAGTGCGGCACCGCCTTACTCGCCACACCGCTTCGACCCGCATCCGGGTGACAACATCGGCCTTATCGTCGAAGACCTGAACACCGGCGGCAAGCTGTTCTATGCACCAGGCCTGGGCAAGGTCGATGCGCCGTTGCTGGAGATCATGGCCTCCAGCGACTGCGTGCTGGTCGATGGCACGATGTGGGATGACGACGAGATGCAGCGTCGCGGCGTTGGTACTCGCACCGGTCGGGAAATGGGCCATCTGGCGCAAAACGGCCCGGGGGGCATGCTCGAAGTGCTGGAACAACTGCCTGATCAGCGCAAGGTGCTTATTCACATCAACAACACCAACCCGATTCTCGATGAAGATTCGCCGCAGCGTGCCGAGCTGGTTCGGCGCAAGGTTGAAGTGGCCTATGACGGCATGAGTATTGTGCTGTAGCTGACGGCCCCATCGCGGGCAAGCCTTGCTCCCACAGTGGATGAGCAAGGCTTGCCCGCGATGAGGCCAGCCCGGACACCACCGAACACCGGAGAACCGAAATGCCCGACACCCCGATGTCCCCCACCGAATTCGAAGCCGCCCTGCGCGCCAAGGGCGCCTACTACCACATCTACCACCCCTACCACGTGGCGATGTACGAAGGTCGCGCCAGCCGCGAGCAGATTCAGGGCTGGGTCGCCAACCGCTTCTACTATCAGGTGAACATCCCCCTCAAAGATGCGGCGATCCTCGCCAACTGCCCGGACCGCGAAATCCGCCGCGAGTGGATACAACGCCTGCTCGACCACGACGGCGCCCCCGGTGAAGACGGCGGGATCGAAGCCTGGTTGCGCCTGGGCCAGGCCGTTGGCCTCGATCCGGACCAGCTGCGCTCCCAGGAACTGGTGTTGCCCGGCGTGCGCTTCGCCGTGGACGCTTACGTCAATTTCGCCCGCCGAGCCAGTTGGCAGGAAGCCGCCAGCAGTTCCTTGACTGAACTGTTCGCACCGCAGATCCACCAGTCGCGCCTCGACAGCTGGCCGCAGCACTACCCGTGGATCGACCCTGCCGGCTACGAATATTTCCGTACCCGCCTGGGCCAGGCACGCCGCGATGTCGAGCACGGGATGGCGATTACTCTGCAGCACTACACGACGCGGGAAGGCCAGGAGCGCATGCTGGAAATTCTCCAGTTCAAACTGGACATTCTTTGGAGCATGCTCGATGCCATGAGCATGGCCTACGAACTGAACCGCCCGCCGTATCACAGCGTGACCGCACAACGGGTCTGGCATAAAGGAATCATCTTATGAGTTTTGATCGCAGCAAAACCCCCACCTGGCGCCCGGGCTACCGTTTCCAATATGAACCCGCGCAGAAAGGCCACGTGCTGCTTTACCCCGAAGGCATGATCAAACTCAACGACAGCGCCGCCCTGATTGGCGGCCTGATCGACGGCGAGCGCGACGTGGCAACGATCATCGCCGAGCTGGACGCACAGTTCCCGGGTGTGCCCGAGCTTAGTGAAGACATTGAGCAATTCATGGAGGTCGCCCGTGCTCAGCACTGGATCGAACTTGCCTGACAGCGTGTCGGACAAGTTACCGCCCAAGCCTGAAATCGGCTTGCCTCTCTGGCTCCTGGCCGAGCTGACCTATCGCTGCCCCCTGCAATGCCCCTACTGCTCCAATCCCCTGGATTTCGCCGAGCAGGGCAAAGAGCTGAGCACCGAACAGTGGATCAAGGTATTTCGCGAGGCGCGGGAAATGGGCGCCGCGCAGCTGGGCTTTTCCGGGGGTGAACCCCTGGTGCGCCAGGACCTCGCCGAACTGATCGCCGAAGCGCGCAAACTGGGCTTTTACACCAACCTGATTACCTCAGGCATCGGGCTTACCGAGCAGAAAATCAGCGACTTCAAGAAGGCTGGACTGGACCACATTCAGATCAGTTTCCAAGCCAGCGACGAGCAAGTGAACAACTTGCTGGCCGGCTCGAAAAAGGCCTTCGCGCAGAAGCTGGAAATGGCCCGGGCAGTGAAAGCCCATGGCTACCCGATGGTGCTGAACTTCGTGACCCATCGGCACAACATCGACAAGATCGACCGCATCATCGAGCTGTGCATCGCCCTCGAGGCCGATTTCGTCGAGCTCGCAACGTGCCAGTTCTA
This sequence comes from Pseudomonas sp. HY13-MNA-CIBAN-0226, assembly GCF_040310305.1. NCBI lineage: Bacteria > Pseudomonadati > Pseudomonadota > Gammaproteobacteria > Pseudomonadales > Pseudomonadaceae > Pseudomonas > Pseudomonas sp. HY13-MNA-CIBAN-0226. The sequence continues at coordinate 69,875 of NZ_JBEOPS010000001.1, forward strand.
CGGCTGGGCGCAGCTCAATCGGGTCGGCCTGTTGCCAACCAGGGAACAACTGGTGCGTGCCGAGCGCATCACCAACGAATACCGGGCCAAACTGGAGGCCGAAGGGCATCCGTGCAAGCTGATCTTCGTCACGCCGGACTACTACGAAGAACGTCCGAAAGCCTGCATGAACGGCTGGGGCAGTATCTTCCTGACGGTCACCCCGGACGGCACCGCCCTGCCCTGTCACGGCGCGCGACAAATGCCTGTACAGTTCCCCAACGTGCGCGATCACAGCATGCAGCACATCTGGTACGACTCGTTCGGCTTCAACCGTTTTCGCGGTTACGACTGGATGCCTGAACCGTGCCGCTCGTGCGACGAGAAAGAAAAGGACTTCGGCGGCTGCCGCTGCCAGGCCTTCATGCTCACCGGAGACGCGAGCAATGCCGACCCGGTTTGCAGCAAGTCGCAACACCACGGCGTGATTCTCAAGGCCCGCGAAGAAGCCGAGCACGCGACCCAAACCATTGAACAACTGGCCTTTCGCAATGAACGAAACTCACGCCTCATCGCCAAAAGCTGAGCCTTTCAGCGCCGCCAGGGCCGTCGCCGCCGGTGTCGACTTTGCGGAGCTGCAGCTCGGCTCCCAGGGTTTGTTCTGGAACGAGTACCGTCCTGAGGATGGCGCGTGTCGCATTTGGCATTGGCGCAATAGTCAGGCCCGCTGCCTGACGCCTGCCGGGTTCAGCGTGCGCAGTCGTGTCTACGAATATGGCGGCGGCGCGTTCTGCCTGACCGATGACGGGATTGTTTTCGTCAACGAGGCTGACCAGCAACTGTATCGACAGTCGCTGGCCGGTGAAACCCCGGTTGGGCTGACTTCAGGTGAATGCCGTTACGGTGACCTGCAGTTCGCCGATGGCCAGGTCCTGGCCGTCGAGGAGCACCGGGACCGCCATCGACTGGTCGCCATCGATATTGCCAACGGCAGCCGTCACCTGCTGGCAGAAGGTGCCGACTTCTACGCCGCGCCAACTCTGAGCAAAGGCGCCCGGCGCCTGGCGTGGATCGAATGGAGCCGACCGCATCAACCCTGGACCGCTACCCGATTGATGGTCGCCGAGCGCGACAGTGATGGCGGTTTCAACAGCCCGCGCTGCGTGGCTGGTCAGCGCAACGACGAATCACTCCAGCAACCGCGCTTCGATACCCGTGGTCGCCTGTCCTGCCTGACCGATCGCGCCGGCTACTGGCAGCCCTGGGTCGAGGCCGAAGACGGGCTTCACCCACTTCCCGCAGCCGCTGCCGATCACGCCCCCGCGCCGTGGCAGCTCGGTGGCTGTACATGGCTGCCCCTGGCCGACGACAGCTACCTGGCAAGCTGGACCGAAGAAGGTTTTGGCAAACTGGGCCTGGCAGGCAATCAAGATAAAGATTTCACGGGCGGCTACAGTCGCTTTCGGCATCTCGCCCTTGATGAGCAATTCATCTATTGCATCGCGGCTTCGCCGGTCAGCCCATCAGCCGTGATTGCCATCGATCGCGCCACCGGCGAGTTCAACGTGCTGGCCGGTGGCATCGCGCCACTGCCTGCCGATCAGATCAGCACTGCGCAAACCCTGCGTTACCCCAGCGGAACGGGTGAAGCCCATGGCTTCTTCTATCCGGCGATGAGGGCTGAGGCGAAGCCGCCGCTGGTAGTGTTCATCCACGGTGGCCCAACCTCCGCCTGCTATCCGATGCTCGATCCGCGAATCCAGTATTGGACGCAACGCGGCTTCGCCGTGGCCGATCTGAATTATCGTGGCAGCAGCGGTTATGGACGAGCCTATCGTCAGGCGCTGCATTTGAAGTGGGGCGAAGTGGACGTCGAAGACGCCTGTGCCGTCGTTTCCCATCTGGCCGACAGCGGGTTGATTGACGGTGACCAGGCATTCATCCGCGGCGGCAGCGCCGGTGGCTACACCACCCTGTGTACGCTGGCTTTTCACCACGTCTTCCGCGCAGGCGCCAGTCTTTACGGCGTGAGCGACCCGGTGGCCCTTGGCCGCGCCACTCACAAGTTCGAAGGTGACTACCTGGATTGGCTGATTGGCGACCCGGTGCAGGATGCCGAACGCTACGCCGCACGAACCCCTTTGCTGCATGCGAGCAACATTGGTGTGCCGATGATTTTTTTCCAGGGTGAACTGGATGCCGTGGTGGTACCGCAGCAGACCCGTGACATGGTCAAGGCGTTGCAGGACAACGGCATTGTGGTGGAAGCGCATTACTACGCGGACGAGCGCCACGGCTTTCGCAAGGCGAGCAACCAGGCGCACGCGCTGGAGCAGGAGTGGTTGTTCTATCGGCGGGTGCTGGGGCTGGACAAGTGCTGACACCGCAGTGCCAGCATCGCCAGCCAGCTAGCGCCTACACCTGTAGGCGCTAGCTGACTGGCGATTGCAATATAACTGACGCAACACATCTCAACGCTTGGCGATGATATAAACCGCATGCACGATCCCTGGAATATACCCGCACAGCGTCAGCAGAATGTTCAGCCAGAATGCCCCGCCAAACCCCACCTGCAGGAACACACCCAGTGGCGGCAACAGAATGGCGATGATGATTCGAATGATATCCATGGGTCAGCTCCTGATTGAAGTAGGCTCCGGTGAGCCGCACACCTAATCGACCCGCGCCGTTCGTCAGGGTTCACTGCTTCCCACGCTTAGCGCAGCCATACAGGCAAAAAAAACGCCCCACGCCAAAAAAATCAGGCCTGGGGCGATGCGTTATACCGCGAGACGGTTCGGAAATTCCTGCAGGAAGGGTCTGGTCAGACGGCAATCCCTTTGCGGCACTGCAGTTGCGCGGTGCGCACGCGAGAGAACGCACGGGCCAGGCGCAGGAGCATCTCGTCAACGTTGGCTTTGCTCACCGTGAGTGCCGGGGTGAAGCGCAGGCAAGCCGGTTGCGGGGCGTCGATCAGCAAGCCTTCGTACAGCGCGGCTTTGACCACTGCCTCGGCCGAGTCGTCGGACAGATCCAACCCCCAAAGCAGCCCTTGCCCGCGCAGTTCGCCGTGGCCGTAACGGTGCGCCAGACGCGCCAGGCCTTCGCGCAAGTGCTGGCCGACCGTGACGACATGCTCAAGAAATCCACGTTCCTGCAGCGCATCCATTACTGCCAGGCCCGCAGCGCTCATCAGCGCATTACCATGATGGGTCCCCGTCAGCTCACCCCGGTCGAAACAACAGGCAGTACCTCGGGCGAGTAAAGCGGCCAGCGGTACTCCCCCGCCCAAGCCTTTGCCCAGCACGACGATATCGGCACGGACATCACAGGATTGTTCCACGAGTAGCTGGCCGCATCGGCCTAGACCAGTCTGCACTTCATCGAAGATCAGCAAAATACCCAGCTCGCGGCACAAACGCTCGACGCCCTTGAGGTAATTCGCGGTGGCCGGGATGACGCCTGCTTCGCTCTGGATCGGCTCGAGCATAACCGCCACCGTTCTGGCGTCGACAGCCGCATGCAGAGCCGCGAGGTCGTTGAACGGAACGTGACTGAAGCCTGGAAGTTGCGGTTCGAACCGATTGGTCAGCGTCGAGCTGTCCGACGCCGAAATAGTCGCGAGACTGCGGCCATGGCAAGCATTGCTGGCCACGATGATGCGCGAGGCTCCGGCACGGTGCCGCTGCCCCCATTTACGCGCCAGCTTGATTGCCGCTTCGCAGGCTTCGGTGCCGGTGTTGAGCAAGTACGCCTGGTCGCTACCGGTGAGCTGGCACAGTCGTGCGGCGAGGCTGAGCATGCCGCGGTTGTGCAAAGCAAAGCCGGGGTTGATCAGCGCCTGCGCCTGCTCGGCAATCGCACTTACAAGCGCTGAAGGGCTATGCCCCAAGCTGTTGGCACCTCGCCCCTGGGTGAAATCCAGATACGCACGGTCGGCGCTGTCCCACAGCCAGGAGCCCTGGCCGCGCACGAATACTTGCTGAGGGCGCTCGACGCTGGGCATCAGGTACTCGCGGGAGGGGTTAACCGTTGTAGATGGCGCAATCGCGTCCAGGGCGAGGTCGTCAAGGTCCGGGAGACCACGACGCATTTTGAACAGATTCATCAGATTTCACCTCGGTGGAGGTTTTTTGCATTGCCTATGTAAATGACTTCAAGGTAATCGGTGTTCATCGTCCGCGTTGGCCCTGTAAGCCCTCTCATTGCGGTTAGACTAGGCGGATGGGCGACATTCGACCATTTCGATTTAGCAGTACTTTCGATAAGAGTTACTTATGGATTTCAAGCAACTGCGCTATTTCGTCGCGGTCTACGAAGAAGGTCATGTGGGCCGGGCGGCGGAGCGACTGGCCATCTCCCAACCCGCCCTGTCGCAGCAGATCCGTCACCTTGAGGAAAACCTCGACGTCAGCCTCTTCGAACGCAGCAGCAAGCGCCTGCTGCCGACCCTGGCCGCTCATACCTTGTACAACCACGCTTTGCCCTTGCTCGATGGCTTGCAGCGCGCACGCGAAGCGTTGGGCAACTTCAAGGGCCAGGCCCTGCGTACCCTGGCCATCGGCGTATTGCAGACCGTCCACACCAGCCTCGTGCCGCAGATGCTCGAACGGGTGCGCAAGGCCCAACCGCACCTGGTGGTGCAGATCTATGAATTGACCGGCCTGGAAATAGAACGACGGTTGCTCAATGGATCGCTGGATATCGGCATCAGCTACCTGCCGCCCCGCCAGCCTGGTTTGCACGGGGTATTGCTGTACGAAGATGAACTGACGCTGGTCATCCCGGCGGATCACCCGTTGCGTGAATTCAAGAAAGTCTCGATGAGCCAAGCCGCCGAACTGCCAATGTTGTTGCTGGGGGAGGAGTTTCAGGTGCGGCAGATCTGGCAGACACAGCTAGCCAATCTCGGGCGGCGTCCGCAAGTGCAGGCGGAACTGAATAATATGGCGGGGATTCTCGACAGTCTGCCGCACACCCGCCTGGCCACGGTACTTCCGGGACGCTCACAGAAGGCCCTGGGCAACGACGAACTGCTATGGAAACCGTTGACCGAGCCGCGGGTGCCGTTGAAAGTAGGCTTGGTGTGTCGCGATGTGCAGCGTCAACAAGCCTCGCTGGCCTTGTTGCGTACACTGCTGGAAGAGGTCATCAATGGTCCGGCCGAGCGTTAGGCGCGCAGGCCGGCATTTTCTTGCGGACAAAGAAAACCCCGCCGAAGCGGGGCTTTGCAGACTGTTTCCCTGACATCCATTTCGCTCCGCCGTCCTGGCAGAATCCTACGTGTCCGTGTTGTTGCTTTGCGCTTCCTGCGCGACGTCCATGTGAAGTAGATTAGCTCTGGATCCAATTTTCGCATAGGGCAGATCGGCAGCACGTCGTGTAAGCAAATGCTTACATGACGTTACATCTTTAAAATTGTGCTGCATCCAGCAGGAACAGCGACTCGCTGCCCGCCTGCACCGAAGCGCTCAACGAATGAATACGCGGCAGCAGACGTGCGAAGTAGAAACGCGCAGTGCCCAGTTTGCTCGCGTAGAAATCATCCTGGTTTTCCTTGCCGAACGCGGCCTTGGCCATCAGCGCCCACATATAGGCGTAGGCCACATAACCAAATGCCTGCAGGTACTCGACCGAGGCGGCGCCAATTTCATTCGGGTTGCTTTTGGCACGATCCAGCAGCCAGGCAGTCAGCTCGTCGAGCGTTGTCACAGCATCGTTGAGCGGCTTGGTGAACTCCGAAAGGTCGGCGCTTGCCGTCGCGGTGAAGTGACGGATCTCGTCAGCGAACAGGTTATAAAACGCCCCGCCGCTGCCGACGATCTTGCGGCCGACCAGATCCAGTGCCTGGATGCCGTTAGTGCCTTCGTAGATCTGCGTGATGCGCACGTCGCGCACCAGTTGCTCCTGGCCCCATTCGCGAATGTAGCCATGGCCACCAAAGACCTGCTGGCCGTGCACGGTAGTCTCCAGCCCCAGGTCGGTCAGGAACGCCTTGGCGACCGGGGTCAGCAGCGCCACCAGGTCTTCTGCGCGCTTGCGGGTGACCGCCTCCTCGCTGAACTTGGCGGTGTCGAGCTGCATGGCCACATAGGTGGAGAACGCACGGCCGCCTTCGTTCGAGGCTTTCATGGTCAGCAGCATGCGCCGCACGTCCGGGTGGACGATGATCGGGTCAGCCACCTTGTCCTTGTTTTGCGCACCTGTCGGCGAGCGGCTCTGCAGGCGGTCGCGAGCGTATTCAACGGCGTTCTGGTAAGAGCGTTCGCCAGTGGCCAGCCCTTGAATGCCGACGCCCAGGCGCTCGTAGTTCATCATGGTAAACATCGCAGCCAGGCCTTTGTTCGGCTCCCCGACCAGATAACCCACGGCTTCGTCGAAGTTCATCACGCAGGTCGCGGAGGCCTGGATACCCATCTTGTGTTCGATCGACCCACAATTGGCCGGGTTGCGCGCGCCCAGGCTGCCATCGGCATTGACCATGAACTTGGGCACCAGGAACAGGGAAATACCCTTGGGCCCCGCAGGTGCGTCTGGCAGTTTGGCCAGCACCAGGTGGATGATGTTCTCGGTCAGGTCGTGTTCGCCGCCGGTGATGAAGATCTTGGTGCCGCTGACCTTGTATGAACCGTCGGCCTGAGGCTCTGCCTTGGTGCGGATGATCCCCAGGTCGGTACCGGCGTGCGGTTCGGTCAGGCACATCGAGCCTGCCCAGACACCGGAGTACATGTTCGGCAGGTAGGCGGCCTTGAGCTCTTCGCTGGCATGGGCATTGATCGACAGGCAGGCGCCGGCGGTCAGCATCGGGTACAGGCCGAAAGACAGGCTGGCAGAGTTGACCATCTCTTCGACCTGAGCAGACACCGCCTTGGGCATGCCCATTCCACCGTAGGCCGGATCACCGCCTACACCGACCCAACCGCCTTCGGCGTAAGTCTGATAAGCCTGGGGGAAACCTGCCGGCGTGGTGACAGCACCGTCCGCCCAATGGCAACCTTCTTCATCGGCCGCGCGACTGAGCGGTGCGATACTTTTGCTGGTGACCTTGCCGGCTTCCTCGAGAATGGCCTCTACGGTTTGCGCGTCGACGGTGTCGGCCAGCGCAGGCAACTCGGCCCAGAGTTTGGCGACCTCGAACACTTCATTGAGAACGAAGCGCATATCGCGCAGGGGCGCTTTGTAGTCAGCCATGGCAAACCTCGCAGGATCTTTACAGTTGATTCACGGAAAGTATTTCGGTTGAATCGAGTGTACCCCAACAACTTTTACGACACATAGCGTCAGCTTGTGACTATTTTGTAATTTTTGGTCACCGAAAACCACGTCGCAGCCACCACCCGGCGCCCGCAGGAGCTACCGAAGACTGCGATCTTTACGACTTATAGCGCAAACAATTGCGCCGGCAATTTCATCAGGCAGTCGCTACCCGCCTCGATAGCCGCCCGGTGAGCCGTTGTTCGTGGCAGCAGGCGCTTGAAGTAGAACTCGCTGGTGGCCAGTTTAGCCCGGCAGTAATCGGCATCGCCGCCGCCCTCGTCCAGCTGCGCCTGCGCGACCAGCGCCATGCGCAACCACAGATAGCCAAGGATGATGTAGCCGCTGTACATCAGGTAATCCACAGAGGCGGCGCCGACTTCGTCGGGGTTTTTCATGGCGGCCATGCCCACCTGGGTGGTCACCTCGCCCCATTGCCGGTTCAAATCGTTCAACTGCGCCACGTAGCTGGACAACTGAGGATGCGCGGCGTTGGCGACGCAGAACTTGTGCACGACCTTGGTGAAGCCCCGCAGCAACTTGCCCTGGCTGCCGAGCACTTTGCGCCCCAGCAGGTCCAGCGCCTGGATGCCGTTGGTGCCTTCATAGATCGGCGCAATGCGGCAGTCCCGCACCAACTGCTCCATTCCCCACTCGCGGATAAACCCGTGGCCGCCGTACACCTGCATGCCGAGGTTAGTCACCTCCAGGCCGGTATCGGTCATGAAGGCTTTGCAGATGGGTGTCAGGAACGCCAGCAAGTCCTCGGCGTCCTGTCGCGCCGTTGCGTCCGCGCTCAAGTGCGCGGCGTCCAGCAACTGCGCGGTGAAATAGGTGAGTGCCCGATTGCCTTCGTTGAAGGCTTTCATGGTCAGCAGCATGCGGCGCACATCGGGGTGCACGATAATCGGATCGGCGGGCTTGTCCGGTGCTTTCGGTCCGGTCAGCGAGCGCATCTGCAGGCGATCGTTGGCGTACTTGATGGCGCCCTGAAAACTCGCTTCTCCCAGGCATAACCCCTGCATGCCAGTGCCTAGACGGGCGTGGTTCATCATGGTGAACATGCAGTTGAGGCCCTTGTTCGGCTCGCCGATCAGGTAACCCGTGGCGCCATCGAAGTTCAGCACGCAGGTGGCCGAGGCCTTGATGCCCATCTTGTGCTCGATAGAACCGCAGGTGACGCCGTTGCGCTCGCCGGCTTCACCTTGGCTATCGGGGAGGAACTTGGGCACGATGAACAGCGAGATCCCTTTGGTGCCGGCGGGTGCATCCGGCAGCTTCGCCAGTACCAGGTGAATGATGTTGTCACTCAGGTCATGCTCGCCGGCCGAAATGAAGATCTTGCTGCCAGAGACTGCATAGCTGCCATCCTCTGCAGGCACGGCGCGGGTCTTGATGATGCCCAGGTCCGTGCCGCAGTGGGCTTCGGTCAGGCACATGGTGCCGGTCCACTGGCCTGCGGTGAGTTTGCTCAGGTAGGTCTGTTTCTGCTCTTGAGTGCCGTGGGCGTGAATCGCCGACATGGCGCCGTGCGTCAGCCCCGGGTACATGCCCCAGGACGTATTGCTGGAACCGACCATCTCGCTGATCACCAGCCCCAGGGAGCTGGGCAAACCCTGGCCACCATACGCCGGATCCGCCGCCAGGCCGTGCCAGCCACCTTCAACGTATTGCGCGAAGGCTTGCTTGAAGCCTGCCGGCGTAGTCACCACACCCTTGTCGAAATGACAGCCTTCTTCGTCACCGCTGCGGTTGAGCGGTGCGAGCACGTTCTCGCAGAATTTCGCGCCCTCTTCGAGGATCGCACTGACCATGTCCGGGCTGGCGTCAGTGGCACCGAGGGCCGCGTAGTTGCTGTGAAAGTCGAAGACGTGGTCGATCAGAAAGCGCATGTCGCGCAGGGGAGCTTTGTACTCGGGCATGGTCATTTCTCCGGCAGCAGATCATTGCAACCTACTGCCGCCGAACCCGCCGGACAATCACAGTCCAGACGCTGAATGCGCCATCATCACTCAATCCGTAGCGGCTTCCATGCGCACCGCGCCCCGGCGGTTCTGCCCAAAGACCACGACGCAGTTGCGTCCCGCGCCCTTGGCGCTGTAAAGCGCCTCGTCCGCCGACTTGAGCACGCGATCTGGCGTGCGCTGCTCCAGCCGTTCGGCCACGCCGATGCTGACCGTCACCGACACACTCGACGCGCTCGCCCCCGCACGCCGCTGGCGTCCTTGTTGATCATCCTGGGGGCGGCTGTCCTGGTTACGCAGATGGATATTGTAGGTGGCGATGGATTCGCGGATGAACTCCAGATGCGGCAAACATTCCTCCAGGGTTTTCCCGGCGAACACCACGGCAAATTCCTCTCCACCATAACGATACGCCCGCCCGCCACCGCCGACCCTGGACAGCTTGCTGGCCACCAGCCGCAGCACCTGATCGCCGACATCGTGGCCATGGGTATCGTTGAATTTCTTGAAGTGATCGACGTCGCTCATCGCCAGCACATAATTGCGCCCCAGGCGTTGCATGCGTTCGTTCAGGGCGCGCCGACCCGGCAGGCCGGTGAGCTCGTCGCGAAAGGCCATTTGATAGGCTTCATGGGCCACCGCCGTCGCGATCATCAGCATCACCTGGCTGCACATGATGTTCAGGGTGAACGGCAGGATGAACGTCTCCGGCAACATCCAGAACAGGCCGAGCAGGCCGACCAATTGCGCGGCATGCAGAGGCCTGGGATGACGCCAGTATTGCCACGCCAGCAGCAGGAAAGCCGCGATAAACACCGGATAGGCCAACTGGATCAGGCTCATCCAGGCGCCGTGCACGGCGGGCCAGCGAATTTCCGCCAGCCACATTAGCAGGGCCTGGGGATAACTTTGCTCCAGCGCCAGCGCGACACTGCCAACGGCCAGTAACACCGCGAAGCGCGCCAGCATGTCCTGGAACAGATGAGTGCGCTCCTGCCAGACGGCGAATACTGCGAACAGCAGCGGCAGTAACAGGCAGCACAGATGAAACACCACCGCCGCATCATCGCGGACTTTGCCGTTGTCGCGGTAGTAGTCGGTCTGGGTGTCGAGCAGATAGTAGGCGATGTACACCGTCAACATCAGGAACAATTCGCGCTGGCGCCGATAGACCGCGCAATAGGCGCCGCCGAGCAGCAATACCAGGGTTGGCAACACATTGAACAGCGAAGTGAAAAAGACGTTGAGATCCTTGACGTAAGCAGCCGAGAGCCCCGCAATCAAGAGCAGCAATGAAGGCAGGAAATGGCTGAGACGTACAGCGGATGGACGCGGCAAGGGTAAGTTCCAGCCTGTTAAGGTTGATGGCAGTGCGCGTGAATGATTGCAGTAAAACACAGCGCCGAAAGGGATGTCATATGGCCATCTTCTATAACGGCCCCAAAGGTGCATTTCTTGATGGATCGGGGCAAATATTTATGCGTCGCCTGGCTGCTCCCGGCAAATGACAGGCACAAAAAAACCGCTGCTCCCGAGGAAGCAGCGGTTTTGTCGGACCTGCCCGAGGCTTAGTAGCCCAGTGCGAAGTTCTCTTCTTTCATGTCCATCAGGTTGCCAGCACCCGACAGCATGGTTGCCACGTGCGTACGAGTACGCGGCAGGATGCGCTGGAAGTAGAAGCGCGCGGTCTGCAGCTTGGCGGTGTAGAACGCCTCGTCGGACGTGCCGGCAGCCAGTTTTTCGGCAGCCAGGCGCGCCATGTCAGCCCAGAAGTAGGCCAGGCAGGCGTAACCGGAGTACATCAGGTAATCCACCGAAGCAGCGCCGACTTCTTCGCGGTCCTTCATGGCGGCCATGCCGACCTTCATGGTCAACTCGCCCCACTCTTTGTTCAGCGCAGCCAACGGGGTGACAAACTCCTGGACGGCTTCGTTGCCTTCGTTGGTCTGGCAGAACTTGTGGACAATCTTGGTGAAACCTTTGAGGGCTTCGCCTTGGGTCATCAGCACTTTACGGCCCAGCAGGTCGAGGGCCTGGATACCGGTGGTGCCTTCGTACAGCATCGAAATGCGGCTGTCGCGAACGTTCTGCTCCATGCCCCACTCGGCGATGAAGCCGTGGCCGCCATAGATCTGTACGCCGTGGTTGGCCGATTCAAAACCGACTTCAGTCATGAAGGCCTTGGCAATCGGGGTCATGAACGCCAGCAGTGCGTCGGCTTTCTTCTTCTCTTCTTCGTCTACGCCGTATTTGACGATGTCGACCTGTTTGGCAGTGAAGTAAACCATTGCACGGTTACCTTCAGCGAAGGCCTTCATGGTCAACAGCATGCGACGCACGTCAGGGTGCACGATGATCGGGTCCGCAGCTTTTTCCGGTGCTTTCGGGCCAGTCAGCGAGCGCATTTGCAAGCGATCGCGAGCGTATTTCAGGCCGCCCTGGAAGCCGATCTCGGCATGTGCCAGACCTTGCAGCGCGGTACCCAGGCGTGCGGTGTTCATAAAGGTGAACATGCAGTTCAGGCCTTTGTTCGCCGGGCCGATCAGGAAGCCGGTGGCCGCGTCGAAGTTCATCACGCAGGTGGCGTTACCGTGGATGCCCATCTTGTGTTCCAGGGAACCACAGGTCACAGCGTTGCGTTCGCCGATCGAACCGTCAGCGTTCGGCATGAACTTGGGAACGATGAACAGCGAAATGCCCTTGGTGCCAGCCGGTGCATCCGGCAGGCGTGCCAACACGATGTGGACGATGTTGTCGGCCATGTCGTGTTCGCCGGCCGAGATGAAGATCTTGGTGCCGGAGACTTTGTAGGAACCGTCGGCCTGAGGTTCGGCCTTGGTGCGCAGCATGCCCAGGTCGGTACCGCAGTGTGGTTCGGTCAGGCACATGGTACCGGTCCACTCGCCAGACACCAGCTTGGTCAGGTAAGCCTCTTGCTGCTCAGGCGTGCCGTGCTCGGAAATGGTGTTCATCGCGCCATGGGACAGGCCCGGGTACATGCCCCACGACCAGTTCGCTTCACCGACCATTTCGCTGACTGCTAGGCCCAGTGACTCCGGCAAGCCTTGGCCGCCGTGCGCCACGTCGTGAGCCAGGCTCGGCCAGCCGCCTTCGACGAATTGCTTGTAAGCCTCTTTGAAGCCAGTCGGGGTCTTAACGCCGGACTCGCTCCAGGTGCAGCCTTCGGTGTCACCCACGCGGTTCAGCGGAGCCAATACCTGCTCACAAAACTTGGCGCCCTCTTCGAGAATGGCGTCAACCATGTCCGGAGTCGCGTCTGCGCAAGCCGGAAGGCTCGAATAGTGCGCTTCGTAGCCGAGCAGCTCGTCACGAACGAAGCGAATATCACGCAAGGGGGCCTTGTAGTCAGGCATAGCGATAAACCTCTGCTGATGTAACCGGGGATGAACGACCGCGTTGATTTCTTGTGGCGGTCAAACAGTTGTTTGAAACATACGTTTACGACCAAAACTTGTCAAGCGCCGATCTTTTGCCGTTCGTCATCATGGCTGCGACATTTTCAACACGCAGCCGAATCCGGCCGCTGGCGCATGCAGCGGGGTATATGAAAGATTAGTTGAGGGAGAAGGACTTACGCACAAAAACGCCGCACGGAGGCGCGGCGTCAGGCTTGTAGCAGGAGAGGCGATTCAGGCATAAGTATCGATCAACGTTCCGAGCATTTCATCGGAAGCCTTGGCCACCTTCACACCCAGTTCAGCTTGAAGCCTGCCCTGGGACATTTCGATCAGGTTGCTGGCCACATCCGACTGCTGACTGCTATCGACCGAACGCAGGCGCCCGGCCTGGAGTTCGGAAGACTGACTGAGCGCCGACCGCTCGAGGCTGGTGTTGGCAATTTGCCCGGCAGCCTGGTCGATGCGGTTCTGCCCGGCTTGAACCGTACCTAGCCCGGCATAAAAAGCGCTGTTACCTGAGATTTCCATCGCAGAATCCGTCCTTGTGAAGGATCAACAACCCTCATTGAAGCAGACCTGCCGGCAAAAGACCCGACAAAAACACTAATGGCACAGTGCCTTGTCATAGGCAAAACCTAGTCCAGCAGATCCAGCTGCAGATGCTCGGCCACGGCTTCAGCGCTCACCAGCTTGAGTTTTGGGACCCGGCCGAGGCAAGGCGCAGGGATTCGCTCGGCCAGTGTCGCGAGATTTTCCTCCAGGCGCGAAGTCTTCGGATCGATGATATTGGCCACCCAGCCCGCCAGCTGCAGGCCGTCGCGGGCGATCGCTTCGGCTGTCAAAAGCGCGTGATTGATGCAGCCCAGGCGCACACCCACCACCAGGATCACCGGCAGGTTCAGCGCCTTCGCCAGGTCCGACAGATTATCCTGGTCCGCCAGCGGCACCCGCCAGCCGCCGGCGCCTTCGATCAAGGTGAAGTCCGCCTGCATGTCCAGAATCTGCTCCATGGGAATGAAAAGCGATTGCACGGTCAACGCCACGCCCGCTTCGCGGGCGGCCAGGTGGGGGGCAATGGCGGGCTCGAACGCGACCGGATTGACCTGCACATAGGTCAATGGCAAGGAACATTCTGCCAGCAATGCCAGGGCATCGGCATTGCGCAACCCCTTGGGTGTCACATCACAGCCGGAGGCCACTGGCTTGCCCGCTGCCGTGCTCATGCCCGCCGACCGCGCGGCATGCAGCAAGCCTGCGGCTACGGTGGTCTTGCCCACATCGGTGTCCGTACCGGTAATGAAATAGGCTGCACTCATAAGGGTTTCTCCAGCACCGCGTAGACCACTTGATAAGTCGCCGGCAGACCTTCGGCCTGACGAAACTGCTCATAAGCCTCGATCAAGCCGAGGATCCGCGCCCGACCGGTCAGACCACCGGGCCGACCCGGATTGATATTGTGTGCACCCAACGCCTTGAGCTCATGGGTCAAGCTGCGCACATCCGGGTAATGCAGCACATGCGCACGGGTTTGCAAGCTCGCGACACGCAATCCACTGTCGGCGCACATATGCTGATAGATACCCAGTTCGCGGAAGCGATTGACGTGCACCATGCCGTCCACCCGGCGCCAGCTGTCGCGCAACTCGAACAACGTTCCCACACACAGACTAGCAAACGCGAAAACGCCCCCCGGTTTGAGCACCCGCCGCGCTTCACTGAGCACCGAGGCGAAGTCTGCGCACCACTGCACCGCCAGGCTGGAGAAGATCAGGTCACAGCTCGCATCCTGCAGCGGCAGGCACTCTGCGTCCCCGGCGATGAAATGCGTTGCACCACCCAGAGGCCGAGCGTGCGCGAGCATGCCCTCGGCGATGTCCAGCGCCACACCCTGCGCGCCGGTAAAGCGTTCGCCCAGTGCACGACTGAAGTAGCCAGTGCCACAGCCCAGGTCCAGCCAGCGACCCGCAGAAAAATCTTCCGGCAAGCGACGCAATAACTCGCTGCCAACATCGCGCTGCAATTCGGCCACGCTGTCGTAGGTGCCCGCGGCCCTGGAAAAGGAGGCCGCCACCTGGCGCTTGTCCGGCAAACCGCCAGACAGGTTGGGAAGGGACAAATCAGTCATCGCCGCTCTCATGCAAAAAGGCCTGGATCGCCCCGGCCACTCCGTGCGGGTCCTCCAGAAGAAAAGCGTGACCGGCCTGTTCAATCAGACCGATTTCGACATCCGGCAGCAGCGCCAGCAAGTCGCCTGCCGCTTCAGCGGGTACCAGCCCGTCCAGGCCGGCGAACAGGTGCAACTGCGGACCGCGAAAAGCTTGCAATGCCTGGCGGGTATCCAGTTGCGCCAGCAACTCCAGGCCGCTCATCAACACTGCTGGCGAGCTGTGCGGAGCACCGCCCAGCAAAAGCCGTGACAGACCGCGCGAGTCCTCGGCGCCCTGGGCGCACAGCAGCGAAAAACGCTTGAGGGTCGTTCGCGGATCGTCGCGGCAACCGGCCAAAAAAGCATCAAAAGTCTCACCGGGCATCGCACTGGGCCATTGTTCATGGGCAACGAACGAAGGATTGCTTGCCAGCGTCAGCAGGCCGCAACAGCGATCACCGCGCCTGGCGGCCAACTCGGCCGCCAGCATGCCGCCCAGCGACCAGCCGCCCAGCCAGGCGTCTTGAGGTACGGTGGAGTCGAGTTCATCCAGCCAGTCGTCGAGATCACTCGACTCCAGCTCCGGCAGCGGCTCGATCTCGACATTCAGGTGTTCATCCAGCCCGTGCAACGCCGCAGCCAACGGTTCCAGGGGCGAAATTCCGAGGCCCCAGCCTGGCAGCAGAATCAGTCGATTACGCATGGCTTGGCTCAGCTCCCAATTGTTGAAAACAATCTGCCAGTGCGTTTAACAATAGCTGCACCTGCGCTTCGCTGTGCGCAGCGGTCAGGGTCACGCGCAACCGGGCGCTGCCGGCAGGCACAGTGGGTGGGCGAATTGCAGTCACCATCAGGCCGCGCTCGCGCAGCATCTGTGACAGGCGAACCGCACGCCCGGCGTCACCGATCATGATCGGCTGGATCGGCGTGAAGCTGTCCATCAACTCCAGGCCGATCTGCTGCGCCCCCTGGCGGAACTGGCCGATCAACGTCTTCAAGTGCGCCCGCCGCCAGTGTTCGCTGCGCAGCAGCTCGAGGCTTTTGAGGGTGGCGCATGCCAGGGCGGGAGGCTGACTGGTGGTGTAAATATAGGGGCGCGCGAACTGGATCAGGCTTTCGATGAGCTCTTCGCTGCCGGCAACAAAGGCTCCCGCTGTGCCGAAGGCCTTGCCCAGCGTGCCGACGAGCACCGGAACATCCTCCTGGCTCAGGCCGAAATGCTCGACGATCCCACCGCCGTTGGCACCCATCGCCCCAAAACCGTGGGCATCGTCGACCATCAACCACGCGCCCTTGGCCCGGGCTTCACGCGCCAGGGCGGGCAGGTCGGCGATATCGCCGTCCATGCTGAACACGCCGTCGGTAACCACCAGGGTATTGCCGGTGGCTTTTTCGAGCCGCTTGGCCAGGCTTGTCGGGTCGTTATGCAGGTAACGATTGAAGCGCGCGCCGGACAGCAGGCCGGCGTCCAGCAATGACGCATGATTGAGGCGGTCTTGCAGCACTGTATCGCCCTGCCCCACCAACGCGGTCACTGCGCCCAGGTTGGCCATGTAACCGGTGGTGAACAACAAGGCGCGGGGGCGACCAGTCAGGTCAGCCAAGGCTTCTTCGAGTGCGTGGTGCGGCCCGCTATGGCCGATCACCAGATGCGAGGCCCCACCCCCCACGCCCCACTTGGACGCGCCAGCACGCCAGGCTTCAATCACTTGGGGGTGATTGGCCAGGCCAAGGTAGTCGTTGTTGCAGAAGGCGAGCAACGGCTGACCATCGACCACCACTTGCGGGCCCTGGGGACTTTCGAGCAGCGGGCGGTGGCGGTAGAGGTTTTCGGCACGACGGGCTGCCAGGCGTGCGGCGAGATCAAAAGACATGCAGGCCTCGAAGGTCAAATCCCATAAAACAATGTGAGCACGCCCCCTGTGGGAGCGAGCCTGCTCGCGATGAGGCCAGAACACTCAATATCGATGCCGACTGGTCTAACGTATCGCGAGCAGGCTCACTCCCACAGGGTTTGTATTCCAATCAGCGGCAGCGGGATCTTCAAACGGCCGCGTTATAGAACTGCTCGCTACTTTTCTGCTCCACCAGCGCCTGCTCGATCGCCGCCTGATGCACCTCATCGGCATGTTCTTCACGTGCTTCCGGCAGTATCCCCAGGCGCGAGAACAACTGCATGTCCTTGTCAGCCTGCGGGTTGGCAGTGGTCAGCAGCTTGTCGCCGTAGAAAATCGAGTTGGCGCCGGCGAAAAATGCCAGGGCCTGCATCTGCTCGTTCATCGCCTCACGGCCCGCAGACAGGCGCACGTGGGATTGCGGCATGAGGATGCGCGCGACCGCCAACATGCGGATGAAGTCAAAGGGGTCGATGTCCTCGGCATTTTCCAGCGGCGTGCCGGCAACTTTCACCAGCATGTTGATCGGCACCGACTCCGGATGCTCCGGCAGGTTGGCCAGCTGGATCAGCAGGTTGGCGCGGTCATCGAGGGACTCGCCCATGCCCAGGATTCCGCCGGAACAGATCTTCATCCCCGAATCACGCACATAGGCCAGGGTTTGCAGGCGCTCGCCGTAGGTGCGGGTGGTGATGATGCTGCCGTAGAACTCCGGCGACGTGTCGAGGTTGTGGTTGTAATAGTCCAGGCCCGCCTGGGCCAGCGCCTCGGTCTGGTCCTGATCGAGACGTCCCAGGGTCATGCAGGTTTCCAGGCCCATGGCTTTCACACCTTTGACCATCTCCAGCACATAGGGCATGTCCTTGGCCGAAGGATGCTTCCAGGCCGCGCCCATGCAGAATCGCGTCGATCCGATGGCCTTGGCGCGAGCGGCCTCTTCGAGGACCTTCTGCACGTCCATCAGCTTTTCTTTTTCCAGCCCGGTGTTGTAGTGACCCGACTGCGGACAATATTTGCAATCTTCCGGGCAGGCACCCGTCTTGATCGACAGCAGCGTGGAAACCTGGACGCGATTGGCGTCGAAATGCGCGCGGTGCACCGTCTGCGCCTGGAACAGCAGGTCATTGAATGGCTGCACGAAGAGCGCTTTGACTTCGGCCAAAGACCAATCATGACGCAGGTTTGCAGTGGTGCTGGCGCTCATGGGCGTTTCCTTGTTTTATGCTTGGCAGGCGCCGGTTATGGAATAACCACAGGCGCGACACGGATGTTCGGCATATTTAAGGAAGAGCGATGCGCTGTCAACCACGTTACGATGGACCGGTTTACATCTGGTTAAAAAACAAACAGTCTTGTTTGCTGTGCCAGGAAGATGCCGAAGAGACCGCCCCGATCTGCATGGCCTGTGAAACCGAGCTGCCATGGCTGGGCGATCAATGCCAGACCTGCGCACTGCCCTTGTTCGCGCCAGGCATGACCTGCGGGCAGTGCATGAAGCAACCGCCAGCTTTTAAACAGGTCGCTGTGCCCTGGCTTTACGACTTCCCGGTGGACAGCCTGATCACCCGCTTCAAACACAGCGCAAAATGGCCATATGGGCGCCTGCTCGGCGAACTTCTCGCACAATACCTGCAGCATCGCTTTGACGAAGGCATGCAGCGCCCGGACGCGCTGGTGCCGGTTCCCATGGCTACCCGGCGCTTGCGCCAGCGGGGCTTCAATCAGGCGGCGATGCTGGCTCGCTGGCTGGGTGAACTACTGCAAATCCCCTGCGACGAGAAGCTGGTGCTGCGGGTTCAGGACACCAGCGCGCAGCAGGACCTGAAGGCTGATGCCCGGAAAAAGAACTTGCGTGAGGCTTTCGCCCTGACCCTCGATGCCTCAATCAAGGGCCGCCACCTGGCACTGGTCGACGACGTGCTGACCACCGGCGCTACCGCCCAGGCCGTCGCGCGCCTGTTGATGGAAGCCGGCGCTACCTAGGTGGACGTCTACTGCCTGGCGCGCACCCCAAAACCCTCTGAGAGCAAGGCTTGACCGCCCCCCAACCTTTGGGGCGAATCCTGTGGGAGCAAGGCTTGCCCGCGATGGACGATGACGCAGTCCACAGGCTTGACTACCAGGCGCCCAGGCGCCAACGTCCTGCAAGTCGCCACAACCAAAGCGCCCTGCCATGTCACTGCCAACGTTATTATCCCAGCACATCGTTCGACGCCCGCAGCGCATCGCCCTGCTGCAGCACATCGCCGAACAGGGCTCGATCACCCGCGCGGCGAAAAGCGCCGGGCTCAGTTACAAGGCTGCCTGGGACGCCATCGATGAGCTGAACAACCTGGCGCAAAAACCCCTGGTGGAACGCAGCGTCGGCGGCAAGGGCGGTGGCGGCGCCAGGCTTTCCAGTGAAGGTGAGCGGGTGTTGCGCCTGTATCAGAAGCTCCAGGTCGTGCAGGCCCAGGTGCTGGAAACGGCTGAGGAAGCCAGCGACCTGAACCTGCTCGGTCGCTTGATGCTCAGGACCAGCGCGCGCAATCAACTGCACGGCAAAGTCGTTGCGATCACCGCCCAGGGGCGCAACGACCGGATCCGCCTGGAGTTGGCCGCAGGGCTGGTCATCGACACGCAGATCACTCACGACAGCACCCTGCGCCTGGAACTGCAGACCGGTACCGAGGTGGTGGCGCTGATCAAGGCCGGCTGGCTTGAGTTGCTGGGCATGGATCAACAGTCGACACCCGGCACCAACTGCCTGCAGGGCAGGATCGAAGCAATAATCGACGCCGAGGACGGCCCGAGTGAAGTGCGCATCAGCCTGCCCAACGGCCAGACCCTCTGCGCGCTGGCCGAGCCGCTACACCTGCGAACACTGGTCCTGGACGTCGGCAAACCGGTACAGGTGCAATTTGCTCCCTCCAACGTACTGTTGGGTACACCGCTCTGAAACATTAGCGTCATTAATGCGCTTTAAGGTGGCTGCAAAATCCTGCAGGGAGCCTGATGTGAACCTACTAGAAGAAAACCAGTCCACTGACCTCGAAAAAATGGTCGGCCTCAGCCGCCGCGGCTTTATCAGCGCCGGAGCGCTCTGCGGCGCGGCCATGTTCATGGGCGGTAGCCTGCTGAGCCGCAGCGTCCTGGCCGCCAGCGTCAGCGCCGGCACCAGCCAGCTTCTGGGTTTCGACAGCATCCCTGCCGCGACCAACGACGCCATCAGCCTGCCTCCGGGCTACCGGTCTTCGGTGCTGATCAGTTGGGGACAGCCGCTGCACAAGGATGGCCCGGCCTTCGATCCAAGCGGCAACGGCACCGCCGAGCAACAGGAATTGCAGTTCGGCGACAACAACGACGGCATGAGCCTCTTCGAGTTTCCCGGAGAAAAAGACCGCGCGCTGATGGCGATCAACAACGAATACACCAACTACCGCTATCTCTACCCCCACGGTGGCATGCCGCAATCGGCGGCCGACGTGCACAAAGCCCTGGCCTGCGAAGGCGTGTCGGTGATCGAAGTGCAGCGCAAGGGCGACCAATGGCACTTCGTCCAGGGCTCGCGCTACAACCGGCGCATCCATGGCAACGCGCCCATCGACCTGAGCGGTCCTGCAGCCGGGCATGCGCTGGTGAAAACCAGCGCAGACCCACAGGGCAAACATGTCCTCGGTACTTTCCAGAACTGCGCCAACGGCAAGACGCCATGGGGCACTTACCTGACGTGCGAAGAAAACTTCACTGACTGCTTTGGCAGCAGCGACGCCGGACAGCCGTTCGATGCCGCGCAAAAACGCTATGGCGTGGTCGCCGCCAGCAAGGAAATCAACTGGCACCCCCACGACCCGCGCTTCGACATGGCGAAGAATCCCAACGAGCTCAACCGTCACGGCTGGGTGGTGGAGATCGACCCGTTCGACCCCCAATCGACGCCGAAGAAGCGCACTGCCCTGGGCCGCTTCAAGCATGAAAACGCTGCGCTGGCAGAAACTGCCGACGGTCACGCCGTGGTCTACATGGGCGATGACGAGCGCGGCGAGTTCATCTACAAGTTCGTCAGCCGCGACAAGATCAATCATGCAGATGCCAAGGCCAACCGCGACTTGCTGGATCACGGCACCTTGTACGTCGCACGGTTCGACGCTGGCGACAGCCATGCAGATCATCCAAAAGGTCATGGCGAGTGGATCGAGTTGACCCACGGCAAGAACGGGATCGATGCCAGTAGCGGTTTTGCCGACCAGGCGCACGTGCTGATCCATGCACGCCTGGCTGCCAGCGTGGTCCATGCCACCCGCATGGACCGCCCGGAATGGATCGTCGTCAGCCCCAAGGACGGCCAGGTCTACTGCACTCTGACCAACAATGCCAAGCGTGGCGAAGAGGGCCAGCCGGTGGGCGGCCCTAACCCGCGGGAGAAGAATGTCTACGGGCAGATCCTGCGCTGGCGCACCGATCGCGATGATCACGGCGCCAACAGTTTTGCCTGGGACCTGTTCGTCGTTGCCGGCAATCCGGGCGTTCATGCCGGTACGCCAAAGGGTGGCTCGTCGAACATCACGCCGCAGAACATGTTCAACAGCCCGGACGGCCTGGGATTCGACGATGCCGGCCGGTTGTGGATTCTCACCGATGGCGACTCAAGCAATGCCGGCGACTTCGCGGGCATGGGCAACAACCAGATGCTCTGCGCCGACCCGGTGACGGGCGAAATCCGCCGGTTCATGGTGGGCCCGGTCGGCTGCGAAGTCACCGGGATCAGCTTCTCGCCAGACCATAAAACCCTGTTTGTCGGCATCCAGCATCCGGGGGAGAACGGCGGTTCGACCTTTCCCGAGCATCTGCCGAACGGTAAGCCACGGTCTTCGGTAATGGCTATCAGCCGTGAAGATGGCGGCGTGGTCGGCGCCTGATAAAACTTCATCGCGGGCAAGCCTTGCTCACACAGCTCCATGCGCCACTTTAGAGTCGGCGCCAACCCTGTGGGAGCGGCGGTGCGACGATTCGACTTGCCCGCGAAGGCGTCCGCCCGGACGACACACATCTCAACCCCACCCCCTAAACAAGCCCCGTCTGCGCTACCATGCTTGGCCGGACGCGGCAGCCTGCTGCGCGCAGGAGTCAGCATGGCCCACCCGTTTGCAACCCTCACCCCAGATCTTGTGCTCGATGCCGTCGAAAGCATCGGTTTTCTCAGCGACGCCCGCATCCTGGCCCTCAACAGCTACGAAAACCGTGTCTATCAAGTCGGCATCGAAGACGGTGAACCGCTGATCGCCAAGTTCTACCGCCCACAGCGCTGGACCAACGAAGCGATTCTTGAAGAGCACCAGTTCACCTTCGAGCTCGCCGAATGCGATGTGCCCGTGGTGGCGCCAATGATTCATAACGGTGCCAGCCTGCACGAGCACAACGGTTTTCGTTTCACCCTGTTCCCGCGCCGTGGGGGCCGCGCGCCGGAGCCAGGCAACCTCGACCAGCTGTACCGCCTGGGTCAATTGCTCGGGCGTCTGCACGCCGTGGGCGCGACCAAACCGTTCGAACATCGCGAAGCATTGGGCGTGCAGAACTTCGGCCATGCCTCGCTGGCGACGTTGCTTGAAGGTAATTTCATTCCCAAGAGCCTGCTGCCCGCCTATGAGTCAGTGGCCAGGGACCTGCTCAAGCGCGTTGAAGAGGTCTATAAGGCCACTCCACACCAGAACATCCGCATGCACGGCGATTGCCACCCCGGCAACATGATGTGTCGAGACGAGATGTTTCACATCGTCGACCTCGATGATTGCCGCATGGGCCCTGCAGTGCAGGACATCTGGATGATGCTTGCCGGCGATCGCCAGGAATGCCTCGGCCAGTTGTCAGAACTGATGGACGGCTATAACGAGTTCCACGACTTCGATCCACGGGAACTGGCGCTGATCGAACCGTTGCGCGCGCTACGCCTGATGCACTACAGCGCCTGGCTGGCCAGGCGCTGGGATGACCCGGCGTTCCCCCACAGCTTCCCGTGGTTCGGCACTGAGCGGTATTGGGGCGATCAGGTGTTGGCACTGCGTGAACAACTGTCGGCGCTCAACGAAGAACCGCTGAAGCTTTTTTGAGATTAAAAGATCGCAGCCTCTGGCAGCTGTAGGAGCTGCCGAAGGCTGCGATCTTTTTGTTTTCCGACAGGACACATCTATACAACCGCCCTACAATCCCCTCTTTGTTAGCTGCCTAAGCAAGGATTCTGCATGCAAGCCGCCAACCCGCGTCGCGGGTACATCCTGGGCCTGAGTGCCTACATCATCTGGGGACTTTTCCCGCTCTACTTCAAAGCCATCGCCAGCGTCCCCGCCGTGGAGATCATCATCCACCGCGTGCTCTGGTCGGCGCTATTCGGCGCCTTGCTGCTGATGGTCTGGAAGCACCCAGGCTGGTGGCGCGAATTGCGTGACAACCCTAAACGGCTGGCGATACTGGCCTTGAGCGGTACGCTCATTGCGGCCAACTGGCTGACCTACGTGTGGTCGGTAAACAATGGGCGCATGCTCGAAGCCAGCCTGGGTTACTACATCAACCCGCTGGTAAACGTGCTGTTGGGCATGCTGATCCTCGGCGAGCGCCTGCGACGCATGCAGTGGCTGGCGGTGGGCCTCGCGGCGGCTGGCGTGGCACAACAGGTATGGCAAGTCGGCAGCCTGCCCTGGGTGTCGCTGGTACTGGCATTGACCTTCGGTTTCTACGGCTTGATTCGCAAGCAGGCGCCGGTCAAGGCCCTGCCCGGCCTGGTGGTGGAAACCTGGATGCTGGTGCCAATCGCCGTTGCATGGCTGCTGTTCAACCCCGCGGCGAGCAGTGCGCAAGCACAGTTCTGGACCACGTCCGAAGCCTGGTGGCTGGTGGCTGCCGGGCCGGTGACGCTGATACCGCTGGTATGCTTCAACGCCGCCGCACGCCACTTGCCCTACACAACCCTGGGATTTCTCCAGTACCTGGCGCCAACGCTGGTGCTACTGCAGGCGGTACTGTTGTTTGATGAGCACCTGTCTTCCAGCACCCTGGTGGCCTTCATCTTTATCTGGGCAGGCCTGGCGGTTTACAGCGTCGATGCCGTGATAAATTTGCGCCGGCGCAGCTGATCAAAAAACACTCAAACCTCTGCAGGCCACGACGCTCGTGGCCTGCAACCAACTGCCCCAAGGTTATCCACAGCGTGATCCCCTGCGATTGTGCGCAAGTGATTGAAACTGCTGGTTTTTTGATCAACTCTTGAAGAGGCCCGGCCCGCCTGGGCTGGCGGGCTGTCTCTACAGGTTATCCACAGGCAGGTGCACGTTTAACTTGGATAACCTTCTCAAGCCTCACTGCGCAGCACCAGTTCCACCATCAGATCATCGGCCAACGTTTCCAGGCGCGACTGCAATACATCAAGCGAAAGCGTCAGCGGCACCGCCAGAATCGCTTCGGCGTGGAACAGCGGTTCGCTGCTCATGGGTGCAGGACGTACCTCGGTAACCAGCCGCTCGAGATTCACGCCCTGCTCGCTGAGCAGGCGAGTGATGTCGCGCACGATCCCCGGACGATCATTGCCCACCAACTCCATGGCGATCGGCTTCCAGGTGCAGGACTGTTCAATGCCACTTTCGGCGATCAGCACACGGATCCCGTGGGCGGACAAGGCTTGCAGCGCATCGACCAATTCGTCATAGGCTTCGGCCGGCACCCCCACCCGCAGGATCCCGGCGAACTGCCCGGCCATCCGCGACATTCGGCTTTCCAGCCAGTTACCGCCGTGCTCGGCAATGCACTGGGCGATGCGCTCGACCTGCCCAGGCTTGTCCGGAGCGAAAACTGTGAGTACGAGGTGGTCCATGGCGCAGCCCTCTTTTGTTATAGAAAAGGAAGTATAGGCAAGGGGAGATTCTGTGTTGAATCGTCTGCCGTCATCGCGAGCAGGCTCACTCCCACACGGATTGCGTCCTGTGAGAGCGAGCCTGCTGGCGATTGGGTGACCCACGAAAAACCTGCAAACCACAAATCGTGTACAACTTTTTATATTTAGCTGGAACAATCCATCACTTTTTTGAGAACATCCCGTTCCCCGTCGCGACCGCAATGCGTCATGGGGTCGCAGAACGACGCAATTAGTCTAATTTTCACAACCGCAATTCATCATGTAGTATGCCGCAGCGCGCACTACATAACGTTGGATCGATGTCTGCCAAGGCGCAGTCGCAACCCCTGAAAGCCCCATCAGCAAGGCTTCAAGCCGTTGATTGGACCAACCCCAGCCGCCCGCAAGGGCATGTACTGGCGCCAGGGTTTGTGGTTTAAATGGCCAGAGGCTTCATTGTCATAATTGAAGAGCTGAAAAGCGAAATAGCTGAGCAGAGTGAGGCAAGCAATGACTGAACACGTTCAAGTCGGTGGCCTGCAGGTCGCCAAAGTCCTGTTCGACTTCGTGAACAACGAAGCCATTCCCGGTACCGGCCTCACCGCCGATAAGTTCTGGGCCGGTGCCGACAAGGTCATTCATGACCTGGCGCCGAAGAACAAAGCCCTACTCGCCAAACGCGATGATTTCCAGGCTCGTATCGATGGCTGGCACCAAGCGCGTGCCGGCCATGCACATGACGCCGTGGCCTACAAAGCCTTCTTGCAAGACATCGGTTATCTGCTGCCAGAAGCGGCCGATTTCCAGGCAACGACGCAAAACGTCGATGACGAAATCGCCCGCATGGCCGGCCCGCAACTCGTGGTGCCGGTGATGAACGCGCGCTTCGCGCTCAACGCCTCCAATGCCCGCTGGGGTTCGCTGTACGACGCGCTTTACGGCACTGATGCCATCAGCGAAGCCGACGGTGCGGAAAAAGGCCAAGGCTACAACAAGGTCCGCGGCGACAAGGTCATTGCCTTCGCCCGCGCCTTCCTCGACGAAGCGGCCCCCCTGGCTGCCGGCTCGCACGTAGACTCCACCAGCTACAAGATTGTTGACGGCAAACTGGTGGTCGCCCTCAAAGGCGGCAGTAATTCCGGACTGCGCGACGACGCTCAGCTGATCGGCTTCCATGGCGATGCCGGGGCACCCACCGCGATCCTGCTGAAGAACAACGGCCTGCATTTCGAAATCCAGGTCGATGCCCGCACCCCCGTCGGCCAGACGGACGCGGCCGGCGTCAAAGACATCCTGATGGAAGCCGCGTTGACGACCATCATGGACTGCGAAGACTCCGTAGCGGCTGTCGATGCTGACGACAAGGTGGTGATCTACCGCAACTGGCTCGGCCTGATGAAGGGCGACCTGGCGGAAGAAGTTGCCAAAGGCGGCAAGACTTTCACCCGCACCATGAACGCCGACCGCACCTACACCGGCGTCGACGGCAAGGAACTGAGCCTGCATGGCCGCTCCCTGTTGTTCGTGCGTAACGTGGGTCACCTGATGACCATCGACGCCATCCTCGACAAGGACGGCAACGAAGTGCCGGAAGGCATTCTCGACGGCCTGGTAACGTGCCTGGCCGCGATTCACAGCCTCAACGGCAACAATTCGCGCAAGAACAGCCGCACGGGCTCGGTCTATATCGTGAAGCCGAAGATGCACGGCCCGGAAGAAGCCGCGTTCACCAACGAGCTGTTCGGTCGCATCGAAGACGTGCTGGACCTGCCGCGCAACACCCTCAAGGTCGGGATCATGGACGAGGAGCGCCGCACCACGGTCAACCTCAAGGCATGCATCCAGGCAGCCGCCGAGCGCGTGGTGTTCATCAACACCGGCTTCCTCGACCGCACTGGCGACGAAATCCACACCTCCATGGAAGCCGGCCCGATGGTGCGCAAGGCCGACATGAAGGCTGAAAAATGGATCGGCGCCTACGAGAACTGGAACGTCGATATTGGCTTGAGCACCGGCCTGCAAGGTCGTGCGCAAATCGGTAAAGGCATGTGGGCAATGCCCGACCTGATGGCGGCGATGCTTGAACAGAAAGTCGCTCACCCTCTGGCCGGTGCAAACACCGCCTGGGTACCGTCACCAACCGCAGCGGCGTTGCACGCATTGCACTACCACAAGGTCGACGTGTTCGCTCGTCAGGCCGAACTGGCCAAGCGTGCCCGCGCTTCGGTGGACGACATCCTGACCATTCCGCTTGCCGTGAACCCGAGCTGGACTGCGGAGCAGATCAAGAACGAACTGGACAACAACGCCCAGGGCATTCTCGGCTACGTGGTGCGCTGGATCGATCAGGGCGTAGGTTGCTCCAAGGTGCCGGACATCAATGACGTCGGCCTGATGGAAGACCGTGCGACCCTGCGTATCTCCAGCCAGCACATCGCCAACTGGCTGCGTCACGGCATCGTCACCGAAGAACAAGTGATGGAAAGCCTCAAGCGCATGGCGCCGGTGGTTGACCGTCAGAACGCCAACGACCCGCTGTACCGCCCACTGGCTCCGGACTTCGACAGCAACATCGCCTTCCAGGCGGCGGTCGAACTGGTGGTGGAAGGTACGAAGCAGCCGAACGGCTACACCGAGCCGGTCCTGCACCGTCGTCGCCGTGAGTTCAAGGCTGCCAATGGCCTCTGAGTAAACGCTAGCGGCGAACAAAAAAAGGCCCTGATCTTCGGATCAGGGCCTTTTTGCATATGAATGAGATAGTTTTTGGGAGTTGACTATGGCTCCAATCCCAACTCGTGCTTCACCAAACCCAGCAGCTTCACGGTATCAATGGGCTTGAGCAGAAAGTCCACCACGCTCAGGTGCATCGCTGCGATGGCGTCTTTCACATCGGCATCGCCGGACACAATGATGATCGGCATCGCCGCCCGCACCGATTCACGAACCTGGCGGATCAGGTCCAGGCCATCGACATGCCCCATCCGCAAATCGGTGATCACCAGGCCAATCGAGGGTTTCTCGTCCAGCATCTTCAGTGCGGTTTCACCGCTGGCTGCGGTCAGGCAGCGAATACCATCCAGCGCCAGGATCTCCGACAATAATTCACGTGCATCTTTGTCATCATCGACGATCAACACACGCTGGGGCGGTAGATCGGGTTCGAGCATGACCGCACTTAGCGCCTCGCGCTCGGCGTCACTCAGGATATCTTGGTCGGACATGGCTTTCTCAAAGGTTACAAATCGTTCCTGGCCCACTCGTGAGACATCGCCAGCCAGCGGTTCAATGTGCACTTCGTCGGATTTATTTCCAATAGGTGGGGAGTGAGATTTTTCCCAACGTTACGTCGGACTCTTCCGATAGTTAATCCGGTCGTTGCCTACCTAGACTTACGTCCAATGGGCACCCTGCGCCCATGGGCCGACCATGTTGAAGTCATCCGACAACAATAATTCCAAACGACTGCGGTAATGGTTATGAGTAAAGCGGACGCCTTCACCCAGGCAGGGAAAACTGCGGTGTTGCAAAACATCCAGGGCACTTTGCAGTTCCTTCAGCGCTTCCCGCCGTTCAATCACATGGAACACGCTCACCTGGCGTACCTGGTCGAGCAATGTCAGCTGCGCTTTTACGGACCCGGCGAGAGCATCATCAAGCCTGACGATGGCCCTGTTGAACACTTCTACATCGTCAAACAAGGCCGCGTCGTGGGTGAGCGCCCGCACACCGCCAAAGGCGGCACCGAAACCACCTTCGAAATCACCACCGGCGAGTGCTTTCCTCTCGCAGCGTTGCTGGGTGAGCGGGCCACTCGTACCGAGCACCTGGCGGCTGAAGACACCTTCTGCCTGCAACTGAACAAGCTGGCGTTCATCAAACTGTTCGCGCTTTCCCACACCTTTCGCGATTTCGCCCTGCGTGGCGTCAGCAGCCTGCTGGATCAGGTCAACCAGCAAGTCCAGCAAAAAGCCGTGGAAACCCTGGGCACCCAATACTCGCTCAATACCCGCCTGGGCGAGTTGGCCATGCGTCATCCAGTGACCTGCAGCCCGGTCACGCCACTGCGCGAAGCCGTGACCCTGATGCATGAACAACAGGTCGGCAGCATTGTGGTGGTCGATGGCGATAAGGCGCCGCTGGGGATTTTCACCCTGCGCGACTTGCGGCACGTGGTGGCAGGCGGCACCAACGACTTCAATGAAGCCATAGAAAGGCACATGACCCGCGCACCATTCTTTTTAACCCCGGACCACAGTGCATTTGATGCAGCGATCGCCATGACCGAGCGGCACATTGCCCACGTCTGCCTGGTCAAGGACCACCGCCTGTGCGGTGTGGTGTCGGAACGTGACCTGTTTTCCCTGCAGCGGGTCGATCTGGTGCACCTGGCGCGGACTATCCGCAGTGCCCAGCGCGTGGAAAGCCTGGTGGCGCTGCGCGGCGAGATCGGCCAACTGGTGGAGCGCATGCTGGCCCACGGCGCGTCTTCCACCCAGATCACCCATATCATCACCCTGCTTAACGATCACACGGTGTGCAGGGTGATCGAACTGACACTGGCGGAGAAAGGCGACCCGGGCGTGCCATTCAGCTGGCTATGTTTCGGCAGCGAAGGCCGTCGCGAGCAGACGCTGCACACCGACCAGGACAACGGCATTCTGTTCGAGGCGAGGGACGCCGCCCATGCGGCAGAAATTCGCGGCAAATTGCTACCCATCGCCCAACAGATCAACCAGAGCCTGGCGCTGTGCGGTTTTACCCTGTGCAAGGGCAACATCATGGCCGGCAACCCCGAGCTGTGTTTGTCCCGGGCTGAATGGGCGCGACGTTTCTCGGCGTTCATCCGCGAGGCCACGCCGGAAAACCTGCTGGGCTCGAGTATCTATTTCGACCTGCGCGTGGTCTGGGGCGATGAGCAAGGCTGTGAACAATTGCGCAGGGGCATTCTCGACCAGGTCGCCGACAATCGTTTGTTCCAGCGCATGATGGCCGACAATGCCCTGCGCAACCGCCCACCTGTAGGACGCTTCCGCGAATTCGTGCTGGCACGCAAACATGGCGAGAAAGCCACGATGGATTTGAAAGTCCAGGGCCTAACGCCCTTCGTCGACGGCGCCCGGTTGCTGGCGCTGGCCAACGGAATCGAGACCAACAACACCTTGGAACGCTTTCGCCAACTGGTTGATAAAGAGGTCATCGACCGGCTGGACGGCGCGGCCTACGAAGAGGCCTATCATTTCATCCAGCAAACCCGCATGCAGCAGCATCAGCTACAGACCCGGGAGAACCTGCCCTACTCCAACCGGGTCGACCCCGACAGCCTCAATCAGCTGGATCGGCGAATCCTGCGTGAATCCCTGCGCCAGGCCCAGCGTCTGCAAAGCAGCCTCACAGTGAGGTATCAGTTGTGAGCCTGTTTTCCTGGTTGCGCCCCGCCGGCCCCGCGCTGTCTGGCGAAATATTGCAACGTCTGGGTCGCTTGCCGCCGGCGATCGGGCTGAGCGAATGCAGCCTTCGCGAACAACGCTGGGTGGTGTTGGACCTGGAAACCACGGGGCTTAACCTGAACAAGGATCGGGTGTTGTCGATTGGTGCGGTAGTGATCGAGGACGGGGCCATCGACTTCAGTCAGCAGTTCGAACGAACCCTGCAATGCGCCGACATGAAACTGGCCCCCAGTGTGCTGATCCATGGCCTTGGCCCAAGCGCCATTGCGGCGGGCAGCGATCCGGCGCAGGCGTTGCTGGAGTTCATGGAGTTCCTGGGGGACAGCCCGGTGCTGGCTTTTCATGCCCCCTTCGATCAGCACATGCTCGGCCGGGCACTGAAGGATCATCTGGGGTACAAGTTGCAGAATACCTTTCTCGATGTGGCAGACATCGCCCCGCTATTGTGCCCCCAGGCGCCTATCCGCGAGGCCGGACTGGACGAGTGGATAGACTGGTTCAAACTCGAAGTGTTCGAGCGCCATAACGCCAGTGCCGACGCACTGGCCACCGCCGAACTGGCACTGATCCTGTTCAGCCGGGCACGGCAGCAGCAGATTCACAGCCCGTTGAATCTGCAGCAGCGGCTGAGTCAGTGGAAGCGGCGGCAGCAGTCTCCCTCCTTCTGATAGACGGCGCCTGACTAAACCACCCGACCAGCGCCAATTGCTTACCTCCCCCGCCTCTGCCACAATCGCGAACAATTCTCGTTAGTTAACTCTTCCCAATCGGTGATGCTGCGTGCCGTCAGTCCAAAGCCCCCACAGTGAGATCGTCGGTGCGCTATATCGCGACCACCGCAGCTGGCTATTGGCTTGGCTGCGCCGCAACGTTGCCTGCCCGCAACGGGCCGAAGACCTCAGTCAGGACACGTTCGTACGACTGCTGGGGCGTGGCGAACTGCACGAGCCCCGCGAACCCCGGGCGTTTCTGGTGGCAATCGCCAAGGGTCTGCTGTTCGACTACTTCCGCCGCGCCGCCCTGGAGCAAGCCTACCTGACCGAGCTGATGCTCATTCCCGAGGGCGAACACCCCTCGGTGGAAGAGCAGCAACTCATTCTCGAAGACCTGAAAAACATCGATCGCCTGCTCGGCAAACTGTCGAGCAAGGCGCGTGCGGCGTTTCTGTATAACCGTCTCGACGGCCTCAGCCACGCAGAAATCGCCCAGCGTCTCGGGGTGTCGGTACCCCGGGTCAGGCAATACCTGGCCCAAGGCATTCGCCAGTGCTACATCGCGCTGTACGGTGAGCCAGCATGAGCCCCGTGAGCTCCAAACCGGTCTCGGCCCAGGTACTGGACGCGGCGATTGCCTGGCAGCTGTCACTGGATTGCGCCAACCCGGTGGAGCGCGAAGAGTTCGCCAAATGGCACGCCGCCCACGAAGAGCACGCGCGCGCCTGGCGTCAGTTGGGCATGCTTGACCAGCGTTTCAGTGTCGCCAGTGGCCCGGCCCGCGCCGCGTTGCTGCAATCGCGTGAGGGCATCCGCCGACGCGTGCGCAAGCTGGGCAGCGGCCTGGCCAGCATCGTGGCGGTGATTGGCCTGGCATTGTTTGCGGGAGAGCGTTACTTGCCGCTCGACTATTGGCTGGCCGATCAGCGCACGGCCACTGGCGAGCAGCGCACCTTGCGCCTGAGCGACGGCACCGTGATCAACCTGAACACCCATAGCGCCGTGGACGTGCGGTTTGACGAGACGCAGCGTCGGGTGATTCTTCAGGACGGCGAAATCCTCGTTGAAACCGGCCACGGCGATGCCCGGCCGTTTATCGTCGAAACCCGCGAAGGCAGCCTGCGCGCACTGGGAACGCGGTTCCTGGTCAAGCGCGAAGAGGATGGCACACGCCTTAGCGTGTTGAAATCCGCAGTGGCCGCCCACCCGCAGGCGAGTCGCGACGAACAGATTCTGCGCGAAGGCCAGCAGGTGCTGATGCGCAACAACGGCCTGGGCCCGGTCGTCGCGCTCAAGCCCGGCGCCGACGCCTGGACTCGCGGCATGCTGGTGGTGGACAACGCGCGCCTGGAAGAGCTGGTGCATGAACTGAGTCGTTACCGGCCGGGTTATCTGGGCGTAGCGCCCGAAATTGCAGACCTGCGGATCACCGGCAGTTTCCCGTTGAAGGATACCGACAAGGCCTTGCGCGCATTGCTGCCAACACTGCCAGTGCAGATTGAGCAGCACACGCAGTGGTGGGTGACGGTGGCGAAGGCTGAGCCTTGAAACCTGTGGGAGCAAGGCTTGCTCGCGAGGAGGCCAGGAGATTCACTGCAAAACCTGAATCAAAATTATTTTCACCTGGCCCTATCACTTTTGGAATTTCGTTCGGCACCTAGGCAATTGAGAAGTATTCCCTTTCAGGAGCCGCTTTATGTCCCGTACGCTAGACACCTTGTTGCGCCCCAGCCTGTTGGCCGTGGCCATTGCCCTCAGCGCCCCGCTGGCCAACGGCCCGCTATTGGCCGCCGAGCAGGCCTCCAGCGTGCGCGCCTACAACTTGCCCGCGGCTCCCCTGGCCAGCACCTTGAACCAGATCGCCAGCCAGGCGGGCCTTGCGCTGTCGCTGAACCCCTCGCTTGCCGCCGGTAAAACCTCGGCACCCGTCCAGGGCCAGTTCGACGCCACCGGCGCGTTGCGCGAAGCGTTGCGTGGCACCGGCTTGCAACTGGAGCAAAGCAGCGCGGGCACGTTCAGCCTGGTGGCCGTGCCTGAGGGCGTGATGGCCCTGCCGACGACCAATGTGACAGGAGTGGAAAACACCGAGAGCGCCTGGGGCCCGGTTGACGGCTACCTCGCCACTCGCACTGCTGCCGGCACCAAGACCGACACTGCCCTGGTGGAAGCACCGCGCTCGATCTCGGTCGCCACTCGCCAGCAGATGGACGACCGCAACGTACAGAACATTGATGACGCCGTGCGCTACATGCCCGGCATCGTCGCCAGCAGCTACGGCAGCGACACCCGTGCCGACTGGTTGCGTGTACGCGGCTTCGAACCGACCCAGTTCCTCGACGGCCTGCCGCTGCCAAAAGGCGTATACGCCAACCCGAAACAGGAAACCTGGAACCTCGATCGACTCGCCCTGCTGCGCGGTCCGGCCTCCTCCGTGTATGGCCAGACCCCACCGGGCGGCATGCTGGACATGGTCAGCCGCCGCCCCAGCGCCGAGTCGAGCAGTGAAATCCAGGTGGAATATGGCAGTGACAATCATCGCCAGATCAACTTTGCCAGCACCGGCAAGATCGACGAAGACGGTCGGTTCCTCTACGGCCTAAGCGCAGTGGTCCGCGACAGTGGCACGCAGATCGACCACGTCGATAACAAGCGCTACAACATTGCGCCCAGCCTGACCTGGAACATCGACGATGACACCAAATTCACCCTGCTGACGCAGTTCACCCGCGACGATACCGGCATCACCAGCCAGTTCCTGCCGATTCAGGGCACCAAAATCCACTCGCCACTGGGTGACATTTCCCATCACAAGAACCTCGGTGATCCAGACTGGGAATACTACGACCGCACCTACTACGCCTTGGGTTATGCCTTCGAGCATCGCCTGAACGATGTCTGGCAGTTCAAGCAGAACCTGCGCTACACCAAATCGGACCTGTCGTTCCAGGCGCTCACCCCCGGCGCCTACCCGTTCACCCAGGTGGACGCCCAAGGCAACGTCGGCCGTTCGAGCACCAGCGTCGACGAGGACATCAGCCAGTTCGCCGTGGACAACAACTTCCAGGCCGATTTCGCCACGGGTGATGTAGGTCACACCTTGTTGATCGGCCTCGATCACCAGCGCACCAACACCAACTACACCTCGATTTTCGGTGATGGCCTGACCACCAACGTCAACAATCCCGTCTATGGACTGCCCATCGTGCGCCCGCCGCGTTCCGATGCGTTCTACGACTACGATCAGAAGACCTACCAGACCGGCCTGTATGTGCAGGACCAGATGTACATCGATCAATGGCGACTGACGCTGGGCGGTCGTGAAGACTGGGTGCACACCGGTACCAATTTTTTCAACAAAGGTGATGCCACCAACACCGAGCGCGACAAGAAATTCAGCGCCAATGCGGCCATCAGCTACGTGTTCGACAACGGCATCGTGCCCTACCTGTCCTACGCCGAATCGTTCCAGCCAACCAGCAACGCCACGGCCTCGCCCACCGATTCGTTCAAGCCTACCGAAGGCGAGCAATGGGAGTTGGGTATCAAGTATCAACCGCCTGGGAGCAACACCCTGCTGACCGCTGCGGTGTATACCCTGACGCAGAAGAACGTCTCCGTCACCACCACCAACTCCAATAATGTCTCGATCACCAGCCAGACCGGCGAAGTGAAAGTCAAAGGGCTGGAACTGGAAGCCGTCTCCGACGTGACCGAAAACCTCAAGGTCATCGCGGCCTACACCCTGGCCAAATCCGAGGTACAGGACGGCGCGTTCAAGGGCAATCGCCTGCAACTGATGCCCAACCAGCAGGCTTCGCTGTGGACCGACTACACCTGGCACACCGGTGTGCTCGACGGCTTTGGCGTAGGCGGCGGCGTTCGCTACACCGGTAATACCTATGGCGACCAGGCCAACACCGAGCTGGGCAAGGCGGACGCTTTCACCGTGTTCGACGCCGCTGTCCACTACGATCTCGGCCGCCTGGACAACAGCCTCAAAGGCGCGTCCCTGGCACTGAACGCCACCAACTTGTTCGACAAGGATTACATCTCCACCTGTGACAGTTTCTATTGCTACTACGGCGACCAGCGCAGTGTCGTCGCCAGTGCGACCTACAAGTGGTAAACGCTTGACCTGACACACCCAACACCGGGCCGTCCTTCGAGGACGGCTTTGGTATTTCTGAAGGGCTGCAAATGAAGAGTAAAACGATCCGCCGCTGGTCCTTCGTCCATACCTGGACCAGCCTGATTTGCACCGTGTTCCTGCTGATGCTGGCGGTAACCGGCTTGCCATTGATTTTTCACCACGAGATCGACCATCTCCTGGGCGATGCACCCGAGCTCAAGGAAATGCCCGCCGGCACTTCGCGGCTGAACTTGCAGCAACTGGTGCTGGCGGCGGAAAAACATCGGCCGGGCGAAGTCATGCAGTACTTCGGTTTCGACGAAGAAGACCCCAATGCCGCGTTCGCGATCATGGCGGCCACTGCCGGAACCGAGCCGAATTCGTCCCATACCTTCATGCTCGACGCCCGCACCGGTGAAGCACTGGAAATGCCTTCGGCGAACGGCGGTTTCATGATGATCATGCTGCGACTGCACGTGGACATGTTCGCCGGCCTGCCGGGCAAGCTGTTGCTGGCGTTCATGGGCATTCTGTTCGTGGTAGCCATCGTGTCCGGGACAGTGCTGTACCTGCCGTTCATGCGCCGGTTGAAATTCGCCACCGTGCGCCAGGATAAATCCACACGCCTGCGCTGGCTCGACCTGCATAACCTGATCGGCGTCGTGGCCCTGACCTGGATGCTGGTGGTCGGTGTCACCGGAGTGATCAGCGCCTGTGCCGACCTGCTGATCGCGGCATGGCGCAATGAGGCCTTGGGCGCGATGATCGCGCCCTATGCCGACGCACCCGTGCTGACGCAGCTCGCGCCACCGACTCGCCTGCTGGACATCGCCAGCGAGGTCGCACCGGACATGCAACCCGACTTCATCGCCTTCCCCGGCACGCGGTTCTCCAGCGAGCATCATTACGCCGTATTCATGAAAGGCAACACGCACCTGACCTCCCACCTGCTGACGCCAGTGCTGATTGACGCCAGCACCCTGCAAGTCACTGCCGTGGCGGAGCGGCCGTGGTACATGGACGTCATGGGCATGTCGCAGCCGTTGCACTTTGGTGATTACGGCGGCATGCCGATGAAAATCCTGTGGGCGACCCTGGATGTGCTGACCATCATCGTGCTCGGCAGCGGGGTGTACCTGTGGGTCGTGCGGCGCAAAGCGGCAAAGCCTGTGCTTGAAACTGCGGAGGCTCAAGCATGAGGCCGCGCCAGTCGAATTTCTGGAAAGTCTTTGCCATTCCCACGGTCATCGGCCTGTTCACCGCCGCCGGGTTGTTCGCGGCGTTGCTGGGCGATGGCGTGTGGGATGCTTTGAGCTGGCTGGGCCTGGGCATTCCCGCCGCCTTCGCCCTGCGAGGCCTCCTGCAACGCCGGTAACGCGACGTCTCCGGTAGGAGCAGCCTGCGGCAGCTCCTACGGTCCCCTCGTTGCCCGCCACCTGAAAATGCAAAACCTGTGGGAGCGGACTTGCTCGCGAAAGCGGTATATCAGTCGACATCTGTGTCGGCTGATATACCGATGGCGGTGCGTCAGTTACATCAATTTCAGATGTGCTACCGTCATCGCGGGCAAGCCTTGCTCCCACCGCTGCCTGCCACCACCACTGACCGAGACGCCGCCATGTCCACCCCGACCATGACCCTCTACCACAACTCCCTCTCGCCTTTCGTACGCAAAGTCATGGTGCTGCTGCACGAAACCGGTCAACAGGACCGAGTCGCCCTGCAAAACTGCGTGCTCTCCCCAGTCGACCCAGACCCGAGCCTGATCAACGACAACCCCCTGAGCAAAATCCCCGCCCTGCGCCTGGCCGACGGCAACGTCATCCACGACAGCCGGGTGATCCTCGATTACCTCGATCACCAGCACGTTGGCAATCCGCTGATCCCCCGCGAAGGCTCGGCCCGCTGGCGCCGCCTGACGCTCGCCTCCATGGCCGACGGCATCATGGACGCCGCCGTGCTCACACGTTACGAAGTGGCCCTGCGCGCCCCGGAAAAACACTGGGATGCCTGGCTTGACGGCCAGCGCGACAAAATCCGCCGCGCGCTCGCATTGCTTGAAGCAGAGGCCATCGCCGAGCTGACCAGTCATTTTGATGTGGCGGCGATCAGTGTGGCTTGTGCCCTTGGTTATCTGGATCTGCGCCATCCGGACCTGGCTTGGCGCGAGCCTAATCCGCAGCTGGCAGCGTGGTATTTCGAGGTGAGCCAGCGGCCTTCGATGTTGGCCACAATGCCCAAGGTTTGAATTTCAGTTCAAAGTAATGGCCTCAAAAGATGGTCCGATTGGGGGCTGAACGGTTTGACTACGTAATCGTCGGCACCGATTTACAGCCCTACCACGCGATCGATTTCCGCATCGCGGGCGCTGAGGAAAATCAGATAAAGCCCTCGCCCTGCAAGGCGAATATCAGGGTATCAGCAATGGCGGCTTCGTCTTCGACCAACAGGATATGGGGCATGGCGTGCGGGCCCGTCAGTTAAGTGGGGGGAACGGTGAACCATGGTGGATGCGACGTCAATCGGCAGCCAATGCTCAGCAATCAGGCTTATCCGCGGTAAAACGCCGAGCTGGATTCACCGCCGCACCAAACTCACGCAGCGCCTTTGCCCCAATCAACAACGGATAGTTAAAACTGCTGCGATCCGTCAAATTGACCTCAACCGTGCGCTTGACATTACCCAGGCACAGCTCCAGATCCACCACCGGACGCTTGGTCGGCGCCGCCGACTCATCATCGTCCGCATCCTCTTCCGAGCGGGTCTTGATCTTGCTGATCCGCGCAATCTTGTGCTCGTAGACCTTATTGCTCGCATCCTTGGTCGCAAGGCGGAAACGCACCCACTCATCACCGTCACGGGTGAAGGTCTTGATGTCTTTGGCCGACAGCGACGCGGTCAGGGCGCCGGTGTCCATTTTGGCCTTGAGCACTTCGCCGCCGATTTCCGGCAGCGCGATGTATTCGTAGCGACCGTACAGGGTCGGCTCGGCGGCCATCACTGGCAGGGCCACCAAGGTCAGCAGGGCGAAGAGGGATTTCACGTAGTGGGCATCCTTGAAAAGTGGGCAGCGCAATTTTAGACAGCCAGTGGGCAATTCGTTCGTTCTAACGATCGCGTCGCGGGCAAGCCCGCTCCCACAGGGTTTTGGGTGGTTCAAAAAATCTTGCACACCTCAATCTACTGGGGCGCGGGATTGCCCGCGAAGAGGTCGGATCAATCACCACAAGACCTGAGGACCGTTAATGAGGTCAAGCATACCGCCAGCCAGGTGAAACATTCGTCATCACCGATTTGGCCTCGCGCCCGAAGCTGCTTATCATGACGCGCCCAAATGATTTCAAGAGTGACTTATGCGCCGACTGCTCACCGGCTGTTTCGTTACCCTGCTGCTGTTGCTCAACACCCTGGTCCTGTTCGGGCCGCTGATGGTGTTTGCCTTGCTCAAGCTGGTGCTGCCAGGGCGCCTGCGCGACTACGCGTCGGGGGCGGTGATGTGGATCGCCGAGACCTGGGCGGAAGTCGACAAGCTGATCTTCCGGCTGTGCATCCCCACGCAATGGGACATCCGTGGCGGCGATAACTTGCGCACTGACACGTCCTATCTGGTGATCAGCAATCATCAATCCTGGGTCGATATTCCGGCGCTGATTCAGACGCTGAACCGGCGCACGCCGTTCTTCAAGTTTTTCCTCAAGAAAGAACTGATCTGGGTGCCCTTCCTGGGGCTGGCGTGGTGGGCACTGGATTACCCGTTCATGAAGCGCTACACCAAAGCCTTCCTGGCAAAGAACCCGGAGCTTGCCGGCCAGGATCTGAAAATCACCAAGGCGGCCTGCGAGCTGTTCAAGCGCCAGCCGGTGACGGTGGTCAATTACCTGGAAGGTACCCGGTTCACTGCCGCGAAAAGCGCCCATCAGCAATCACCCTTCACCCACCTGCTCAAACCCAAGGCGGGCGGTGTGGCGTTTGTGCTGGCGGCGATGGGCGAGCAGCTGGATGCGATTCTCGACGTCACCGTGGTCTATCCGCAGCAGAAAATCCCGGGCTTCCGGGACCTGATCAGCGGCAACTTGCCGAGGGTCATCATCGACATCAACACCCGCGAACTCGACCCCGCGCTGTGGCAGGGCGATTACGAAAACGATCCGGTTTTTCGCGAAAAAATCCAAAACTGGGTCAACCAGCTCTGGATCGAAAAAGATCAGCGCATCGACGCCTTGCGCGCCGGGCGCCGCTGAATCAGGTGCCGGTACCTGCGCCCCAGATGCTGCCGAGGCTTTGTAGCAGCGAACCACCAACGCCTTGTTGACCGAGGTATTGCAGGATCAAGGGGGCAAACTGGCCGATCATGCCGGTGTCCATGCCCAGGGCGCTGAACGCATTGTTCAGGTCGTTGGTGTCCTTGACGGTGCCCAAGGCATTGTCCAGCCCTGCCGCCTTGCCGTTCGAGCCGAGCAAACCGGCCAACGCGCCCAGCTCACCACCGCCCGACAACTTGTCGATCCCCGGAACGCTTTTGGCCAGTTCGGAATAGTCGGTCGAACTCAGCTGATTCTTCGCCAGGCCCAGCATCGCCGCGGCGCCACCGACGGCTTGCTCGGGTTTTACATTCAACTGCGAAGTCAGCGCGCCGAGCAGACCCGCCGTTTCCGAGGTCGGCGCCGCTTTAGTGGCCGCATCACCGCCCTGCATGCTCGACGCCGCTTTGGTCAGATCGTCCAGGGTGAACCCGGCGAACACCGGGCTGGCCGCCAGGGTCATGAGCGAAGCCAGTGCAAAACCGCGTGAAATCTTCATCGAGACAACCTCTTTAGGCATAAACCGCCCACCCATGAGCGGCGAAAAGCTGTGCGTTCGACTGGTTTCCCGGAGGATTGTTCCCGCATCTGTAAGCCTGTCGCAGCTTCTGTAGGAGCTGCCGAAGGCTGCGATCTTTTGATCTTCAGCGCATTCAAGCCCGCCCAAAATCAAGATCAAAAGATCGCAGGCTTTGCCAGCTCCTACAAGGTCCGGCGTTGTGACCCGTAAAAAGAGTTTCTTCGTGGTGCATCCAGTCTAGACCCGGCCGCGTATATCAAGCACGGACAGACATTCCTGGCCGATTCCCTCCTCAAGGATCACTACCATGAAACGCACTTCGATGAAAACGCCGTTGATTGCCAGCCTGCTGACCCTGGCCCTTGGCGGCGGATCCGTCCTGAACACCGTGCAAGCGGCAACCATGAGCCATGACGCGGTGATGGTCGGCGGCCAAAGCATGCTGCCGAGCAAAGACATCGTCGACAACGCGGTGAACTCCTCAGACCACACCACGCTGGTCGCCGCCGTGAAAGCCGCCGGCCTCGTCGACACGCTCAAAGGCAAAGGCCCATTCACCGTGTTCGCACCGGTCAATTCGGCCTTTACCGCCCTGCCCGCCGGCACCGTCGATACGCTGCTCAAACCTGAAAACAAGGCCACCCTGACCAAAATCCTCACCTACCACGTCGTCGCCGGCAAACTCGACATGATGACCCTGACCGAGAAGATCAAGGCCGGTGGCGGCAAGACCGAACTCACCACCGTCGCTGGCGGCAAGCTCTGGGCGATGATGAACGGCCCGCACAACATCACCATCAAAGATGAAAAAGGTGATGTCGCCGATATCACCACCTACGACGTGTACCAGTCAAACGGCGTGATTCAGGTCATCGACAAAGTGCTGATGCCGAAAGGTTGAGTTGTACCGCCGGCCCTGCGCATCAGGGTCGGCGGATTTTTCCGAGGTGTCTGCCCGTGAATGGAACAACTGCGCGCTGTGAACTAACCTCTGCCTGCAACCGGCACCGCACGCAGCCTCACCTCACCACCTCGACTGATTGGAGAACCGTTATTTCCATTGCCGACACCGATCAGCTCAGGCAGCTTCTGGCCCAGTGTTCGCTGGGTGACCGCCGCGCATTCGAGACGCTTTACCGCAGTGTCGGCCCGCGTTTGCACGGTATTGCCCTGCGGTTCATGGGGCGTCAAGACCTGGCCGAAGAAGTGCTGCAGGAAAGCTTCGTGCGCATCTGGAAAAACGCTTCGCGCTATGAGGCACATCTGTCGGCGCCGCTGACCTGGATGGTCAACATCACCCGCAATCAAGCCATCGACCAGCTGCGCAAACACCGCGACCGACCGTTGACCGATCTCGAAGAACAGGCGCTGGTGGATGAAAGTCCATCCGCCCACGAATTATTAAACACCGCACGCGAGGCCAATGCCTTGAACCGCTGCCTGGAAAGCCTCGACGGCATGCAGCGTCAATCGATCACCGTCGCCTACTTTCAAGGGCTGTCCTGCTCGGAACTGGCGGAACACCTGGCCGCGCCGCTGGGCTCGGTCAAATCCTGGATCCGCCGTGGTATGGAGCGCCTGCGCAGGTGCCTTGAATCATGAACTATCAAACCCCGAGCCTGCGCCGAGCCCTCGCCGCCGACTACGCCATTGGCTTGATGCCAGCAGCAGCTCGTCGGCGCTTTGAACAGTTGCTGCTGGAAGACGCGGCATTACGCGCAGAACTGGCGCACTGGCAGGACAGTCTCGCCAGCCTGACCGAAGCATTGCCCGAGCAACCGGTGCCGGAACGCGTGTGGCAAGGCATCACGGCGCGCATCGACCCACAAAAACTGTATGTGCCACAGAAGCGTTCCTTCTGGAACTGGATGCGGGTGACGGCGGCGTTGTGTTCGCTGGTGGTCGTCGTGTTCCTGAGCGTGCTCTACAACCGTGATGAAGCGCGGTACAGCGCGACATTGCTGGCGGCCGATTCGCAACCGGCGCTAAGGGTTCAGGCCCACGACAACTATCTGCAAGTGGAGCCGCTGGCGTTGGCTGCGATTGATCCGGGACGCAGCCTGGAGTTGTGGGCGATACCGGCGAATGGCAAACCGATTTCCCTCGGCGTGATTCCGGCGGGTGGCAAGGGCAAGGTTGAGCTGAGCGATGCGCAAAAGGTGCTGATAGGCAAGCCGATTGCGTTGGCGGTGAGCCTGGAGCCCAAGGGGGGCTCGCCGACCGGGCAGCCGACGGGGCCGGTGTTGTATCAAGGGTCGTTGGCGGTGTTGTGAGCAAACGAAAAGATCAAAAGATCGCAGCCTTCGGCAGCTCCTACAGGGTTACGCGTTCGGCATAGAAGCTGCCGAAGGCTGCGATCTTCTGATGTAAAAACGGCGACCCTGAGGTCGCCGTTTTGTTTTGCGTAACCGTTTACGCCGCGCTGAACAACTTGTGCGGATCAATCACAAACTTCTTCGGTACACCTGCATCAAACTCGCCGTAACCTTCCGGTGCCTGATCCAGGCTGATCACCTGCACGCCCACCACTTCGGCAATGTTGATACGGTCCCACATGATCGCCTGCATCAGCTGGCGGTTGTACTTCATCACAGGCGTCTGGCCGGTGTGGAAGCTGTGGGATTTAGCCCAGCCCAGACCAAAGCGAATGCTCAGGCTGCCCATTTTTGCTGCGGCATCCACTGCACCTGGATCTTCGGTCACGTAAAGGCCCGGGATGCCGATTTTGCCGGCAACACGAACCACGCCCATCAACGAGTTGAGCACCGTGGCCGGAGCCTCGTGTTTCGCACCATCGTGGCCATGACCGCGCGCTTCGAAGCCGACGGCGTCTACGGCGCAGTCTACTTCAGGCTCGCCCAGCAATGCGGCGATCTGTTCGTGCAGCGGGGTGTCCAGGGACAGGTCGGCAATTTCGAAGCCCTGGGCCTTGGCGTGTGCCAGGCGCACGGTGTTGACGTCGCCGATGATGACCACAGCGGCGCCCAGTAGACGAGCGGAAGCTGCAGCGGCCAGGCCGACTGGACCCGCGCCTGCAATGTACACGGTGCTGCCCGGGCCAACGCCGGCAGTGACTGCGCCGTGGTAACCGGTCGGCAGGATGTCGGAGAGGCAGGTCAGGTCACGGATTTTTTCCATCGCGCGATCGCGGTCAGGCAGTTTCAACAGGTTGAAGTCGGCGTAAGGCACCAAGGCGTATTCAGCCTGGCCGCCGGTCCAGTCGCCCATGTCGACATAACCGTAAGCACCGCCCGGACGTGCCGGGTTAACGCTGAGGCAGACACCGGTGTGCATTTCCTTGCAGGAACGGCAGCGCCCGCAAGCCACGTTGAACGGCACGGACACCAGGTCACCGATTTGCAGGTTCTCGACGTCGCTGCCCTTCTCAATCACTTCACCGGTGATTTCGTGCCCCAGCACCAGGCCGGTTTGAGCGGTGGTCCGACCGCGCACCATGTGCTGGTCGGAACCACAGATGTTAGTGGACACCACGCGCAGGATCACAGCGTGGTTGATCTTCCTGCCGCGCGGGTCCTGCATTTTCGGATAGTCAATTTTCTGTACTTCGACCTTGCCAGCGCCGAGATA
This sequence comes from Pseudomonas sp. HY13-MNA-CIBAN-0226, assembly GCF_040310305.1. NCBI lineage: Bacteria > Pseudomonadati > Pseudomonadota > Gammaproteobacteria > Pseudomonadales > Pseudomonadaceae > Pseudomonas > Pseudomonas sp. HY13-MNA-CIBAN-0226. Next base: position 113,091 of record NZ_JBEOPS010000001.1, read on the forward strand.
CACCACACCACGATTGCCAGACATGCTTTCACCTCGCTGTTGTTTTTATGTCGCACTCACGTCGCCTTGTAGCGGCGGCGCGTTGATTGCTCGGGTTATTGCCTGTGGGTCTTGTGTCTTGTGTTGTGTTTGAGGGCCTCATCGCGGGCAAGCCCGCTCCCACAATGTTAGGGTTGTGCACATTTTCTGAGCGACCTCAGCCCTGTGGGAGCTGGCTTGGCAGCGATAGCGATTTAAAGAACGACGGTGCGATTGGCGTTCAGGAACACCCGCCGCTCAATGTGATAACCCACCGCTCGCGCCAAGGTCAGCCCTTCGATATCCCGCCCCTTGGCGATCAGGTCTTCCGGGTAGTGACTGTGATCCACGGCCTCCACGCCCTGGGCAATGATCGGCCCTTCGTCCAGGTCGTTGTTGATGTAGTGCGCCGTGGCGCCCACCAGTTTCACACCCTTGTTGTAGGCCTGGTGATACGGCTTGGCGCCCTTGAAACCGGGCAACAGGGAGTGATGGATATTGATCGCCTTGCCATCGAGCTTGCGGCACAGCTCCGGTGACAGGACCTGCATGTAGCGCGCAAGAATCACCAACTCCGCACCGCACTCTTCGATCACTTGCCACACCTGACGCTCTTGCGATGGCTTGTCGTTCGGGTCGAGCGGGAAGTGGTAGTAAGGAATCTGGTGCCAGTCGGCCAGCGGCTTGAGGTCCGGGTGATTGGAGACCACTGCGGCCACGTCCATGGACAGTTGGCCAATGCGTTGGCGATAGAGCAGATCGTTGAGGCAGTGATCGGCCTTGGACACCATGATCACCACTTTTGGCCGATAGTTCGGCGCAGTCAGTTCGAAGATCATGCCGAACGCTTCACCGCGCTCCTGCAAGCCGGCGCGGAATGACTGTTCATCGAACCCGTCAGGCTGACGGAATTCCACCCGGATGAAAAACCGTCCCGAGAGCCGATCATCGAAGGAGTGGTGCTCGGTGACGTAGCAGCCCTGCTCGAAAAGAAACCGCGTCACCGCGTCCACGGTGCCGAGGACGCTAGGGCAGTCGGCGGTCAGAATCCATGTGTCTGGGGCGCGGCTCATAGTGCAGTGACTCCTGAGGTATCGGTAAACGACGCTACCTCTGTAGGAGCGAGCTTGCTCGCGATGGGCGCCAACGATAACGCGTACTGCCTGGGTTAACGCGTCGTCCTCAAGTCCATCGCGAGCAAGCTCGCTCCTACAGGTGAGCGGTTGTGATCAAGCCTGGACGCTAAGGCCGTACTCGGCTGCGGCATCCTGCAACCACAACCACCAGTAATCAGAGAAGCTGCGACGGATCAGCAGCTCCCAGGTGTCTTCGGCGGTATGGCGGATCACCAGTTGCGACTTGGCGAACACCGTGCCCACGGCCTTGCCCACCGGGAAGCTGTTGGGGTGCACGTCGTAGCTGGTCGATTTCATCAGGACCTGGCGCACATTCGGGCCGCTCAGTTCGAGGATCTGCTGGCCGCCGCTGACGTTGACGATCTGGATGTGCAAATCACCCAGCGCTTCACGCAGCTTTTGCTCGGCGGCAAATTCTTCACCGGTCGGCACGATCAGCAGCCACTCATCCGGCCCCATCCACTGCAGGCTGGTCTCGCCCTTGACGATAACGCTCAGAGCGCCCGGCAATTCAATGCCGAGGGCCTTGTGCACCCCTTCGGAAAACGCGGCATCGTGGCCATCGCCACGGATGGTCAGGTGGCCGAGGAGTTTCTTCTCACGCACGATCACGCCGGCATTCTTGCGACCCTTGCCTACCAGGCTGGCGAGGTCGGCATGATGCAACGACGACTCGGCCTTGGCGCCGGTGGTTGGGCGTTGTTGGTACACATTGGCTGCGGTCATAAAGCACCTGTTCCTGAATTCTGTTGGTTCCTGTGGTGGCTGCACTGCCGTCATCGCCAGCAGGCTAGCTCCCACATTCAACCGCGTTCCCCTGTGGGAGCTAGCCTGCTAGCGATTGGTAGCCCGCCCACAGATCTCGAGGTCATCAAATGTTCTGGCGCTCGCCCTTCGGATCAAAGAACACCGAAGAAACGATTTCCGCCTCGATCACGCTGCCATCCGCCAGCGGGGCGAACACTCGCTCGCCCATGCGGTTCAGGCCGCCCTTGACCACGCCCATGGCAAACGAATAGCCCAGGGAGTTGTGCGCGTAGCTGGAGGTCACGTGGCCGACCATGCTCATCGGGATCGCCTGCTTGGTGTTGAACACCAGCTGCGCACCCTCAGGGAGCCATTTGGTCGGATCGATCGGCTTCAGGCCAACCAGCTGTTTGCGTTGATCGCGCACACAATCCTCGCGGTTCATGCCGCGCCAGCCGATCCACGAGAACGGTTTGGTGCGACCGACACACCAGCCCATGTTCAGGTCATCCGGGGTCATCGAACCGTCGGTGTCCTGGCCGACGATAATGAAGCCCTTCTCGGCCCGCAGAACGTGCATGGTTTCAGTGCCATACGGGGTCAGGTTGTACTGCTTGCCCGCCTCGACGATTTTCTCCAGCACGCCCATCGCGTAGTCGGCTTGCACGTTGACTTCATACGACAGCTCGCCGGTAAACGAAATCCGGAACACCCGCGCCGGGACGCCACCGACCAGGCCTTCTTTCCAGGTCATGAACGGGAAGGCTTCGTTGCTCAAGTCGATGTCCGTGACCTGGCTGAGCAGCTTGCGGCTGTTCGGGCCGGACAGGGTCATGGTTGCCCAATGGTCAGTCACTGAAGTGAAGTACACCTTCAGGTCTGGCCATTCGGTCTGCTGGTAAATTTCCAGCCACTGCAGTACCCGAGCGGCGCCGCCGGTGGTGGTGGTCATCACAAAATGGTTGTCGGCCAGGCAAGCGGTCACGCCATCGTCGAAAACCATGCCGTCTTCTTTGCACATCAGGCCGTAACGCGCCTTGCCCACATCGAGCTTGGTCCAGGCGTTGGTGTAGATGCGGTTGAGGAATTCGCGGGCGTCCGGGCCCTGGATGTCGATCTTGCCCAGGGTCGAAGCATCCAGCAGACCGACGCTGTCGCGCACGGCCTTGCATTCGCGCTTGACCGCGGCATGCAGGTCTTCACCGTTTTTCGGGAAATACCATGGGCGTTTCCATTGGCCGACGTCTTCAAACTCGGCGCCGTTTTTCACGTGCCAGTGATGCAATGCAGTAAAACGCACAGGCTCGAAGATGTGCCCACAGTGACGACCGGCTACGGCACCGAAAGTCACCGGCGTGTAGTTGGGACGGAACATCGTGGTGCCCATCTGCGGGATGGTGACGTTCAGCGAGCGGGCGGCGATGGCCAGGCCGTTGACGTTACCCAGCTTGCCCTGATCGGTGCCGAAGCCCAGTGCGGTGTAGCGTTTGACGTGCTCAACCGACTCGAAACCTTCGCGGGTCGCCAGTTCGATGCCACCGGCGGTGACGTCGTTCTGGAAGTCGACAAATTGCTTGGGTGCACGGGCCGAATTCTTCTCGTGGGGCACCTGGAACAGCGCCAGGGTTGGCTCTTCGAGGCGGCTCAGGGCTTTAGGCAAAGTACCTTCGACCACCCCGAAACCGGCTTCGCTGGCGGCACGGGCGCCACCTTCAAAACCATCGGCCAGGGAATCACCCAGACCGTAGACGCCATTGATACCGCCCACGCAGACGCGCTTTTGCGGTGCCTCGCCCGGTACAAAACCGAGGATGTCTTCACGCCAGGTCGGCTTGCCTCCCAGGTGCGACGCCAGGTGCACCACCGGGCTGTAGCCGCCGGAGCTGACCACCAGGTCGCAGTCCAGCCATTCGCCGGGGCTGGTGACCTTGTGCCCTTTGACGTCAATGGCAGCAATGCGCGCGCCAGTCACGCGCTTGGTGCCGCGAGACTCGATCACGGCACTGCCGGTCAGGATGCGAATGCCTTTGGCGCGCGCCTCTTCCACCAGCGCGCCGCGCGGATTGCTGCGCGCGTCAGCGATAGCCACGACTTGCAGGCTGGCATCGAGCCAATCCAGCGCCACGCGATAGGCGTGGTCGTTGTTGGTGCTCAGGACCAGCTTTTTGCCGGGTGCGACGCCATACCGGCGAACGTAAGTCGAGACGGCACCGGCAAGCATGTTGCCCGGCACGTCGTTGTTGCCGTAGACCAGCGGACGCTCGTGAGCACCGGTCGCCAGCACCACGCGCTTGGCGCGGACGCGGTGAATGCGTTGACGCACCTGGCCGATCGGAGCGCGGTCGCCGAGGTGATCGGTGAGACGCTCGTGAATGGTCAGGAAGTTATGGTCGTGGTAACCGTTGACCGTGGCACGCGGCAACAGCAGCACGTCAGGGGTGTTCTTCAGTTCGTCGATGACGCTGGCGATCCATTCCACGGCAGGCTTGCCGTCGAGGCTTTCGCGGGAATCGAGCAGGCTGCCGCCGAACTCTTCCTGTTCATCGGCCAGGATCACCCGGGCACCGCTGCGCGCAGCCGCCAGTGCCGCGGCCAGGCCAGCAGGGCCACCGCCAACGATCAGCACGTCACAGTGCTGGTTCATGTAGTCGTAGGTGTCCGGATCGTTCTCGGTCGGCGATCGACCAAGACCTGCGGCCTTACGAATGTACTTCTCGTAGGTCATCCAGAACGATTGCGGGTACATGAAGGTTTTGTAGTAAAAGCCCGGCGGCATCAGCTTGCCGCCGACCTTGCCGAGAATGCCCATCATGTCGTTGTTCACGCTTGGCCAGCCGTTGGTGCTGGTGGCGACCAGGCCTTGATACAGGGCCTGTTGCGTGGCGCGTACGTTGGGTATCTGCGTGGCTTCGGTCGCGCCGATCTGCAGCACTGCGTTCGGCTCTTCAGCGCCTGCGGCGAAGATGCCGCGTGGGCGGGAATACTTGAAGCTGCGACCGATGATATCCACGCCGTTGGCGATCAGCGCGGCGGCCAGGGAGTCACCTTCATAGCCCTTGTAGCTCTGGCCGTTGAACGTGAAGCTCAGCACTTTGTTGCGGTCGATGCGTCCGCCGTTGGACAGGCGATTGATCTGGCTCATACCTTCTCTCCCAGAACCGTGGCGGCCGCTTTCGGGCTGTCGGTCTTGTCGGTGAATTGTGGCTTGGTGCCGATCTTGTAGGTTTCGAGAATTTCGTAGGTCACGGTGTCGCGGGTGGCGTTGAAGTACTGACGGCAACCGGCGGCATGAATCCACAGCTCGTGGTGCAGGCCGCGAGGGTTATCGCGGAAGAACATATAGTCGCCCCACTCCTCGTCGGTGCAGGAGGTCGGGTCCAGTGGACGCGGGATGTGCGCCTGGCCGGATGCGTGAAATTCCTCTTCGGAGCGCAGCTCGCCGCAGTGAGGACAGAAGATATGCAACATGGGGATTTCTCCTGTTAGTGGGCAACCGCAGCAGCGCCGTGTTCATCGATCAACGCACCGTTGTGGAAACGGTCGATGGAGAAAGGTGCAGCCAATGGGTGCATTTCACCCTTGGCCAGGCTCGCGGCAAATACGTTGCCCGAGCCAGGTGTTGCCTTGAAGCCACCGGTGCCCCAACCGCAGTTGAAGAACATGTTCGGCACCGGGGTTTTTGAAATGATCGGGCAGGCGTCCGGCGTGGTGTCGACGATGCCACCCCACTGCCGGTTCATGCGCACGCGGGACAACACCGGGAACATCTCGACGATGGCCTGGATGGTGTGCTCGATCACCGGGTACGAACCGCGCTGGCCGTAGCCGTTGTAGCCGTCGATACCGGCGCCGATCACCAGGTCGCCCTTGTCGGACTGGCTGATGTAACCGTGTACGGCGTTGGACATGATCACGCTGTCGATAATCGGCTTGATCGGCTCGGACACCAGCGCTTGCAGCGGGTGGGATTCGATCGGCAGCCGGAAACCTGCCAGCTTTGCCATGTGCCCGGAGTTACCGGCTGTCACCACGCCAACGCGCTTGGCGCCGATGAAGCCCTTGTTGGTTTCCACGCCGATGCATACACCGTTTTCCTTGCGGAAGCCGATCACTTCGGTCTGCTGGATCAGGTCCACGCCCAGTGCATCGGCGGCACGGGCAAAGCCCCAGGCCACGGCATCGTGACGGGCCACGCCGCCGCGACGCTGGACAGTGGCGCCCATCACCGGGTAGCGAGTGTTTTTCGAGCAGTCGAGGTACGGAATCTCATCGGCCACTTGCTTGGCATCGAGCAGTTCACCGTCCACGCCGTTGAGGCGGTTGGCGCTGACCCGACGCTCGGAATCACGGATGTCCTGCAGGGTGTGGCACAGGTTGTAGACGCCGCGCTGGGAGAACATCACGTTGTAGTTCAGGTCCTGTGACAGGCCTTCCCACAGTTTCATCGCGTGTTCGTACAGGTGCGCCGACTCGTCCCACAGGTAGTTGGAACGAACGATGGTGGTGTTGCGCGCGGTGTTACCGCCGCCCAGCCAGCCTTTCTCGACCACGGCCACATTGGTGATGCCGTGTTCCTTGGCGAGGTAGTAGGCGGTCGCGAGACCATGCCCGCCACCACCGACGATGACCACGTCATAGACCTTTTTAGGGGTCGGCGTGCGCCACATTTTCTGCCAGTTTTCGTGATGGCTGAGGGAGTGTTTGAAGAGGCCGAAGCCCGAATACCGTTGCATAGTCATTTACTCCAAAACCGCGCTCAGCGATAAACCGGGAAGTCCGCGCACAGGGCCGTCACTTGCTGGGCAACATTTGCTTCTACGTCGGCGTCGCCGAGGTTGTCGAGGATGTCGCAGATCCAGCCGGCCAGCGTGACGCACTGCGTCACCTTGAAGCCGCGAGTCGTCACCGCCGGAGTGCCGATGCGCAGGCCAGAGGTCACGAACGGCGACTGTGGATCGTTCGGGACAGCGTTCTTGTTCACGGTGATGTGAGCGCGACCGAGTGCTGCATCCGCTTCTTTGCCGGTAAGGCCCTGACGAATCAGGCTGACCAGGAACAGGTGGTTATCGGTGCCGCCGGACACTACATCGTAGCCGCGATTGATAAATACGCCGGCCATGGCCTGGGCGTTGTCGATCACTTGCTGCTGGTACGCCTTGAAACCTGGCTCCAGCGCTTCCTTGAAGCACACGGCCTTGCCGGCTATCACGTGCATCAGCGGGCCGCCCTGGCCGCCGGGGAACACGGCAGCGTTGAATTTCTTTTCCAGCTCTTCGTTGGCCTTGGCCAGGATCAAGCCACCCCGTGGACCGCGCAGGGTCTTGTGGGTGGTGGTGGTGACGACGTCGGCGTATGGCAGAGGGTTCGGGTACAGCCCGGCAGCGACCAGGCCGGCGACGTGCGCCATGTCGACGAAGAAATAGGCACCGACTTTGTCAGCGATCTGGCGGAAGCGCGGGAAGTCCAGAGTCTTGGAGTAGGCGGAGAACCCGGCGATGATCATTTTCGGCTTGTGCTCGACCGCCAGGCGCTCGACTTCGTCATAATCGATCAGGCCGGTGGTGGTGTCGATGCCGTACTGCACGGCGTTGTAGAGCTTGCCGGAGAAGCTGACCTTGGCGCCGTGAGTGAGGTGACCGCCGTGGGCCAGGCTCATGCCAAGCACGGTATCGCCTGCGTTCAACAAGGCCAGATAGACAGCGGCGTTAGCCTGGCTGCCGGAATGCGGCTGGACGTTGGCGTAATCGGCACCGAAGAGTTGCTTGGCGCGCTCGATGGCCAGCGCTTCAACCTTGTCGACGTGCTCGCAGCCACCGTAGTAGCGCTTGCCCGGGTAGCCTTCGGCGTATTTGTTGGTCAGGCCGCTGCCTTGCGCTTCCATCACGCGTTTGCTGGTGTAGTTTTCGGACGCGATCAGCTCGATATGATCTTCCTGACGTTGCTCCTCGGCATTCATCGCCGCCAGCAGTGCATCGTCGTAACCCTGGATCTGGTCTTGCTTGCTGAACATCGCGTCTCTCCCAGCGGCATCTATGCGCCATTCGTCTCGGTGAGGCACTGGTGTTGCGACAGTGCCCTTTGATGCGATGGTATGACCGGCGCAGACAGGCCAAATGCCTACGGACGCCACGCAAAGGTGCGTTTACGACATGGGCGGAAATGGCATGCCGAACACGATCCTCAAATCAACGAAAAACCCTGTGGGAGCTGGCTTGCCAGCGATGGCGGTGGGTCATCCACCATCAATGCCGGATGTGACGCCGCTATCGCTGGCAAGCCAGCTCCCACAGGGTTAAGCGATGATTTCGCGGACGAGTAACAGCACAAGGAAATGCAGCGGATACAACGCATACGCCCAGCGTCGCATCGGCGCAGGCTTGAGATGTTTGGCATGTCGCAACAAGACCATCCCCAGCCATGGCGCGATCAGACAAGTGACAATGCCCCAGATGGCGGCGACATTGCCAAACTGCGCCGCCGGATACAGCACCTGCCATTGATTCGCCGCCAGGCCCACCACCCCAGGCAACAGGCTGTAATACCAGGGCCGCCTGATCACCAGCAGCATCGCCAGCGGCAACAGCACGCCGAAGAACCCGAACATCAGTCGTTCCGGGAACAATGCAGCCAGTACCAATGCACCCAGCGCGAGTAGACGCGATTCCAGCGTTTGCTGCTGCCAGCCGCGCGCCACCAACAACCCTAGTACCAGCGTGGGCAGCACGTTCAGCGTGTCGGGCGCCGGCATGAAGAGCCGATACGGGATCTCGCTGATGGCGCTGAACACCACCAACCACGACAGATACCGCCACGGAGTGCCGGCGCGGGATGCGCCCATCCGCGCCAGGTTCGCAGCCATTGCCAGGCAGAACCATGGGAACGCCAATCGCCCCGGCGCAAACAGGATATCAATGGAATAGCCGACATATCGCAGGTGATCGAGCACCATGCTCAAAAGCGCCAGCCACTTGAGCAGATCGAGTGCACCATCGCGCTGAGTCATGTGCATAATTGTCCGCCAACGCTGTATTTTTTCGAAAGCAACATCCCGTGTGCTCCCCGGACGATCTTCGGTAAAGTGCGCACCATCATTGACCACGAATGCTCTTCACCATAAGAGCTTCGATCACGGAAGCCGGCCATGACCGACAAGAGCCAACAATTCGCCAGCGACAACTATTCCGGTATCTGCCCTGAAGCCTGGGCTGCCATGGAGCAGGCCAACCACGGCCACCAGCGCGCTTATGGCGACGATGAATGGACCGCACGCGCGTCCGATCAATTCCGCAAACTGTTCGAAACCGACTGCGAAGTGTTCTTTGCCTTCAACGGCACCGCTGCCAACTCCCTGGCCCTGTCGTCGCTGTGCCAGAGTTACCACAGCGTGATCTGCTCGGAAACCGCCCACGTCGAGACCGACGAATGCGGCGCGCCCGAATTCTTCTCCAACGGCTCCAAGCTGCTGGTTGCGCGCACCGAAAATGGCAAGCTGACCCCGGCATCCATTCGTGAAGTCGCTCTCAAGCGCCAGGATATTCACTACCCAAAACCCCGCGTAGTGACCCTGACCCAGGCCACCGAAGTCGGCAGCATCTACACCCCTGAAGAAATCCGTGCCATCAGCGCCACCTGCAAGGAGCTCGGCCTGAACCTGCACATGGACGGCGCGCGATTCTCCAACGCCTGCGCCTTTCTAGGCTGCTCTCCAGCGGACCTGACTTGGAAGGCCGGTGTCGACGTGCTGTGCTTTGGCGGTACGAAAAACGGCATGGCGGTGGGTGAAGCGATCCTGTTTTTCAACCACAAACTGGCCGAAGACTTCGACTACCGCTGCAAGCAGGCCGGGCAGTTGGCCTCGAAAATGCGCTTCCTCTCGGCCCCCTGGGTCGGGATCCTGGAAAACGACGCCTGGCTCAAATACGCCCGCCACGCCAACCATTGCGCGCAATTGCTGGCCGAGCTGGTCAGCGATATTCCAGGAGTGGAACTGATGTTCCCGGTGCAGGCCAACGGCGTGTTCCTGCAACTGTCGGAACCGGCCATCGCCGCACTGACCGCCAAGGGCTGGCGCTTCTACACCTTCATCGGCAACGGCGGCGCGCGCTTCATGTGCTCGTGGGACACCGAGGAGGAACGGGTACGTGAATTGGCGGCGGACATTCGCGAGGTCATGTCCCGCTAAGCTTTCCCTCTGCAGGTCTGCGCAGCTACCTGCTTGTGGACCTGCGCACCTGTAGGAGCCGTAGGAGCTGTCGAGTGCAACGAGGCTGCGATCTTTTGATTTTGGTTTTAAAGTCAAGATCAAAAGATCGCAGCCTCGTTGCACTCGGCAGCTCCTACAGATTTCGTCATCCATGGTCCGCAGGGTCAATCAGCAGTCATCACCACGCCGATTAAAACTCAATGCGCACGTCCCCTTTCGGCACGCTGCAGCACGACAGGATGAACCCTTCCGCTTCGTCCTCTTCGGTAATTCCGCCGTTGTGGTCCATTTCCACCTCGCCCCCCAATTTCAACACCTTGCACGTACCGCAAATACCCATCCCGCAGGCCTTCGGAATCAGCAAACCGAGCTTGGCCGCCGCCGCATGCACGGTTTCACCGGGCGCCACACGAATGCTCTTGCCGGACGAGATAAATTCGACCTGATGCAGATCCGCCAAATCAACTTCCGGCGCGTCGGCAGCAATTTCCGCCTGCTCCACCGCATCCGCCCGGGCTTCCGGTGGCGTCGCACCGAAGGATTCTTCGTGATAACGCGACATGTCGAAGCCGACCGCTTCAAGCATGCGCTTGACCGCATTCATGTACGGCGTCGGGCCGCAGCAGAACACTTCGCGCTCCATGAAGTCGGGTGCCATCAGCTCCAGCATCTTGTGGTTCAGGTAACCGCGATACCCCGCCCAAGGCTCACCCAGACCATGCTTCTCGCATATCAGGTGCAGGCTGAAGTTGTCGATCCGCGACGCCATGTGTTCGAGCTCACGGTGGTAGATGATGTCCTTGGGTGAACGGGCGCTGTGAATGAACACCATGTCGACGTTGCCGTTGGTGTCGTAGAACCAGCGCGCCATGGACATCACTGGCGTGATGCCGACCCCACCGCTGAGGTACAAGACCTTTGGCGCGGTAAAGTCCATGGCGTTGAACAGCCCGACCGGCCCGTGCACCGCCAGCTCCTGGCCTTCGTGCAGAGTGTCGTGCAACCAGTTCGAGACCTTGCCCCCCGGCACGCGCTTGATGGTCACGGAGAAGCTGTACGGCACAGAGGGCGAGCTGGAAATGGTGTAAGAACGCATGATCGGCACGCCTTCGATTTCCAGCTCCAGGGTAACGAACTGCCCCGGCTTGAAAAAGAACAGGATCGGCTGGTCTGCCATAAAGCAGAAAGTGCGCACGTCCCAGGTTTCCTGGATGACTTTGACGCAACGGACGATGTGTCGACCATTGGCCCAGGTCTGGGTGGTTACCGGATTCAGGAAGCTGTTGGACATGCTGTTCTCCACCGCCGATGGTCGGCCTTATGTTGGCGATTCTGCGTATAGCGCGAACCACCCATTTACCTATCTGCGACATTCACATACTTATCGCGACCAGCCCTTGGTTACCGGGGGTTGCGCGTCGGGAACAGATTGGGCCATGTCGCCCATGGATAAGGTTCTGGGCAGCGCCGGCCCCACACTCGCTCCACACAAAGACAGATTCTTTACACCTTGCGTAGCAAACCCGCTAAACCGGCCACATAGCCACTTTCGCCGGCCACACAGAATGGCCTTGAGGATCAAATTGATGGACGTCACCGCAAAAATCAGCCTGGGCGATCCGCTGGAACCCGCACGCAAGGCCACCGCACAGATGCTGCAAGAGCGCGAGCGCACTTTCTCGCTGCCGCAGCCGTTTTACTCTGACGAGCGGCTGTTTGATATCGACATGCAGGAAATTTTCCAGAAGGAGTGGTTGATCGCCGGCATGACCTGCGAGATCCCGACCAAGGGCAACTACCTGACCCTGCAGATTGGCAAGAACCCGATCATCGTGATCCGCGGTGCCGAAGGTGTGGTGCATGCGTTCCACAACGTCTGCCGTCACCGGGGTTCGCGTTTGTGCACCAGCGAAAAAGGCAAGGTCGCCAAGCTGGTCTGTCACTACCACCAGTGGACCTACGAGCTGGACGGCCGCCTGCTGTTCGCGGGCACCGAAATGGGTGCAGACTTCGACATGAAGCAGTACGGCCTCAAGCCGGTGAACGTGAAGACTGCGGGCGGCTACATCTTTATCAGCCTGGCGGAAAATCCGCCGGCCATCGATGACTTCCTGTCGACGCTGAACCACTACATGGAACCCTACGACATGGAGAACACCAAGGTGGCGATTACCACCACCCTGGTTGAAAAAGCCAACTGGAAGCTGGTACTGGAAAACAATCGCGAGTGCTACCACTGCAACGCCTCGCACCCGGAACTGCTCAAAACCCTGCTGGAATGGGACGACGTCACCGACCCGCGAGCCGACCAGGGGTTCAAGGACCACGTGGCCGCCTCGGCCGCTGCCTGGGAAGCCGAGAAGATCCCTTACGCGCATGCCAGCTTCGGCCTGCGTAACCGCATCGTGCGCATGCCGCTGCTCAAGGGCACCGTCTCGATGACCCTGGACGGCAAACAGGGCTGCGCAAAACTCATGGGGCGCATCAAGAACCCCGATCTGGGCTCGATGCGCATCCTGCACCTGCCGCACTCATGGAACCACTGCATGGGCGATCACATCATTGTGTTCACCGTGTGGCCGATCAGTGCCCAGGAAACCGTGGTCACCACCAAGTGGATCGTGCACAAGGACGCCGTTGAAGGCGTGGACTACGACGTTGATCGCATGCGCCAGGTCTGGGATGCCACCAACGACCAGGACCGTCGCCTGGCGGAAGAGAACCAGCGCGGGATCAATTCCACGGCTTACCAGCCTGGGCCGTATTCCAAGACCTATGAGTTCGGTGTGGTGAACTTTGTGGACTGGTACAGCGAACGCCTGCTGAACAATCTGGGGGCTGAGCCTGCGCCGTATCTCAAAGGCGTTCCCGTTCAAGGTTGATCAAAGTCAAAAGATCGCAGCCTGCACCAGCTCCTACAGTGACGCGTGCACCGATAATTTATCGGACACAACAAACTGTAGGAGCTGCCGCAGGCTGCGATCTTTTAACGACAACACCCGATTCAAGTTATAACTGTACGAAATATGATCAATTGCGTTCAGAGCTATACAGTGCGCAGCTCGTGGCCTTCCGCCAACAAGTTATCCACATCTCCACCCACAGCAATTGGGGACAACTGTGGATAGGCGGAAATCATTTCCGTATAAACTAAATAAAATCCGTGACTTATCCGAAACATGCGTTTATCGAAGCAACTGATCATTTTTTGATCTAATGCTTCAAAGCCACGCTCTGCCTGGCTCGCAGCGGATCGCAAACACCTTATCCACAGAAGCGCCAACAGACTTCGGGGACAACTATTGGAGATCTGTGGAAAACCAGGGGAAACCACGCTAAATAAGGGATTTCGAAGGATATTCATGTAGATAATGAGAGATTGGCTATTTTTTAATCAAACTCTTGAGAAGCCCGATTTATGGGGCCTGTAGCCGACAGCAAACAACTTATCCACAAAACCGCCAACAGCGATTGTGGGCAAGTAGAAAGCCCCGGAATAACTGGATAGTTTGACGTATTGAAGCCACAGCATCCTCCGGCCCAGAGCTCACGGCTCGCGTGCAGTGGCTGCCAAGCCTTAGCGAACGACGCCTTCTTCGATCAACAACTTGAGGATCGCGTCGGCGGCGGCTTGCGCAGTCAATCCCTTCAAAACCTGCCCGCCCCCACCACTGGCCTTCGCCGTTGCGGCCTTCATGCGATCAGCGCCACTTTTGGCCTTGATCACCTTCAAGCGTTTCGGCCGTGGCTTGGCAGGTTGCAGGGTCGCTACCGCGAGTAACTCATCGTCGAATACCTCGACTTCGTCCGCCTGCAACAAGCCGCGTCGCGCCGGGCCGTAGGCGCTCTGGCGAGGCTTGGGTGCAGCGTTATCCACAGTGGCCAGAAACGGCAGCCGTACTTTAAGGCGACGACGCTGGCCTCGCGGTAATGCCTGCAGCACCATTGCGCAATTACCGTCGATGGATTCAACCTGCGCCAGCCCCACGACCAGCGGCCAGCCGAGACTCTCCGCCAGCAGGAACGGCAGCATGCCCGACCCTTCGCCGGTTTCCGCCTGGCTGCCGGTGAGTACCACCTGGGCGCCGGCTTCATGCAAGTAGGCGGTCAATGCGGGCAATGCATCGGCGCCCTGCGGTTGTTCCAGTACATGCAGTTGCTCAAGACCCATACCCAGATAGGCACGTAAGGCAGGCTCGGCGACGTCGCCTGCGTGCAGGACTTGCAAGTTATCCCCAGCCAGTTGCAAGCCCAGTTCTACCGCGCGCGCATCCTGCTCAGCGCGACGTGGCCGGCCGGAGGTTGGGTGGGCGCCGATGGACACCAGGCTGATGATTTTCGTGCTCATGACCTTTTCCTTCCCTTAAGCCGCATCGCGCTTGGCGTCGTTCCGGTAAGCCGCTACCGCATCGATCAAGGCTTGTAGAATCTCGGCACTCTCGCCGATCACCGACAGGTCGGCCCGTTTGATCATGTCGCAACCGGGGTCGAGATTGATCGCCACCACCTTGTCACAGGCACCGATGCCTTGCAGGTGCTGGATCGCCCCGGAAATCCCCACCGCTACATAGACCCGTGCGGTGACCCAGGTGCCGGACGCACCGACCTGACGCTCGCGCGCCATGAAGCCGTCGTCCACCGCTACCCGCGATGCGCCTTCGGTAGCGCCCAACGCTTGGGCGGTACTGTGGAAAAGTCCCCAGTCCTTGACGCCGTTACCGCCAGAGAAGATGAATTCCGCTTCGGCCATGGGAATCGCTGCCGGGTAGACTGCCACTGCGCCCAGATCTTCGATGCGCGAAAGGCTGCGCGCCACGGCTGTGGATAACTCCACCGGCAAGGCTTCATGACGGCTTTCACTGACCGGCTCGGCGCATTCGACGGCAGCCAGAATCAGGCGCGCAACCGGCCGGGCAAGATCCTGCAGGCCAGCACCGGCACGGCCGATACACTCCTGATCCTTGACCTGCCACACCCGTGTTGCCGGGCGTTCACCCAAGGTTGCGGCAAACCGACGGCCTAGTTCGCCGCCGCCGGTACGGCTGTCAGGCAGCAACCAGTGACGCGGATTGAACTGGTTATCCACAGCCCGCAGGCCCTGCACTCGTTGTTCCGGTGCATAACCGCTGAATTCCTCGCCGTCCAGCACCAACAGGCGATCCACGCCAGCGGTGGCAAATGTGCTTTCCTTGTGTTCACCGAACACCACCGCCAACACCGCGCCGTCCGAGCCAGCCAATTGATGAGCCAGCCCCAGCAAGTCACGGTCGTGACTGCTCAGGCGGCCACCGACCATGTCCGGGACCACGCAAATATAGAACGCCGGCGCAGGCACCTGATGCAGCGGCAATTGTACTTCTACAGCGGCGGTACGCTTGGTCGCCCCACCTTGCTGGGCCCCGCTGCGGTCGATGCGCTTCAGCCCGTTGGGCCCGATAAAGCCGACGCCGTGGGGGTTCTTGCGGATGACCCCGTTAGGCCCCATCCAGCTGTGTTGCGCCGGTTGCATGGCCGCGTGCAGCGGGTGCAAGCGGTTGCGGGCGATCCATTCGGCGCGCGGATCGCGGCGGATAATGTCGCTCATCAGTGGGCCTCCGCAGGTTCTTCATGTTGCACCGGTGCATTGGGCTTGTTCGGCGCCGCCTCTTCGAGCAGCGCGTCGGCCACCAGTTCAGCGATGTCCTTGATCAGCGGTCGCGGTTCGACCACGCCCTCAAGCATCGCGGTGCACTGTGGACAACCGACTGCCACCAGCTCGGCGCCGGTTTCGCGGATGTCTTCCATGCGCATGTCGGGGATTCGTTGCTTGCCCGGGATGTCGGTGATCGGCGCACCGCCACCACCGCCGCAGCAACGGGAACGGAAACCTGAACGCTGCATCTCTTTGACTTCGATGCCAAGGGCACGCAGCACTTCACGGGGTGCCTCGTACTCGCCGTTGTAACGACCGAGGTAGCACGGGTCGTGATAGGTGACGCTGCTGCCTTTGTGCTGGCCGAGGCTGAGGGCGCCGGCACCAATGATTTCTGCCATGTAGGTGCTGTGGTGCTGCACAAGGTAGTTGCCGTCGAAGGCGCCGTACTCGTTCTTCAACACGTGGAAGCTGTGGGGGTCACAGGTGACGATGCGGTTGAAGCTGTACCTGGCCAGGGTCTGGATATTGCGTTTGGCCAACAGCTGGAAAGTCGCTTCGTCGCCCAGTCGCCGTGCCACGTCACCGCTGTCGCGTTCTTCAAGGCCCAAAACGGCGAAGTCGACCTTGGCCGCTTTCAGCACTTTGACAAACGCACGCAGAGTGCGCTGGTTGCGCATGTCGAAAGCACCGTCGCCGACCCAGAACAGCACGTCGACGGATTTTTTCTCGCTCATCAGATTGAGGTTCAAGTCCGCTGCCCAGTTCATCCGCCCTCCCGGGGCGAAGCCGCCGGGATTGTCGGTGGCGATCAGGTTTTCCAGGACTTCGGCGCCCTTGTTCGGGGTCGCGCCTTTTTCCAGGGTGAGATGGCGGCGCATGTCAACGATGGCATCGACGTGCTCGATCATCATCGGGCACTCTTCAACGCAGGCGCGGCAAGTGGTACAGGACCATAGGGTTTCGGCGTCCACCAGACCGTTGACGATCGGCTGATGCGGATTGCCGGCGTGCTCACCGATGGGCTTGCCTGGGTATGGGCTGCCGGCAAAATTGGCATCGGTGCCACCGGCCAGGCCAACGACCATGTCCTGAATCAGTTTTTTCGGGTTCAACGGCTGGCCGGCGGCAAATGCCGGGCACGCGGCCTCGCACTTGCCACACTGTACGCAAGCGTCGAAGCCAAGCAACTGGTTCCAGGTGAAATCCTTGGGCTTTTCCACACCCAGCGGCGCAGTAGGATCGTTCAGATCCAGCGGTTTCAACCCGGTGGAGCGACCGCCGCCAAAGCGCTCGGCGCGACGGTGCCAGGCCAGGTGCAGAGCACCGGCAAAGGCGTGCTTCATGGGGCCGCCCCAAGTCATGCCTAAGAACAACTCGCAGACGCCCCACAACACGCCGACAAACAGGATTGCCGCCAGGATCCAGCCGCCGAAATTTTCCGGGAGGATGCCTGCTACTGGCAGGGTCACCAGGAAAAACGAAGCGGAGAACGCCAGGAGACTTTTCGGCAGGCGCATCCACGGGCCTTTGGACAAACGGGCCGAAGGATTGCGTCGGCGCAGGTAGACGAAAATCGCTCCCACGAACATCACGGCAGTCATCAGCAGCAGTGCATACCCGAGGAAGCGGTTATGCAGGCCGAAACCGTGAACCAGGATCGCCAGCACGGCGGAAGCCACCGCACCACCGGCGGTGGCGACGTGGGTATTGGCGATGTATTTGTCCCGCGCCACCACGTGGTGCAAGTCGACCATGTAGCGCTTTGGCATGGCAAGCAGGCCGCCGATCAGGTCAACTTTCGAAGCCCGGCCCCGACGCCACATGGCCACCCGCCGCAACGCGCCAAGGACAGCCAGGCCCAGGGCGGCAAACAACAGGATTGGAAGAAGGGTGTTCAACATGGTGAAGCTCCCACCAGTACATCTTGGAGAAACGCGTTCGGCGTAGGAGCTGCCGCAGGCTGCGATCTTTTGATCTTGATCTTGAAAACAGGATCAAAAGATCGCAGCCTCCGGCAGCTCCTACACAGGTGACGTCAAAAACTTAGAAATCCTTGCACAGCCGCAACGCGTCATAGATCGCCGCGTGCACGTTGCGCTGGGCTACGCAGTCGCCGATGCGAAACAGCAAGTAGCCGTCGCCGCTCTGTTCCAGGCAAGGCTGCGGCTTGATCGCGAACAGGGCTTCCACGTCGATCTGGCCCTTGTTGCGCGAGCCTTCTTTCATCGCGTAATAGATTTCTTCGTCCGGGCGCACGCCGTTTTCCACGACTACCTGATCCACCACCCGCTCCTCCTTGGCGCCGGTGTATTCGTTCTCCAGCACCGCCACCAGCTTGTCGCCTTCGCGGTAGACCTTCTCCAGCATCATGTCCCCGGTCATGATCACTTCTTTGGGGTACATGCTGCGGTAGTAGGTCGGGAACGATGTGCCGCCAATTGCCACGCCTGGCTTGATGTCGTCGGTAACGATCTCGACCTGGCTGCCTTTGTCCGCGAGGAAGTCGGCGGTCGACATGCCGGTAAACTCGCAAATAGTGTCGTACACCAGCACGTTCTTGCCCGGCGCAACTTTGCCATCAAGGATGTCCCAGCTACTGACCACGAGGCCTTCAGCCGCGCCCCAGTGCTCATTCTGCTCCAGGAAGGGATGACCGCCGACGGCGAGCACGACGACGTCCGGGCGCAGGTCCATAATGGTCGGCGCATCGGCCGCCACACCCAGGCGCAGGTCGACTTTCAAACGCGCCAGTTCCAGCTGATACCAGCGGGTGATACCGGCGATCTGGTCGCGCTGCGGCGCTTTCGACGCCGTGGTGATTTGCCCACCGATGAATTCCTTCTTCTCGAACAGGGTCACGTCGTGGCCACGTTCGGCGGCCACGCGCGCTGCCTCCATACCGGCAGGCCCGGCACCCACTACTACGACCTTGCGTTTGACCCCGGTAGTCTTTTCGATGATGTGCGGCACGCCCATGTATTCACGGGAAGTCGCTGCGTTCTGGATGCACAGCACATCCAGGCCCTGGTATTGCCGGTCGATGCAGTAGTTGGCACCGACGCACTGTTTGATCTGGTCGATCTGGCCCATCTTGATCTTGGCGATCAGGTGCGGGTCGGCGATGTGCGCGCGGGTCATGCCGACCATGTCGACGTAACCGCCTTCGAGAATGCGCGTCGCCTGGTTCGGATCCTTGATGTTCTGCGCGTGCAGAACCGGGGCCTTGACCACTTCCTTGATACCGGCTGCCAGGTGCAGAAACGGCTCCGGCGGATAACTCATGTTCGGGATCACGTTGGCCAGGGTGTTGTGGGTGTCGCAACCCGAGCCCACCACGCCAATGAAGTCCAGCATGCCGGTGTCGTCGTAGTACTTGGCGATCTGCTTCATGTCCTCGTGGGACAAACCATCCGGATGGAATTCATCGCCGCACAAGCGGATGCCGACGCAGAAATCGGGACCGACTTCGGCGCGCACGGCTTTTAATACTTCCAGGCCGAAACGCATACGGTTCTCGAAGCTGCCACCCCACTCATCGGTCCGCTTGTTGACGCGCGGGCTCCAGAACTGGTCGATCATGTGCTGGTGCACGGCGGACAACTCGACGCCGTCCAGGCCACCGGCCTTGGCACGGCGTGCCGCTTGCGCGTAGTTGCCGATAACCCGCCAGATTTCTTCCGGCTCGATGGTTTTGCAAGTAGCACGGTGCACCGGCTCGCGCACCCCGGACGGCGACATCAGTGTCGGCCAGTTGAAGCCGTCCCAGCGCGAACGCCGGCCCATGTGGGTAATCTGGATCATGATCTTGGCGCCGTGCTTGTGCATGGCGTCAGCAAGATTCTGGAAATGCGGAATGATCCGGTCGGTGGACAGGTTCACCGAGCTCCACCACTCCTGCGGGCTGTCGATGGCCACGACCGAAGAACCACCGCAAATGGCCAGGCCGATCCCGCCCTTGGCTTTCTCTTCGTAATACTTGACGTACCGGTCGGTGGTCATGCCGCCGTCGGTCGCGTAGACCTCCGCGTGTGCGGTGCTGAGCACGCGGTTGCGGATGGTCAGTTTGCCGATCTGGATCGGCTGGAACATTGCTTCGAAAGCCATGGCGGGTTCCTCGACTTACAACGGCTTGACGGTGAACAAACCGTCGTCGTGGCCTTCTTCGGAGCCACCGTAGACTTGCTCGGCAACCGTGCGGATCTGGCTGCCGCGGGCTTGCAGAATCTGATCCATGGCACCGGCAAACCAGCCGGTGAACATGTAGTCGACCTTGCGCCCGACCTTGCCGTACACGTAGACGAATGCGGAGTGCTCGAGCTTGACGCTGGCGGTGCCTTTATCGAGGTCGATGTCCTGGATCTTGAACAGGCCCCAGCCGCGTTGTGACAGGCGCTTCATGTAGTGCTCGAACACCGCGACGCCTTCAAGGCCGTGGCATTCGGCTTCTTTTTCGCACCAGTGCCAGGCGGACTTGTAGCCGGCCTTGTAGAGGATTTCGGCATAGGCGTCGGCGCCCAGCACTTCCTCGATGCCCATGTGGTTGTTGACGAAGAAATGACGTGGCACGTACAGCATCGGCAGGGCATCGGAGGTCCAGACACCGGTCTCGCTGTCGACTTCGATAGGCAATTGCGGGGCGATCTTGGCCATGGAAACATAACTCCAGAAAAATTGGGGTGTTGCCTGCGGCGCGGATGGCCGCAGGTAAGGATTCAGAAGTGCGGCGGCTTATTCGCCCCAGACGTCTTTGAGCACGTTGACCCAGTTCTCGCCCATGATCTTGCGCACCACGCGCTCGCTATGGCCGCGCTTGAGCAGGGTTTCGGTGAGGTTCGGGAACTCGCCGACGGTGCGGATGCCCAGCGGGTTGATGATCTTGCCGAAGCTGGTCAGGCGGCGGGCGTAACCCTTGTCATGGGTCAGGTACTCGAAGAAGTCCTGGCCGTGACCCTGGGTAAAGTCGGTGCCGATGCCGATGGCGTCTTCGCCGACGATGTTCATGGTGTATTCGATGGCTTCGGCGTAGTCGTCGATAGTCGAATCGATGCCCTTGGCGAGGAACGGCGCGAACATGGTCACGCCGACAAAGCCACCGTGATCCGCAATGAACTTGAGTTCTTCATCGGATTTGTTGCGCGGGTGAATCTTCAGGCCCGACGGCAGGCAGTGGGAGTAGCAGACGGGTTTCTTCGATTCGAGAATCACCTCTTCAGAAGTTTTCGAACCGACGTGGGACAGGTCGCACATCACGCCAACTCGGTTCATCTCGGCGACGATTTCACGACCGAAACCGGACAGGCCACCATCGCGCTCGTAGCAACCGGTACCGACCAGGTTCTGGGTGTTGTAGCACATCTGCACAATACCGACGCCGAGCTGCTTGAACACCTCGACATAGCCGATCTGGTCTTCAAAGGCGTGGGCATTCTGGAAGCCGAAGAGGATACCGGTCTTGCCCTGCTCCTTGGCCTTGCGGATGTCGGCGGTGGTGCGAACCGGAATGACCAGGTCGCTGTTTTCACGAATCAGCTTCTGACTCGCGGCGATGTTGTTGACGGTGGCCTGGAAGCCCTCCCACACCGACACGGTGCAGTTGGCCGCCGTCAGGCCGCCTTTGCGCATGTCCTCGAACAGCTCACGGTTCCACTTGGCGATAATCAGCCCGTCGATAACGATGCTGTCGGCGTGCAGTTCGGCTGGGCTCATCAGGCTGTCCCCTATTGTCGATTCATGCGCCGAATCGTGTGCCGGCGCTTTGGAGCCAGCATATGCCTGAGCACCGGGACAGCCGGGTGCAAAAACGACAGGGGAATTGCCGAAAGCGTCAATCCGCGACAAAGGGTCGTCGCCACCCCTGCTCGCCCGCCTGTTCAAGCCCGTCAGGTTGAGCCAGAATCCGCTGCACGACTGGATGCTTCACTGAGGCTCAACTGGAATGAGGGACGGCAGCGCAATGAAAATGATCTTTCTGGTTCTGGCATTGATCGCCACGGCCGTACACGCGGAAGAAGAGTCCGAGACCACCCCCTGCGACGCTGTCGAAAACGACGTCCAGACCCTCGAATGCTCGGTCTATGGCCGAACCGCCGCCGAAGACCTGCTCAAGGACAACTACCAGACCCTGGCCGAGCGCATGCAAATACTCTACGGCAAGAACCCGACCCAGCTGGCAGACATCACCGCAAAAATCAAAGCGGCGCAGCAACAATGGCTGAAGACGCGAGACGCCGATTGCGCAGTCGAAGCGTTCCCGGCGACGAGTGGCAGCAAGGCGTTCACCATTGCGCAAAATGACTGCATTGCACGCATGAGTGATGAAAGGTCGGAGTTTTTGGAGTCGATCGGGCAGGAGTGAGTTAGAAATCCGAGCAATATTCTGACACGGTTGATGCCTTTGCCTTCGCGAGAATATAAGTAAAGATTGATAGTCTTATAAAAGACTTATATTCTTCCAATGAACAGCATCCACTGGACACGCAAAGCCGTTAAGCAGCTGTTGAAATTGCACTCCATCCATCAGGTTAAAGTCCGTGATGCTGTCACGCTACTGACTTGCATGCCGGACGTGAACAATGTCAAAGCACTGGTGGGACATGACTACGCCTACCGACTACGAGTGGGTAGCTATCGCGTCATGTTCGACTGGGATGGCGTCATCAAAGTGGTCAGTATTCAAGAGGTCAAGAAACGCGATGAACGCACCTACTGACGTTCAAATCATCAACGATGCGGATGGCAATCCCGCTTTCGTCGTCATTCCCTATGCCCAGTACGTCGCACGCAAAATTGAACCCGATCTGATTCCTCACGAGGTAGTCAGTCGTATCGTTGACGGAGCGACGCCTATTCGCGCCTGGCGTGAACACCTTAACCTCACCCAGGACGAAGTCGCCAAACGTATGGGTATTTCTCAGCCGGCCTTCGCCCAGCAGGAGACAGTTGCCAAGCCTCGAAAGGCGACCCGGGAAAAGATTGCCGCTGCATTTGGAATAGGCGCCGATCAACTCGAACTGTAGGAAATTGCCTCCGTAGAAGCGGTGCAGGAGCTGTGTAGGAGCTGTCGAGTGCAACGAGGCTGCGATCTTTTCCACCATTAAACCCCAGCATCAAACCCCAAAGCCAAGGGAGGCAGCCCCGCCTCCACTCAGCAAAAACCGCCCTACCCAGTCACGTCCAGAACCCTTCATGCGCGCGCGCAGCCTCTGCTTCCAACATCGGCCCGAATGTCGGAATCTGTCGCTGGCCGCGCGCGAACACTTCCCGGCACGGCAACGAGAACGTCGGGTTTTCCGGGTGGCCACCCGTGAGCCCCAGCAAGGCATGCTCGGACAGCGCGTAGACCACTCGGCCAATGCCCGTCCAGTAAATCGCCCCCGCACACATGCAGCAGGGTTCGGCACTGGTGTAGAGCGTGCATTGTGCCAGGTCTGCCGGGCTTAGCAGCTTGGCCGCCTGCGCGGCTGCAGCGAGTTCGGCATGCTGGGTGGGATCGCCTTCCGGCGGCATGGAATTATTGCCCGCCGCCGCAATGATGTTACCGGCCCCATCGGCGACCAGTGCAGCAAACGGATGACGACCACGGGCCTTCGAGTCCTCTGCCAGTTCGAGAGAGCGGCGCAGCAGTTGCAGATCAAGCTCGGTGATGCCGGCAGGTACAGCGCAAGTGAAGCTTGTCATGTAAAACTCCTTATTATGTTCAACTGTGCCCCTGACCGCGTCGGCCAGGGGCTAAACACCTGTCAGTCGGCCAGCTCGGCGGCGGGTGCCACCGGCTCGCGCCTGCTCTGCGGATTGAGCAGGATATTGAGCACAATCGCGGTGATCGCACCGAGGAAGATTCCGCTTTCCAGTACCAGTTTGAGAGTGCCGCTGGCGTGTTCGAACAGCGCCGGGAACGACATCGGCAGCACACCGACGCTTATCGATACGGCAACGATGATTGCGTTGCGAGTCCCCTCGAATGTCACCCGTGAGAGCTCCTGGATACCGGCCACCGTGGTCATGCCGAACATCACCACGGCGCAACCGCCCAACACCGGCGTCGGCACCGCTGCGATCAGCGCACCCAGTTTGGGAAACAGGCCCATCAGCACCATGATTGCCCCCGCCGAAGCCACGACATACCGGCTCTTGACGTTGGAGAGCGCAATTAGGCCGGTGTTTTGGGTGAAGGCGTTGTAGGGGAAGCTGTTGAACAACCCGCCGAGCATTGTTGATAGCCCATCGGCACGGAATGCATTGCCAAGAGTTGTTTGCGTGGTGGTCTTGCCGGTCAATTTGCCGATCGCCAGGCAGTTACCGGTGGTTTCGGCCATGATCACCAACATCGCCAACGTCATGACCAGTATCGGCATCAGTGAAAACTGCGGCATGCCGAAGGCCATGGGCGGGCTCAGCTCGAACCAGGCTGCGCTGCTCACCTGCCCGAAGTGCGTCATGCCGAACGCTGCCGCGATCAGGCTGCCCACGAACAAGCCGATCAATACGCTTAGGTTGCCAATGAAGCCGGAAAACCTGGCATAGATCACCAATGTAACGATGACCGTGGCCAGCCCCAGCAGCAGGTTCGATGGCGCACCGAAATCTGCGGAATCAGGATTGCCGCCACCTAGCCAGATTGCCGCGGCAGGCATCAGGGAAATGCCGATGATGGTGATCAGGCTGCCGATCACCACGGGCGGAAAGAACCGCAGCAACCTACTGAACACGGGCGCCATGGCAATGGTGATCGCCCCCGCCGCGATCACCGCGCCGAACACTTCAGTGAGCCCGAACTCCTTGCCGATCATGATCATTGGTGCCAGCGCAATGAATGAACAGCCCTGTATCAGCGGCAGGCGCGCCCCGAACTTCCAGAAGCCGAGGGTCTGAATCATCGTGGCGATGCCCGACGTCAGCAGATTCGCATTGATCAACGTCACTATCTGCGCCGATGTCAGCCCCAGTGCGCTGCCCAGTATGAGTGGTACCGCCACCGCACCTGCATACATCACCAGTACATGCTGCAAACCGAATGTCACCAACTGGCGAACCGGCAGGATTTCGTCCACCGGATGAACCTGTGAATTGCTCATATCGAATGTCTCCTGAAGTGCTTTTTTCTTGTAGTCCTGGGAGGCGTCCACAGGCCAGGCACAGCGCAAATCGATGCAGCAGAAGAGGTCGTTTCAGGTCCGATATTCTCTGCTTGTAAACGATGGAGCAAATGAGCAACCATCGTTTTTAACGATAGATATATTCGCTTGAGGTCACGCCCATGCAGTTCTCTCTGGACCAGTTGCAAACATTCGTCCAGGCCGTGCACAGCGGGTCGTTCTCGGCGGCCGCGCGCAAGCTGGGCAAGACTCAATCAACCGTGAGCGTGGCGATTTCCAATCTGGAACAGGACCTGGGCGTGGAACTGTTCGATCGCTCGAATCGCAACCCGGTGCTGACCCAGGCCGGCCAGAAAATGTTGTTGCAGGCGCAGTCGGTGCTGGAACGTTGCCTGACCCTCCAGGCCCATGCGGATTGCCTGTCCGACGCGATCGAACCCAGCGTGTCACTGGCCATTGAAACGCCCTACAACGCCGTCATGCCGGTGCTGCTGGAGTTCGAAGAGGCTTTCCCCTATGTCGATCTGGTGATCAGGCACCCTGTATATGGGGATGTCAGCGAACTCGTAGCCCAGGGCCAGGCCGTGCTGGGGATCGCCTTCTCCCAGCCGCAGTACCCGCCGCAGCTCGAATTCCAGCAGATGGGCAAGCTGATCATGCTGCACGTCTGTCACCCCGCACATGCGCTGGCGAAATTGAGCAGCGTGACCTTCGAAGACCTGCACGTGCACCGCCGCCTGGCGTTTAGCGCACACGCCGAAAAGCTGCCCAGCAGCGAGTACCTGCGTTCCACTCGGATCTGGCAGGCCGAAAACTACCTGGCGCTGCTGGAAATGGTCCGTGCCGGCCTCGGTTGGGCCACGTTGCCGCGCCAGTTGATCCAGCGTGAACTGGCCAATGGCGAACTGGTCGAACTGCAGTTGGGTGCGTATCCCCACACCGACTGGCATGTGGGTGTTGACCTGCTCTGGGCCCGTACACGCAAGATGGGCAAAGCCGAACGCTGGCTGAAGACGCGCCTGCAACAGAACAAAGTGTTTGAACTGGATCGTCGGGGGCAGTCCACCACCCTGTAACACTCATGCCGTGACTTCACCTCAAGGCTGCGCCACCATCACACTTCACCGACTTAGAAGGGCACGAAATGAAAATCTGCGGCATTGAAATCAAAGGCAGTGAAGCCATCATCGCCGTCGCGTCCCTCGACAATCAGGCGCTCAGCCACCTGCCCCTGGCCACCAAGAAAATTGCCCTGGACGATGACGACGAAGCGGCCAACGTCAAAGTGTTTGCCGCACAGGTGGCATCGTTCATTCGGGAGAACTCAATCGACCGGATCGTGATCAAGAAGCGCAGTAAGAAAGGCGAGTTTGCCGGTGGGCCGACCACCTTCAAGATCGAGGGAGTTTTTCAGTTGCTGGACAGTTGTGAGGTGACGCTGCTGTCGCCACAGACGATCAATGCCCAGGCCAAGAAGCACAATTTTGAACTGCCGGGGACGCTGAACAAATATCAGCATGAGGCGTACAAGGCGGCGTGTTCTGCGCTGATGAAGAAGTAATAGCCCACGCAGATCCTACATTTTCTGTGTTCATGCTTTTGCGGTACGTCGGTCTTCCCGCGGGCACCGCTCAAACTTCGCCCGATAACTGCGGGTGAAATACGACGGCGATTCAAACCCGCACGCAATGCTCACTTCCAGCACACTCATGTCCGTCTGCCGCAGCAGTTGCCGGGCCTTTTCCAGTCGTAATCGCAGATAGAAATTGCTCGGCGTGTCATTCAAGTGCAAGCGAAACAGGCGCTCCAGCTGGCGCCGCGTCACTTTGATCGATTCGGCCAGGGCCAGCGTACTCAACGGCGGCTCACTGTGCTGTTCCATCTCGCCGATCACCTGCACCAGTTTCTTGTTGCGAATGCCGTACCGACTGGCTACTTCCATGCGCTGGTGATCCTTGCGCGGGCGGATGCGACCGAGTACGAATTGTTCGCTGACCTGAATCGCCAGTTCCGGACCGTGGGCCTGGCCGATGAGATCGAGCATCAGGTCAATTGACGCCGTGCCGCCCGCCGAGGTAATGCGCCTGCGGTCGATCTCGAAAAGCTCCTGGGTGACGCTGAGCAGCGGATAGGACTCCTTGAACGCGTCGATGGCTTCCCAGTGCAGGGTCAGGCGATGGCCCTCAAGCAACCCTGCCTCGGCGAGGACGAAGCTGCCGGTGTCGATGGCGCCCAGGGTCACGCCGTCGCTGTCCAGCCGGCGCAGCCAGTGCTCAAGCGCGGGCGTGGCGAATTTCAGCGGTTCGAAGCCGGCGACTACCAGCAACGTCGCCCCTTTTGCGAGCGGCTCCAGCGCGGCATCGGCGTTGACCGACATGCCGTTACTGGCCAGAACAGCACCGCCATCTGCGCTCAGCACATGCCAGCGATAAAGTTCACCGCGAAAGCGATTGGCCACCCGCAGCGGCTCGATGGCCGAGATAAACCCTATGGCCGAAAAACCCGGCATCAACAAGAAGTAGAAATCCTGGGACATGGAGCGCACTCGACTGGCAAGTAACGAGAGGGCGGGAAGCGTGTGGACGTTGATACGCCAGTTGCAAGCGGCATTCAAGGGGCAGGTCGCTCCAGTGCAAGAGCTGGTCGCCGTAGTGCGTGTTGACGGGGTCTTAGCTGCGTAACTTGGCATCACCGGTGCACATAGACATCGGAACCCACAATAACGTCTGCCGAGGAACCCGACATGAAACGACTCATCAGCAGCTGTGTTCTTGCACTGAGCGGTACCGCTTTCCTGAGCGCCAGTGTCATGGCGGCCGAACCCGCTTCTTGCCAGAACGTACGCATGGGCGTGGTGAACTGGACCGACGTGATCGCCACCAGCGCCATGACTCAGGTGCTGCTAGACGGCCTCGGCTACAACACCAAACAAACCAGCGCGTCCCAGCAAATCATCTTCGCCGGGATCCGCGACCAGCGCCTGGACTTGTTCCTGGGGTACTGGAACCCGCTGATGACCCAGACCATCACTCCTTTCGTCGACGCGAAACAGGTCAAGGTGCTTGATGCGCCAAGCCTCAAAGACGCCCGCGCGACCCTTGCCGTGCCGACCTACCTGGCAGACAAAGGCCTGAAGACTTTCGCCGACATCGCCAGGTTCGAGAAAGAACTGGGCGGCAAGATCTACGGGATCGAGCCAGGCTCGGGTGCCAATACCCAGATCAAGGCGATGATCGCCAAGAACCAGTTCGGCCTGGGCAAATTCCAGCTGGTCGAGTCCAGTGAGGCCGGTATGCTCGCGGCAGTGGATCGTGCCGTGCGGCGCAAGGAAGCCGTGGTGTTCTTCGGCTGGGCGCCGCATCCAATGAACGTTAATGTGCAGATGACCTATCTCACCGGCAGCGACGATGCGCTCGGCCCGAACGAAGGCATGGCCACCGTCTGGACCGTTACCTCGCCGAACTATGCCCAGCAATGCCCGAACATCGGCCGCCTGCTCAGTAACCTGACCTACTCCGCCGAAGACGAGAGCCGGATGATGCAGCCGCTGCTGGATCACAAGGAGGCATTCGAATCGGCCAAACAGTGGCTCAATGATCACCCCCAGGACAAACAGCGCTGGCTCGAAGGCGTGACCACCTTCGACGGCAAACCGGCCGCTGAAAACCTGAAACTGACCAGTAAATAAACCCTGACTGAACGCCCAATTGCAGCCCCCAACGGGCTGCTAACGGACTCATCACGCCCGCCATTCCCCTAAAGAACAGGAACCTGCCTCATGAACCACGACGTCATCATCACCTGCGCACTTACCGGTGCTGGCGACACGACCGCCAAGAGCCCGCACATACCGGTCACCCCGAAGCAAATCGCAGCGGCGGCCGTGGAAGCGGCCAAGGCCGGCGCCACCGTGGTGCATTGCCATGTGCGCAGTCCCGAAACCGGCAAGTTCAGCCGGGATGTGGCGCTGTACCGCGAAGTGATGGAGCGCATCCGCGAAGCGGACGTCGACATCATCGTCAACCTGACCGCCGGCATGGGCGGCGACCTGGAAATCGGCGCTGGCGAAAACCCGATGGAATTCGGCCCCAACACTGACCTGGTCGGCCCCCTGACACGCCTGGCCCACGTCGAAGAGCTGCTGCCGGAAATCTGTACCCTGGATTGCGGCACGCTGAACTTCGGCGATGGCGACACCATTTACGTATCCACACCGGCGCAACTGCGCGCGGGCGCCAAGCGCATACAAGAGTTGGGCGTTAAGGCCGAGCTGGAAATCTTCGACACCGGGCACCTGTGGTTTGCCAAGCAGATGATCAAGGAAGGCTTGCTCGATGATCCGCTGTTCCAGCTGTGCCTGGGCATTCCGTGGGGCGCACCGGCCGATACCACCACCATGAAAGCCATGGTCGACAACCTTCCAGCCAACGCCGTCTGGGCCGGCTTTGGCATCGGACGCATGCAGATGCCGATGGCTGCGCAAGCGGTACTGCTCGGCGGCAACGTGCGGGTCGGCCTGGAAGACAACATCTGGCTGGACAAGGGCGTGTTGGCCACCAATGGCCAGTTGGTGGAGCGCGCCAGCGAAATCCTCAGCCGCCTCGGCGCCCGTGTCCTGACCCCAGCCGAAGGCCGGGCAAAAATGGGCCTGACCAAGCGCGGCTGAGCCGAATCACACCTCACCTGTGGGAGCGGGCTTGCCCGCGATAGCGCCGGTACTACCGATACATTTTCTTCGGCAGGAATACCGTCATCGCGGGCAAGCCCGCTCCCACAGGGATCACCGAATTCTTTTAGGAAGTCGCCATGACGTTCATCACCGAAATCAAAACCTTCGCCGCCCTGGGCAGCGGTGTCATCGGCAGCGGCTGGGTGTCCCGCGCCCTCGCCCACGGCCTCAACGTAGTGGCCTGGGACCCCGCTCCTGGTGCTGAAGCCGCCCTGCGCAAACGCGTCGCCAACGCTTGGGGCGCCCTGGAAAAACAAGGCCTGGCCCCCGGCGCTTCGCAGGATCGCCTGCGCTTTGTCGCGACCATCGAAGAGTGTGTGCGCGATGCCGATTTCATTCAGGAAAGCGCCCCCGAGCGCCTGGACCTGAAACTCGAATTGCACAGCAAGATCAGTGCAGCAGCCAAACCCGACGCCTTGATCGGCTCCAGCACTTCGGGCCTGTTACCCAGCGAGTTCTACGAGAGTTCGACCCACCCGGAACGCTGCGTCGTTGGCCACCCGTTCAACCCGGTTTACCTGCTGCCCCTGGTGGAAGTGGTGGGCGGTAAAAACACGGCTCCGGAAGCTGTTCAAGCGGCGATGAAAGTCTACGAATCCCTGGGCATGCGTCCGCTGCATGTGCGCAAGGAAGTACCCGGCTTTATCGCCGACCGATTGCTCGAAGCGCTGTGGCGTGAGGCGCTGCACCTGGTGAACGATGGTGTGGCGACCACCGGTGAAATCGATGATGCCATTCGCTTTGGCGCGGGTCTGCGCTGGTCGTTCATGGGTACTTTCCTGACCTATACCCTCGCAGGCGGCGATGCCGGCATGCGGCATTTCATGGCGCAGTTTGGCCCGGCGTTGCAGTTGCCGTGGACCTACCTGCCGGCGCCGGAACTGACCGACAAGTTGATTGACGATGTGGTCGACGGGACCAGTGATCAATTGGGTACCCACAGCATTTCAGCGCTGGAGCGCTATCGTGATGATTGCCTGTTGGCGGTGCTGGAAGCGGTGAAAACCACCAAGCAGAAGCACGGGATGGCTTTTAGCGAGTAGAGCATCAGCAGGCCTGGCCCTATCGCGAGCAGGTTCGCTTCCACACTGATTGCAGGTTGGCCAGCTATGGGAGCAACCCCTAGTGTGGGAGCGAGCCTGCTCGCGATGGGGCCAGCCCAGCCTCCCTCATCATCGGAACCAGAAACAATGCCTACCCTCACCACCTACCAAACCACAATCATCCCCGACTGGGTCGACTACAACGGCCACCTGCGAGACGCGTTCTACCTGCTGATCTTCAGCTACGCCACCGACGCCCTGATGGATCGCCTCGGCATGGACAGCAGCCACCGAGAAGCCAGCGGCAACTCGCTCTTCACCCTCGAACTGCACCTCAATTACCTGCACGAAGTGAAGCTCGACGCCGAGGTCGAAGTACACACCCGGATCATCGGCCACGACAGCAAGCGCTTGCACCTTTATCACAGCCTGCACCTAGTGGGTGATGTCAAGGAGCTGGCGGGTAATGAGCAAATGCTGCTGCACGTCGACCTCGCTGGCCCCCGATCGGCGCCCTTCGGCGAAGACACCCTGGCCAGGCTTCAAGCCCTCGTCGCCGGGCAAACCGACGTGCCGCCGCCCCAGTACATTGGTCGAGTGATCGCATTACCCGCAAAAAAATAACCAGGAGATCGCCGTTGAACGCCGCCGTTTTTGCCGACTTCCGAAATGAAGTATTGCAGCGCTGAAACCGCGTCATCGTTCATCGCGGGCAAGCCTTGCTCCCACAGGATCGCGGAGACCACAAACTTGAGCGCCGACTCTTAACCTGGGGAGCGGCGGTTCGACTTGCCCGCGAAGGCATCAGCCCAGGCACAACATCCTTCGCTGATCCACAGGCAAAAAAAACCCCGATCAAGCCGTGACAGGATCGAGGCAGAGGTGGGTACTGTTGAGGAGCCGTTGCGCGAGGGTGACCAACCTTCGTGAAGCCAGCTGTAACCAGTGTGCCGACTCCTCTCTTAACGCAATTAGCCGAAAACGACCTGTTCATAGGTATCGCGGCCATTACGAAAAATCGCCCTTGCCGCCACCGCGCCCCCCGATGAGAATCGAGATACGACACCGTTCCCTGAAGAAGGATTGCGTCATGATGCACGCCGATTTGATTGACCAGGAAGACCTGTTGGGCCAGCTGAAGTCATTGGGCTTTCAAGTACCCAGCGGCTCTACAGCCGAGCAGGCTTGCGAATGCGCGGTGCGCGGTTTGAACGATGAACGGGCGATAACGCTACGGACCATGGTCAAGCAGATGTATACCAGCAGCGCTACCATCCTGCCGGCTGTGCGCCAGGCGATCGACAGGCAATTGCTGCCAGCATTGGCGGCGTATCAGCAGAGCCGTAGCGCCTGATAGGAAGCCATCGCGGGCAAGCCTTGCTCCGACAGATAACAGCAGCAATCTGTGGGAGCAAGGCTTGCCCGCGATGAAGGCGACTCGGTTTAGAGCCTTACGCTGGCAAAAGTCGACTCATTACGCGCCTGACTCAATGCCGACAACGGCCCCGACAATGGCGACAGCACCAGTGCCTGCGGCAGCGGCATCATTGCTACCTGCTGCGTGGTGTTGGAACCCACACGCTCGTCACGCGGCGGAATACCGAAGTATTCGCGATAGCACTTGGAAAAATGCGGAGTGGACACGAAGCCACATACCGACGCCACTTCGATAATCGACATCGGTGTTTGCTTGAGCAACTGCCGGGCGCGGATCAGGCGCAGTTTCAGGTAGTAGCGCGACGGCGAACAATGCAGGTACTTCTGGAACAACCGCTCCAGCTGACGACGCGACACCGCGACGTATACCGCCAGCTCATCCAGGTCGATCGGCTCTTCCAGATTGGCCTCCATCAGCGCGACGATTTCCTGCAACTTCGGCTGGTTGGTACCAAGCATGTGCTTGAGCGGCACACGCTGGTGATCCTGCTCATTGCGGATGCGCTCGTAGACGAACATTTCCGAGATCGCGGCCGACAGTTCGCGTCCGTGATCACGGCTGATCAGGTGCAGCATCATGTCCAGCGGCGCAGTGCCACCAGAGCTGGTGAAGCGATTACGGTCGAGGGTGAACAACCGGGTGCTCATGGCCACGCGCGGGAAAGCTTCCTGCATCGATGCCAGGCATTCCCAGTGCACGCTGCAATCAAAACCGTCCAGCAGCCCGGCGCACGCCAGGGCCCAGCTACCCGTGCACACTGCGCCGAGACGACGCGACTGGCGCGCCTGGCTCTGTAGCCATGAAACGTGTTCGCGGGTGACCGTGCGCTGGATACCGATACCACCGCAGACAATGATGGTGTCCAGCGCGGGAGCCTTGTGCATGGAGCAATCGGGGGTGATCTGCAGGCCGTCACTGGCCCAGACCTGCCCGCCATCGACGGTGAGTGTAGTCCAGCGATACAGCTCGCGACCGGACAACTGGTTGGCCATGCGCAGTGGTTCCACTGCGGACGCCAGAGAAATCAGCGTGAAATTGTCCAGCAGCAAAAAGCCGATGGATTGAGGCGCACGGTTCTGGGGTTGAGTCCCGGAGTTGAACGTCGTCATCGCAATATCTCCTCACACAAAGCGGGTGATGGCCTCAGGCGGAGGCTCTTGTTATTGCCATCATTCTCGCGTGGGAGACGGGCTTTGTAATGACAGAGCAATTGCCATGCCTAAAATTGAATGCGCGTTCAATAACTCCTGAAAACGACGTCGGAATGTGTCTGTATATGACCACGTAGAGTGGGGGGATATAAGTGCCATCAATCGCATCAAGCGCTCTGTCCCTTAGCGTGTGAGCAAATCGGTAGCACTTGTGGGAACAGCGCTGCGGCGTGTATTGAAAGAGTGTCACCACAAGCACAGGTGACAGGCGGTCAGCGACGATTGGGATCCCTGATCCTGTCGAAGTCGCTTATCTGTAAGCGACGCGCTAAAAGGTGGCGTATCAAGGATGGTGTGTTCACTTTGCGCGCGGTTTTGACTGATCTGGCAACATCGCGGGCAAGCCCGCTCCCACAGGGATCTGTGGTGTGCCCCACTTCTTGGTTGCACAGCAAATCCTGTGGGAGCGGGCTTGCCCGCGATGGGTTCAACCCGATATCAGCACTCCACCGCACTGACCGCTAATCCACCGCGCGAGGTTTCCTTATATTTGTCATGCATGTCCGCCCCGGTATCACGCATAGTCCGGATCACGCGGTCCAGCGAGATAAAGTGCTGCCCGTCACCGCGCAACGCCATCTGCGCCGCATTGATCGCCTTCACCGCGGCAATTGCATTACGCTCGATGCAAGGCACCTGCACCAGTCCGCCCACGGGGTCACACGTCAGCCCCAGGTTGTGTTCAAGTCCAATCTCAGCCGCGTTGCACAGCTGCTCCGGCGTGGCACCGAGGATCTCCGCCAACCCCGCCGCCGCCATGGCGCAGGCCGAACCGACCTCACCCTGGCAGCCGACTTCAGCCCCGGAGATGGAAGCGTTCTTCTTGCACAGGATCCCCACAGCCGCCGCGCTCAGGAAATAGTCGACGACATTGGCGTCAGTCACCGCTTCGCTGAACTTCATGAAGTAATGCAGCACCGCAGGAATGATCCCCGCCGCGCCGTTGGTCGGCGCCGTGACCATGCGCCCACCCGCCGCATTCTCTTCGTTGACGGCCAGGGCGAACAGGTTGACCCATTCCATGGCACTCAGCGTCGAGCCGATCACATTCGGCTTGCCCAGCTCCTGCAAGCTGCGGTGCAACCTGGCGGCGCGACGTCGCACATTCAGGCCACCGGGCAGGATGCCTTCATGCTTGAGGCCTTGCTCGACGCACTCCTGCATGGCTCGCCAGAGCTTCATCAGGCCGGCACGAATTTCGTCTTCACTGCGCCAGACCTTTTCGTTGGCCATCATCAGTTCGGCAACTCGCAGGTTGTGCTTCTGGCACAAGCTCAACAACTCGACCGCGCTGGAAAAATCGTAAGGCAACTCGGTGCGGTCCATATCCACCACGCCGCTACTGGCCTGTGCCTGATCCACGACAAAACCGCCACCCACTGAATAGTAGGTATCGCGGTGCAGTTCTCCCGTATCACCTTCAACCACCAACGTCATGGCATTGGGATGGAACGGCAGGTTTTCATCGATCAGGCGCATGTCCCGGGCCCAGATGAACGGCACCGGCAGATGACCATCGAGCAATAACTCGTCGGTTTCGCGCAGGGTGGCGATACGAATGCCGATTTGCGACGGATCGATCGCGTCCGGCCACTCACCCATCAGGCCCATGATCACCGCATTGTCGCTACCGTGACCGATGCCGGTGGCCGACAGCGAACCATACAGCTGCACTTCGACGCGCCGGACCTGATCCAGCAGCCCCTTCTCACGCAGGCCCTGCACGAACAGTGCGGCGGCGCGCATAGGCCCCACCGTGTGCGAACTGGAAGGGCCGATGCCGATTTTGAACAGGTCGAAAACGCTGATAGCCATTACTGCCGAACTCCTGGATATGCCCAACTCCAGACGCAAAAGCGCCCAGTGACGGAGCTGCTACGCTCAAGCTGCAATCCGCCGATGTGGCTGCATCATCAGGCTTTTACCCGGTCGTTCGACGTCTCGAACCGACGCACTCTTGTCCACCAACGCCGCGAGTCGCCAACGCTATGGTTCCGCCGTTTTTTTACGGCGCAGAGGTACAAACAGGGCAGAAAAAAGCTGTAAACGACGTCACCGACACTGGATGCGACCATCCCTGTACTGGTTACGACGCACCCTGTAGGCGTCAGATTTTCACTGGTACATGATCGTATCGACTCGATTGCAAGGCGCCGAGGTAGAGCTGTCTGAAAACGCCATCCAACCGCAACCTATAAGTGCGGTGGTCCAGTCGGAACACTGCCGAAAAAAACACCAAGGAGTCAGTCAATGAAAGGTTCCCCGTCGTTGTTGTTGGCCGCCATGCTTAGTCTGCCGGTTCTGGCGCAAGCTGCAGAACCGGCCCAGTGCAGCACCGTAAACTTCTCCGATGTCGGCTGGACCGACATCACCGTCACCACCGCTACCACCAGCGTCGTGCTCGACGCACTGGGGTACAAGACCAAAACTACAATGATCTCCGTGCCGGTGACCTACAAGTCGCTGGCAGATGGCAAGAACATGGACGTGTTCCTGGGCAACTGGATGCCAACCATGGAGAACGACATCAAGGCCTATCGTGATGCCGGTACCGTGGAGACCCTGCGCGCCAACCTGGAAAACGCGAAATACACCCTCGCCGTTCCCGAAGAGTTGTATAACAAGGGGCTGAAGGATTTCGCCGACATCGCCAAGTTCAAGAAAGAGCTCGATGGCAAGATCTACGGCATCGAACCTGGCAACGACGGCAATCGTCTGATCCAGAGCATGATCGACAAGAACGCCTTCGGCCTCAAGGAAGCCGGCTTCAAGGTCGTCGAGTCCAGCGAGGCAGGCATGCTCTCGCAAGTCGATCGCGCGCAGCGGCGCAATACCGCCGTGGTATTCCTGGGCTGGGAGCCACACCCGATGAACACGCGCTTCAAGATGAAGTACCTGACCGGCGGCGATGATTTCTTCGGCCCCAACTTCGGCCAGGCGACCATCTTCACCAACACCCGCAAGGGCTACGCCCAGGAATGCAGCAACGTTGGTCAACTGCTCAAGAACCTGGCGTTCACCCTCGACATGGAAAGCACGCTGATGGGCAACGTCCTGGACGACAAGATGAAGCCTGACGCGGCTGCCAAGGCCTGGCTGAAAAAGAATCCACAGGTGCTCGATACCTGGCTCGCTGGCGTAACCACCATTGACGGTAAACCAGGCCTGGAGGCCGTGAAAGCCAAACTCGCGCAGCCTTGAATTCAGGAGCATCGTTTATGCCGGGTGAGCGTGCTCACCCGGGCTGTTATTTCCTTGCATGCGGACGTTCAATACCATGCTGATTGATCAGAAAATCCCTCTAGGCCAGTACATTGCGAGCTTCGTCGAATGGTTGACGCAACATGGCGCCAACACCTTCGACGCCATCGCCGTGTCTCTGGAAACGATGATCCACGGCGTGACTTTTGCGCTGACCTGGTTCAACCCGCTGGCATTGATCGGCCTTATCGCACTACTTGCGCATTTCATTCAACGAAAGTGGGGACTGACAGTTTTCGTCATCGCCTCCTTCCTGCTGATCCTCAACCTGGGATACTGGCAGGAAACCATGGAAACCCTCGCCCAGGTGTTGTTCGCCACCCTGGTCTGCGTGGTCATCGGCGTGCCGCTGGGCATCGTTGCCGCGCATAAGCCGATGTTCTACACCATGATGCGTCCGGTGCTCGATCTGATGCAGACCGTGCCGACCTTCGTCTACCTCATTCCTACCCTGACCCTCTTCGGGCTGGGCGTGGTGCCGGGGCTGATCTCCACGGTGGTGTTCGCGATCGCCGCGCCCATCCGCCTGACTTACCTGGGTATCCGGGATGTTCCACAGGAACTGATGGACGCCGGCAAAGCCTTCGGCTGCTCGCGTCGTCAATTGCTCTCACGGATTGAACTGCCCCACGCGATGCCAAGCATTGCGGCCGGTATCACCCAGTGCATCATGCTGTCGTTGTCGATGGTGGTGATTGCCGCACTGGTGGGCGCCGATGGCCTGGGCAAACCCGTGGTCAACGCACTGAACACTGCTGATATCGCCCTGGGCTTCGAAGCGGGCCTGGCGATCGTACTGCTGGCGATCATGCTCGACCGTATCTGCAAACAACCCGACGCTAAAGTAGGGGGTGACGCATGAGCATTATTCGCTTCGAAGACGTCGACGTAATCTTTTCCAAGGACCCGCGCGAGGCGCTCAAGCTGCTCGATCAGGGCATGACCCGCGACCAGATCCTGAAAAAAACCGGGCAAATCGTCGGCGTGGAAAAAGCCAGCCTGGATGTCGATAAAGGTGAAATCTGCGTACTGATGGGCCTGTCCGGTTCCGGCAAATCCAGCCTGCTGCGCTGCATCAACGGCCTCAATACCGTGAGTCGTGGCAAGCTGTTCGTTGAACACGAAGGCAAGCAGATCGACATCGCTTCCTGTACCCCGGCAGAGCTGAAGATGATGCGCACCAAGCGCATCGCCATGGTGTTCCAGAAGTTCGCCCTGATGCCTTGGCTGACGGTGCGGGAAAACATCAGCTTCGGCCTGGAAATGCAGGGGCGTCCGGAGAAGGAGCGCAAGAAGCTGGTCGATGAAAAACTCGAGCTGGTCGGCCTGACCCAGTGGCGCAATAAAAAGCCCGACGAGCTATCCGGCGGCATGCAGCAACGCGTCGGCCTGGCGCGCGCGCTGGCGATGGACGCCGACATTCTGCTGATGGACGAACCGTTCTCGGCCCTCGACCCGCTGATTCGCCAGGGCCTGCAAGATGAATTGCTGGAACTGCAGAGCAAGCTCAGCAAGACCATCGTCTTCGTGAGTCATGACCTTGATGAGGCCCTGAAGCTGGGCAGTCGCATCGCGATCATGAAAGACGGCCGGATCATCCAGTACAGCAAGCCGGAAGAGATCGTGTTGAACCCTGCGGACGATTACGTGCGCACCTTCGTCGCCCACACCAACCCGTTGAACGTGCTGTGCGGCCGCAGCCTCATGCGCACCCTGGACAAGTGCAAACGCATAAACGGTTCGGTATGCCTCGACCCGGGCGGCGATTCATGGCTGGACCTGGCCGAAGGCAACACCATCAAGGGCGCCCGCCAGAACGGTGCGAGCCTGGATCTGCAGAACTGGGCACCGGGGCAGTCAGTGGACGGCCTGGGTCGTCGGCCGACCCTGGTGGACTCCAATATCGGCATGCGCGATGCGCTGCAGATTCGCTACCAGACCGGCAACAAACTGGTGCTGCATGACAACAACCAGGTGGTAGGGATCCTCGGTGACAGCGAGCTATACCACGCGCTGCTCGGCAAGAACCTGGGGTAACACAACAGACACAAAAACGCCGCGAGAGGATCGCGGCGTTTTCGTTTATGGGATATCGGGTGATGCAGTCGTTGAAGTAGAAGCCCCCATCGCCAGCAGGCTGGCTCCCACATTGGAATGCATGCTCTTGTGGGAGCCAGCCTGCTGGCGATAAAGCCGATGCGGTGCTTCAGACAGCAACACCGCTTACTTGACTACTCAGCTATAGACCCGGCCAAGGAGCTGCCGATGGCTTTCAAACTGATCGAGCACGTCACGGGTGATCTGATCCTGAGTGAAACCCATCAGATCGTAATCCTGGCTGCCATTGTGCAGGTAAACCTCGGCGCGGTAGTAGCGTGCCCGGGGTTCATCGACACTTTCAGCCGAGACCGTCTCGCTTGCCGCCGCCAGGTAGCCATCCAGGCTCACTTCGTAGACAAACGGGTTACCCTCTTCCATCTCGATCCGCAGGCCCATGCAGCGCTTGGCCTTGCCCAGCAATGTCTGCACATCCAGGCCTTGGCCACGCAACAGAACCGCCGCCTCTTCCAGCGCCGGCGTCACCTGTTTGTCCATGAAACGTTGAACGATCGACTGGTTCGGTTGCAGGTCCAGCTGGGTCAGGCGCTCGCTGAAACCGCGCCGCCCACGGGCTGCGAGCTCCGCCTGCTCCTGTTCGATTTGCACGTCCTGGCGCATGGCCTTGTGCAAGCCGAACATGAAGAACACCAGCACCACCGAGAACGGCAGGCCAGCCAGCACCACCATGGTTTGCATGGCTTCGAAGTTACCGGCGAACAGCAGGCCGATGGTCACCAGCGTGATCACCGCAGACCAGAAGATCCGCAACCAGTGCGGCGCATCTTCATCAACGTTGCCACCCTTGCACGACAGGTTCGCCATCATCACCGCGCCGGAATCCGCCGGCGTCAGGAACAGCACGAAACCCACGAAGATCGACACGCCGATCACCACTTTCGACGCCGGGTAGTGCTCGAGAAGCTGGTAGATCGCCATGGACGGCTGTTCCAGCGCGGTCTTGCCGAGCTCCACTGCACCATGGTTCATCACCAGGTCCAGGGCCGAGTTACCGAAGATCGACAGCCACGCCAGGGTGAAGCCCAGGGGAATCAGCAACACGCCGGCCACCAGTTCACGCACCGTGCGCCCACGGGAAATACGCGCGATGAACATGCCCACGAACGGTGCCCAGGAGATCCACCAGGCCCAATAGAACAGGGTCCACAGGCCCATCCAGCGCTCGGTCTTGTCAGCGTCGCCTTCATACACATAGAGGTCGAAGGTTTTCAGCACCACGCCGTTGAGGTAGTCGCCAATGTTCTGCACAAAACCGTTGAGCAGATGCAGCGTCGGGCCGAACAGCAGGACGAAGATCAACAGGCCGCTGAACAGGATGATATTCAGGTTGGATAGCCGACGAATGCCATTCTCCACACCCGACACGGCAGCAATGGTCGCCACGGTGCTCATCACGATGATCACAATCAGCAGGTTGGTGTTGCTGTGCTCCATGCCGAACAGGTTTTCCAGGCCCGACGACACTTGCAGAGACCCGATCCCCAGATTGGTCACCAGGCCCAGCAGGGTCACGAACATCCCGAAGCCATCCACCGCATGACCGGCCGCGCCCTTGACCCAGCGCTCGCCCACCAGTGGATACAGCGCCGAACGCAGCGCCAGCGGCTGGTTATGACGGTAGGCAAAATACGCCACGGCAAGGCCGACCAGCGCATAAATCGCCCAGCCATGCAGGCCCCAGTGCAGGAACGTCAGCTGTACCGCCTGACGTGCAGCCATGTTGCTGCCGGCCACGCCTTCCGGCGGGTTGAAGTAGTGATCCAGCGGTTCGGATGCACCGAAGTACAACAGCGAGATGCCGATACCCGACGAGAACAGCATGCCCGCCCAGGCGCCATAGCTGAAGTCCGGGGTGTCGTCCTTGCTGCCCAGTTTGAGTTTGCCGTAGGACGAGAACGCCAGGCCGATGACAAACACCAGGTAAGCGGCAATCACCACCATGTAGTACCAGCCGAAGCTGCGGGACAACCAGGCCTGGGCGACGCCGAGCACTCTGCCGGCCTCTTGCGGGGCAATGATCAGAATGGCGGTCAACAACAGGATCAGCGCGGTAGAGGTGTAGAACACCCAACCGTTGACCGTCACCTTCTCGGGTGGGGTCTTTATAAGAGAGGCAGAACTCATGGCACAGATGCTCCGGGCAGTGCGAGAGAAGAACACAAGGCAAAGCGGTACCCGACCAATCGGTTAGTTGGCAGCCGACCAGCGGGTGATATAAAGACACCCCGAAAATGCCTGAAAGTCCGCAAGCACCGGGGCGCACAGGTTTCGAGCGATTTTGGATGTCGGTTTATCGCCATTTACACGCAGGCAAAAAACTGTAAATAGCGACGATTTGTCGCAGAGCTTATTCTTTATTGATTGAACGTTCAATCAAAACAAAATAGACTGGCCTTCAATCCGATAGACGTTCCACGTCTGCCGGAAGGCCTAAGGAGATGTGCAAGATGCCCAAGGTCGGTATGCAACCCATCCGCCGTCAGCAGTTGATCGAAGCCACTTTGCAGGCTGTCGATCAGGTTGGAATGGGGGACGCCAGCATTGCGCTGATCGCCCGTTTGGCCGGTGTCTCGAACGGCATCATCAGTCACTATTTTCAGGACAAGAATGGCCTGATCGCTGCCACGGCGCAGTATCTGATGAGTGTCCTCAGCGAGAACGTCACCGCACGCCGTCAGGCGCTGACAGATGACAGCCCGCGGGCACATCTGCAGGTGATCATCGAAGGCAACTTCGACGCCAGCCAGGTCAATGGCCCGGCAATGAAAACCTGGCTGGCCTTCTGGGCCACCAGCATGCACCACCCGTCATTGCACAGGTTGCAGCGGATCAACGATCACCGTCTGTATTCCAACCTGTGTTGCCAGTTCCGCCGCGTACTGCCGCTGGATGACGCGCGCAGTGCAGCCCGCGGCCTGGCGGCGCTCATTGACGGTTTGTGGTTGCGCGGTGCGCTGTCCGGAGATGCTTTCGACACTGCCCAGGCGCACCAGATCGCTTACGAATACATGGATTTCCAATTGGCCAAGCAGGTGAGTTAGAGCACACATAGACGCTCAACCCCTGAACTGCTACTGATCGGTGTTGCCACAACCTTAGGGGAACTGGCTTTACCAGCAGTGGTTACCGCCAACCCACTTATGCTCTTGCGAGGACTTTATGGCCCGT
This sequence comes from Pseudomonas sp. HY13-MNA-CIBAN-0226, assembly GCF_040310305.1. Taxonomy (NCBI): domain Bacteria; kingdom Pseudomonadati; phylum Pseudomonadota; class Gammaproteobacteria; order Pseudomonadales; family Pseudomonadaceae; genus Pseudomonas; species Pseudomonas sp. HY13-MNA-CIBAN-0226. The sequence goes on from NZ_JBEOPS010000001.1 coordinate 154,893, forward strand.
TTCGAACTGCAAAAACTCTACATTGATGGCGGCTACAGCGATGCCAGCAGCGACGCTACCTTCGAAGCCATCAACCCGGCTAACGGTGAAGTCCTCGCAAACGTCCAGCGCGCGACCAAGGAAGACGTGGAACGCGCCGTGGTCAGCGCCGAAAAGGGCCAGAAAATCTGGGCCGCGCTGACCGCGATGGAGCGTTCGCGCATCCTGCGTCGCGCCGTCGACATCCTGCGCGAGCGCAACGATGAACTGGCAGCCCTGGAAACCCTCGACACCGGCAAATCGTTCTCCGAAACCAAGTACGTCGACATCGTCACCGGTGCGGACGTGCTGGAATACTACGCAGGCCTGGTACCGGCCATCGAAGGCGAGCAGATCCCGCTGCGCGACACTTCCTTCGTCTACACCCGTCGCGAGCCGTTGGGCGTGGTGGCCGGTATCGGCGCCTGGAACTACCCGATCCAGATCGCCCTGTGGAAATCTGCCCCTGCCCTGGCAGCCGGCAACGCAATGATCTTCAAGCCAAGTGAAGTCACTTCCCTGACGACCCTGAAACTGGCCGAAATCTACACTGAAGCCGGCGTTCCGGCTGGCGTGTTCAACGTTCTGACCGGCAGCGGCCGTGAAGTCGGCACCTGGCTGACCGAGCACCCGCGCATCGAGAAAGTGTCCTTCACCGGCGGCACCGACACCGGCAAGAAAGTCATGGCCAGCGCTTCGAGCTCGTCGCTCAAGGAAGTGACCATGGAGCTGGGCGGCAAATCGCCTTTGATCATTTTCGACGACGCCGACCTCGATCGTGCCGCCGACACCGCGATGATGGCCAACTTCTACAGCTCCGGCCAGGTCTGCACCAACGGCACTCGCGTGTTCGTACCGACCCATCTGAAAGCTGCGTTCGAAGCCAAGATCGCCGAGCGTGTAGCGCGCATCCGCATCGGCAATCCGGAAGACGAGAACACCAACTTCGGCCCGCTGGTCAGCTTCGCCCACATGGAAAGCGTGTTGGGTTACATCGCCAAGGGCAAAGAAGAAGGTGCTCGCGTTCTGTGCGGCGGCAGCCGTCTGACCGAAGGCGAATTCGCCAAAGGCGCCTTCGTGGCACCGACCGTGTTCACCGACTGCACCGACGAGATGACCATCGTTCGCGAAGAAATCTTCGGGCCGGTGATGGCGATCCTGACCTACGACAGCGAAGAAGAAGTAATCCGTCGTGCCAACGACACCGACTTCGGCCTGGCCGCCGGCATTGTCACCAAGGACCTGAACCGCGCTCACCGTGTGATTCATCAACTGGAAGCGGGTATCTGCTGGATCAACGCCTGGGGCGAGTCCGACGCGAAGATGCCGGTGGGTGGCTACAAGCAGTCGGGTGTTGGTCGTGAGAACGGCATCAGCTCGCTGAACAACTTCACGCGCATCAAATCGGTACAGGTCGAACTGGGCGATTACGCCTCGGTTTTCTAAGTCGGCATCTGCTTCGCCTGCGAGGCCGTCATCGCCAGCAGGCTGGCTCCCACAGGAGTACGCATTCCAATGTGGGAGCCAGCCTGCTGGCGATCGAGTGCGCAGCACTCGCAACGGTCTGACCTGACCTACTTCAAAGAGGGTGCATTCAATGTCCCAAGAATTCGATTACATCATCATCGGTGCCGGCTCTGCCGGTAACACCCTGGCGACCCGTCTGACTGAAGACGAAGGCGTCACCGTCCTGCTGCTCGAAGCCGGTGGCCCGGATTACCGTCTGGACTTCCGCACGCAGATGCCAGCCGCCCTGGCGTTTCCGCTGCAAGGCCGTCGCTACAACTGGGCCTACGAAACCGATCCTGAACCACACATGGACGGTCGCCGGATGGAATGCGGTCGCGGCAAGGGCCTGGGTGGCTCTTCGCTGATCAACGGCATGTGCTACATCCGCGGCAACGCCATGGACTACGACAACTGGGCCAAGCTGCCTGGCCTGGAAGACTGGGACTACCTGAACTGCCTGCCGTATTTCCGCAAGGCGGAAACCCGTGACATCGGTCCGAACGACTACCACGGTGGCGAGGGCCCGGTCAGCGTGACCACGCCAAAAGCCGGCAACAACCCGCTGTTCCACGCGATGGTTGAAGCAGGCGTGCAAGCCGGTTACCCGCGCACAGAAGACCTGAACGGTTACCAGCAGGAAGGCTTCGGCCCGATGGACCGCACCGTCACGCCGAACGGTCGTCGCGCCAGCACCGCTCGCGGCTACCTGGACACGGCCAAGAAGCGTTCGACCCTGACCATCGTCACCCACGCCCTGACCGACAAGATCCTGTTCGAAGGCAAGCGTGCGGTCGGCGTGCGTTACCTGATCGGCGCTGCAGAAGAGCGCGTTGAAGCCCGTGCCCGCAAGGAAGTGCTGCTGTGCTCCGGCGCCATTGCCTCGCCGCAAATCCTGCAACGCTCCGGCGTCGGCCCGGCCGAACTGCTGAACAAGCTCGACATCCCGGTGGTCCACGACCTGCCAGGCGTTGGCGAAAACCTGCAGGATCACCTCGAGCTGTACTTGCAGTACGCTTGCACTCAACCGGTTTCGCTGTACCCATCGCTGCTCTGGTACAACCAGCCAGCCATCGGTGCCGAGTGGCTGTTCAACGGCACCGGCATCGGCGCCAGCAACCAGTTCGAAGCCGGCGGTTTCATTCGTACCCGCGAAGATTTCGATTGGCCGAACATCCAATATCACTTCCTGCCGGTGGCGATTAACTACAACGGCAGCAACGGTGTGAAAGAGCACGGTTTCCAGGCACACATGGGTTCCATGCGTTCGCCGAGCCGCGGTCGCATCCAGGCCAAGTCCAAGGATCCGCGCGAGTACCCGAGCATCCTGTTCAACTACATGGCCACCGAGCAGGACTGGCAGGAATTCCGCGATGGCATTCGCCTGACCCGTGAAATCATGCAACAGCCGGCGCTGGACCAGTACCGTGGCCGTGAAATCAGCCCGGGCATCGAAGTGCAAACCGATGAGCAGCTCGACAAGTTCATCCGCGAACACGCTGAAACCGCGTTCCACCCGTCCTGCTCGTGCAAGATGGGCACCGACGAAATGGCTGTGGTCGATGGCGAAGGCCGCGTGCATGGCATGCAGGGTCTGCGAGTGGTCGATGCCTCGATCATGCCGATCATCACCACCGGTAACCTGAATGCGCCAACGATCATGATCGCCGAGAAAATCGCCGACAAGATCCGCGGCCGCCAGCCTCTGCCGCGCAGCACGGCGGATTACTATGTGGCCGGTGATGCTCCGGTACGTGGCAAGCCGATGCGGGATGTGAGCCTGACTGCTCAGTAAGACAGTCAGACTGCGGCGCGGCCATCGCGGGCAAGTCGAACGTCGCACCGCCGCTCCCACAGGGATCTCGGGTGTTCACATAATCTGTGCTCACTGAATATCCAATGTGGGAGCGGCGGTGCGCCGTTCGACTTGCTCGCGAAAGGGCCCGGCCCAACAACCACACTGCACCCTGATAAACCCGGCAATCCCTACCCCCTCTGCCCACGCCCTTGATCTACCCCACGCCCAGGCCTAATCTAGCGCCACGCAAACGTTTCACCCCCTTCGCCACACCGCGTCACCGCCACTCCATCCAGGGAGGTTCCCGAATGTTCGATTTCCACCCCCAGCTCAAGCAGCGCTTTGCTGCCTTGCGCACGGGCGCCGAGTTCTTTTCGCTACGCTATGTGCACGAGTCCGGCCAGTACCTGTCAGTGCGCAAGAACGTCGCCGAACCGCCGAGCCTGAGCCGCGACGAAGGGGCGATGTTGACGGTGCGGGTCAATGGCGTTGAAGCCTATGCGGCGACCAACGACCTGTCGCAACCAGGCCTGCAAGCAGCACTCGAAAAAGCCGAGCAACAAGCCCGACTATTCAAGCCCCATGCCTTGCTCGACCTTCGCGAGCAGGCCGTTTCCAGTGATCGCGCCGACTACTTTTCGCCCAATCTCGATCAGCCCTTCCCCTCTCTCAGTGATTGCTATCAGCTGCTCGGCGCCGAATCCGCAGCTGTACCCAAGGATGAGCGGCTGGTGAACTGGCAGGTCAGCATCGGCGTCACCCACGTCGAGCAGATCTACCTCAACAGCGCCGGCGCCGAGTTGCGCCAGGCCCAGCGCTTCGTTTACCCGGGCCTCGACGTCACTGCCTACGATGGGAACGACAGCCAGACCCGCAGCCTGGGCCGCGAGAACTTTGGCCAGCAGGGCGGTGCCGACGTGATCAGCCGCTGCGGACTGATCGGCGCCGGTCCGCAAGTAGCGGATCAGGCCCTGCAGTTGCTGCTGGCACCCAACACCCCGCAAGGCACGCGTGACCTGCTATTGATGCCCGACCAGATGATGCTGCAAATCCACGAGTCCATCGGTCACCCCCTGGAGCTGGACCGCATCCTGGGCGATGAACGCAATTACGCGGGCACCAGCTTCGTCAAGGCGCAAGACTTCGGTCAACTGCAGTACGGCTCGCACCTGCTCAACGTGACCTTCGACCCGGACATTCCCGAACAACTCGCAAGCTACGGGCATGACGACGATGGCAGCGCCGCCAGCAAGCAGTTTCTGATCAAGCAAGGTTTGTTGCTGCGGCCATTGGGTGGTGCCCTCTCGCAGTTTCGTGCGGGCATGGAGGGCGTAGCCAACAGTCGCGCCTGTGGCTGGAACCGTCCGCCGATCGATCGCATGGCCAACCTGAACATTGAGCCTGGGGATCAACCGCTGGAGCAACTCATCGGCAATATCGAGCACGGCATCCTGATGAGCACCAACCGCTCCTGGTCGATCGACGATGCACGCAACAAATTCCAGTTCGGCTGCGAGTGGGGCCAGTTGATCGAGAATGGCGAACTCAAGGGCGTGGTGAAAAACCCTAATTACCGGGCAATCTCTGCACAGTTCTGGAAAAACCTCAGCGCCGTCGGCGACGCCAGCACCTTCAAGGTATTAGGCACACCGAACTGCGGCAAAGGTGAACCGAATCAGGTGATCCGCGTAGGCCATGCCTCGCCCGCCTGTGTATTCAGCAACGTGGATGTATTCGGGGGAGACGCCTGATGAGTATTCCAATCAATCAGGCCGAGTCGTTCAAGGCCCTGGTGACCTGGCTGCAGGGCGCCATTCGCCAGCCGGAACAGTTCACCCTGAGCTACGCCGCCGAGTCCTCGGCTTTCGTGCGGTTCAACCATGGCAAGGTGCGCCAGGCCGGACAGGTGCAGCAGGCCAGCATCGGCTTCAAGCTGATCGACCAGGGCCGCCACGCCGACCTCGACATCACCCTGTCGGATGATCCCCGGGCAGATATCCAGCGTCTGGCCGAGGGCCTGCAGCAGCTGCGCGACACCCTGCCGCTATTACCGGAAGACCCGTACCTGCTGCTCAACTTCAACGACTGGCAGAGCCAGAACGTGCAGGATCATCCGCTACCGGAGACCGCGCAGGCCGTGGCTGAAATCACCCGCGCGGCGGCAGGCCTGGACCTTGTGGGCTTTTACGCAGCGGGTCCGATCAGCCGCGGTTTCGCCAGCTCTTCGGGAGCGTTCGGCTGGCATCAGGCGAACAGTTTCAATTTCGATTTCAGCCTGTTTCACGAAAACGGCCAGGCGGTAAAAGCCAGCTATGCCGGGCATGAGTGGAACAGCGAGGGTTTTGCCAAACGCTTCGAGCAAGCCCGCGAGCAACTTGAATTTCTCGGCCGCCCGCTACGCACCCTGGCGCCGGGTCAGTACCGCGCCTACCTCGCACCTGCTGCGCTGGAAGAAATCATCGGCATGCTGTGCTGGGGCGGGTTTTCCGCGCAGTCGATTGCCAGCAAGAGCAGCCCGCTGCAGAAGCTCTATGCCGGCGACCAGGCATTCAGTGCGCTGGTGTCGCTGGATGAACACGTGAGCGGTTCGTTGAGCCCGGCGTTTTCCGGCGAAGGTTATCCGCGCAGCGACCTGAAGCTGATCGTCGAAGGCCGGGCGGGCGAGCAGTTGGTGGGCTCACGCAGCGCCGCCGAATATGGCCTGGCCGCCAACGGCGCCGGCAGCGGTGAATCGCCCAGCGCCGTGAACATGGCGGCTGGTACGTTGCCGGACGCCGACATTCTCAAGCAATTGGGGACCGGCCTGTACATCAGCAACCTGTGGTATCTGAATTACTCGGACCAGCCAGGCGCCCGCATGACCGGCATGACGCGGTTCGCCACGTTCTGGGTCGAGAACGGCGAGATACAGGCACCGGTGAGCACCATGCGCTTTGATGACACGGCCTACAGCTTGCTCGGTTCTCAGTTGGAAGCGTTGACGCAGGAGCGGGAACTCCTGCTGTCCGCCAGCACCTATAGTCAGCGGGCAACGGCCTCGGCGTTGTTGCCGGGCGCGCTGATCAGTCGGTTAACCCTGACCCTGTAAATCCACAAATCCTTGTAGGAGCGAGCTTGCTCGCGAAAAACCGGAGAGCGCTGAGGGGCATCAGATGCCCCGCGTTATCGTTGACAACCATCGCGAGCAAGCTCGCTTCTACAGGTGCGTTGTTCCAATTGACAAGAGGTCCCATGCCCAATCGCCCGCCTCTGGATCCCGTCACCGCCCGCTGGCTGCCTTGGGTGGTGGCCATCGCTTTTTTCATGCAGTCCCTCGATGGGACCATCCTCAACACCGCACTGCCGGCCATGGCCCGCGATCTGGCGGAAGATCCGTTGCGCATGCAAGGCGTGATCATTGCCTACATGCTCACCGTCGCCTTGCTGATCCCGGCTTCGGGCTGGATCGCCGATCGTTTTGGCACCCGCAAGATATTCTTCGGCGCCATCCTGCTGTTCAGCATCGGCTCGTTGCTGTGCGCACTGTCCAATAGCCTGGGCATGCTGATCGGCGCCCGGGTCATCCAGGGCCTGGGCGGCGCGCTGATGCTGCCGGTCGGTCGCCTGGTAGTGCTGCGCGCCTATCCGCGGTCAGAGCTGGTGCGGATCATGGGCTTTATCACCATCCCCGGTCTACTCGGCCCACTGCTGGGCCCCACCACTGGCGGCTGGATGGTTGAGTATTTGTCCTGGCACTGGATCTTCCTGCTCAACCTGCCGGTGGGTGTCATCGGTTGCTACGCCGTGTGGAAATTCATTCCCGACCTGCGCGGCACCGAGCGTACCCGCTTCGACAGCCTTGGCTTCCTGCTGTTTGGCGCCGCGATGGTGCTGATCACCATCGCCATGGAAGGCCTGGGCGAGCTGCACCTGCCGCACCTGCGCGTGATGTTGCTGCTGTTCGCCGGCATGGCCTGCCTCGCTGCGTATTGGCTAAGAGCCGGGCACATCGACAATCCGCTGTTTGCGCCTTCGCTGTTCAAGACCCGGACCTTTGCCGTGGGCATCCTCGGTAATCTGTTCGCCCGCCTCGGCAGCGGCGCCTTGCCGTTCCTTGTACCGCTGCTGCTGCAAGTGGCGCTGGGCTACTCGCCCTCCCAGGCCGGCATGAGCATGTTGCCACTGGCCGCCGCAGCCATGGTCGCCAAGTCGGTGGCTCGGCCGCTGATCGAACGCCTGGGTTATCGCATCGTGCTGACTGGCAACACCCTGGCCCTGGGGGTGATGCTCGCGAGCATGGGCTTGGTCAGCGAGCAGACGCCCTATTGGCTGCTGTTGGGCATGCTGGCGATCCTGGGTGCAATCAACTCGCTGCAATTCACTGCAATGAACACGGTGACCCTGATCGACCTGGACGACGCCAGCGCCAGCAGCGGCAACAGCTTGCTGTCCGTGGTTGCGCAATTGTCCCTGAGCCTGGGAGTTGCTTGCGCCGGCGCTTTGCTCGGCGGCTTCACCGCCGAAGTCGGCAATGACGGCGTGGACACGGTGCTGGGCGCCTTCCAGCTGACCTTCGTGACCGTGGGCATCATGGCGATGCTGGCGGCTGCCATCTTCTCGCAGCTATCGAAGGAAGACGGACGGCGTGTCAAACGTCCAGAGGAGCACATCGAACCTTAGTTTGCGGACGACAAGTGGCTGGGCCTGGCGACTTTCCGTCCGGAAAATACAGGCCAGTAGCCACGGGACTGATACACTACGCGACATTTTGTTTTGCAGGCCAGTCCCGTGACCACCATCGCCACCGCTTTTAATACTTTGCCGCTGTCCGCCGCCATGCTGGCTAACCTCGACTCCCTCGGTTATGCCCAGATGACGCCGATCCAGGCGCAAAGCTTGCCGGTGATCCTCAAGGGGATGGACCTGATCGCCCAGGCCAAGACCGGCAGCGGCAAGACCGCAGCCTTCGGTATCGGCCTGTTGAACCCGATCAATCCGCGCTTCTTCGGTTGCCAGGCACTGGTCATTTGCCCGACTCGCGAGCTGGCCGACCAGGTGGCCAAGGAAATCCGTCGCCTGGCCCGTGCCGAAGACAACATCAAGGTCCTGACCTTGTGCGGCGGCGTGGCATTCGGCCCGCAGATCGGCTCGCTGGAGCACGGCGCGCACATCATCGTCGGCACACCGGGTCGCATCCAGCAGCACCTGCGCAAGGGCTCGCTGGTGCTGCATGGCCTGAATACGCTGATTCTCGACGAAGCCGACCGCATGCTGGACATGGGTTTCTACGATTCCATCGAAGAAATCATCATGCAGGCCCCGGAACGTCGCCAGACCCTGCTGTTCTCGGCTACCTACCCGGTCGGCATCAAGCAGCTGGCGTCCAAGTTCATGCGCAACCCTCAGCAAGTGAAGGCCGAGGCATTCCACGACGACACGCAGATCGAGCAGCGCTTTTACGAAATCTCCCCGGAAGAGCGTATGGACGCGGTCGTCAAAGTCCTCGCGCATCACCGTCCGGCTTCCTGCGTAGCCTTCTGCTTCACCAAGCAGCAAGTTCAGGAAACGGTTGATCACCTGACCTCCAAAGGTATCTCCGCCGTCGGCCTGCACGGCGACCTGGAACAGCGCGATCGCGACCAGGTATTGGCGATGTTCGCCAATCGCAGCACTTCGGTACTGGTTGCCACCGACGTCGCCGCACGCGGCCTGGACATCGATGCACTGGACATGGTGATCAACGTCGAGCTGGCACGTGACTCGGAAATCCACATTCACCGCGTTGGCCGTACCGGTCGTGCTGGCGAGAAGGGTATCGCAATCAGCCTGGTCGCCCCGTCCGAAGCGCACCGCGCCCAGGCCATCGAACAACTGCAGAAATCGCCGTTGAGCTGGGATCAGCTGGACAACCTCAAATCCCAGGGCGGCGCCCCACTGCTGCCGGTGATGAGCACGCTGGTGATTGGCGCAGGCCGTAAAGACAAAGTTCGCCCTGGTGACATTCTGGGCGCACTGACAGGCGACGCCGGCATCCCCGGCGCCCAGGTCGGCAAGATCGCCATTTTCGATTTCCAAGCCTACGTGGCAGTGGAACGCGGCATCGCCAAGCAGGCTTTGCAGCGCCTGAACGACGGCAAGATCAAAGGCCGCTCGCTGCGCGTGCGTATCTTGTAAGAGATCATCTGCCCAACGAATATCCCCTGTGGGAGCGAGCTTGCTCGCGATGAGGCCAGCACATTCAGCATCAATGTTGTCTGTCAGTCCGCCATCGCGAGCAAGCTCGCTCCCACAGTTTGTTTTGTGGTGACATATCTAGAGGACACCGTTTTGCGCTCTACCGAAGTCGTGATCATTGGCGCTGGCGCCGCAGGTTTGATGTGTGCGCTGACCGCCGCCGGGCGCGGGCGCAAAGTGATGTTACTGGACCACGCGAACAAGGCCGGCAAGAAAATCCTGATGTCGGGCGGTGGTCGCTGCAATTTCACCAACATGTACACGGAACCGGGCAATTTCCTGTCCCAGAATCCCCATTTTTGCAAATCCGCACTGGCGCGTTACACCCAGTGGGATTTCATCGCTATGGTCGCCAAGCACGGCGTGCCGTACCACGAGAAAAAGCTCGGCCAGCTGTTCTGCGATAACAAATCCAGCGACATCCTCGAGATGCTGCTCAACGAGTGCGACCAGGTCGGCGTCAGCCTGCACCTGGACACCTCGATCCAGACCATCGAGAAAATCGAAAGCGGCTATCTGCTGGACACCACGCTGGGCCAGTTGAGCTGCCAGTCCCTGGTCATCGCCACGGGCGGCCTGTCGATTCCGACGCTGGGTGCTACCGGTTTCGGTTATCAGGTGGCCAGGCAATTCGGCCACCAATTACTGCCTACCCGCGCCGGCCTGGTGCCCTTCACCATCACCGATCAGCTCAAGGAGTTGTGCACCGAGCTGTCCGGCACGTCGGTGGATTGCCTGGTGAGCTGCAACGAGCAAAGCTTTCGCGAGAACATCCTGTTCACCCATCGCGGCCTCAGCGGGCCGGCGATTTTGCAGATTTCCTCGTTCTGGGAGTCTGGCGACGCCGTCGAGATCAACTTGATGCCCGACCATGATGTACCGGCCTGGTTGCAGCAACAGCAAGCCGAACGCCCGAACAGTGAGCTGAAGACCTTGCTGGGGGAAATCTTCACCAAGAAGATGGCCAACCTGCTGGCCGACAACTGGTTCGTCTCCAAGCCGATGAAGCAGTACACCCACGGGGAATTGGCCGAGATTGCCGAGAAACTGGCCAGCTGGAAGGTGGTACCGGCAGGGACTGAAGGGTATCGAACGGCAGAGGTGACCCTGGGCGGCGTCGACACCCACGAGGTGTCGTCGAAGACCATGGAATCACTGAAAAGCCCTGGCCTGTATTTCATCGGTGAAGTGCTGGATGTCACCGGCCACCTGGGCGGCTTCAACTTCCAGTGGGCCTGGGCTTCAGGCTACGCCGCCGCGCAGTACGTCTGAAACACCGCGCAACGCACCCCGTAGGAGCTGTCGAGAGAAACGAGGCTGCGATCTTTTGATCTTCAAGATCAAGATCAAGATCAAAAGATCGCAGCCTTCGGCAGCTCCTACGGGACCGTGTTCTGCCGGACAAGGAACAGATTTTGCTGTCAGATGTGATCGACGCCATTGCGTCAACGTCATTACTGGCTCAATTTAGCGTCATTGCCTCGGAAGGCCTTCGCACTTCATGCCATCAAGTTCATTTCGTCAGTCTCTGCGCCGCCTCTGGGCACTGGATAAATTCAGCTACAGCGTGCGGGTGTTCATTGCCCTGACCGGCAGCATGGCGCTGTGCTGGTATCAAGATGAAATGGGCCTGCTGATTCCACTGTTCCTGGGGATCATCGCCAGCGCCCTGGCCGAGACCGACGACAGTTGGCAAGGCCGCCTCAATGCCCTGGCGGTTACGCTGGTGTGCTTCAGTGTTGCCGCACTCTCGGTCGAGCTGCTGTTCCCCTATCCCATTGTCTTTGTCATCGCCCTGGCCCTCGCCAGCTTCGGCCTGACCATGCTCGGCGCCTTGGGCGAACGCTATGGGGCGATTGCCTCGGCGACCCTGATTCTGTCGGTCTACACCATGATCGGCGTGGACCAGCGCGGGGGCGCGGTCACCGATTTCTGGCATGAACCGCTGCTGCTGGTGGCCGGTGCGGCATGGTACGGCCTGCTCTCGGTGCTGTGGCAGGCGATGTTTTCCAATCAGCCAGTGCAACAGAGCCTGGCGCGACTGTTCCGTGAACTGGGTTTCTACCTGAAGCTGAAATCTTCGCTGTTCGAACCGATACGGCAAATGGACGTGGAAGCTCGTCGCCTGGAACTGGCACAGCAGAATGGTCGGGTGGTCGCCGCCCTCAACGCCGCCAAGGAAATCATCCTGCATCGGGTCGGCAATGGTCGCCCCGGCTCGAAAGTCAGCCGCTACCTGAAGCTGTACTTCCTCGCGCAGGACATCCACGAGCGCGCCAGTTCCTCGCATTATCCCTACAACGCCCTGGCGGACGCGTTCTTCCACAGCGACGTGCTGTTCCGTTGCCAGCGTCTGCTGCGCCAGCAAGGCAAAGCCTGCCGCGCCCTGGCGGAGTCGATCCAGATGCGCCAGCCGTTCGTCTACGACGCCAGTTTCGCCGAGGCCCTGAGCGACCTGCACGCTTCTCTCGAACACCTGCGAGTGCAGAGCAACCCGGCCTGGCGCGGCCTGCTGCGCTCGCTGCGGGCGTTGGCGGCCAATCTCGGCACCCTCGACCGCCTGCTCAGCGACGCGAGTAATCCCGACGCCCTGGCCGACGCCACCGACAGCAGCCTGCTCGACCGTTCGCCCCGCAGCCTCAAGGATGTCTGGATTCGTCTGCGCACGCAGCTGACACCCACCTCGTTGCTGTTCCGCCACGCCTTGCGATTGCCCCTGGCCTTGAGTATCGGCTACGGCATGGTGCATTTGATCCACCCGTCCCAGGGTTACTGGATCATCCTCACGACACTGTTTGTCTGTCAGCCCAACTATGGCGCCACCCGGCGCAAGCTCGGTCAGCGGATTATCGGCACTGCCATTGGCCTGACCGTGGCCTGGGCGCTGTTCGACCTGTTTCCCAACCCGCTGGTGCAGTCGTGCTTCGCGATCGCCGCAGGCGTGGTGTTCTTTATCAACCGCACCACCCGCTACACCCTGGCAACCGCCGCGATCACCCTGATGGTGTTGTTCTGCTTCAATCAGGTCGGCGACGGTTACGGTTTGTTCCTGCCCCGGCTGTTCGATACCTTGCTGGGCAGCCTGATCGCCGGCCTGGCGGTGTTCCTGTTCCTGCCGGACTGGCAGGGTCGACGCCTGAACCAAGTCCTGGCCAACACCCTCACCTGCAACAGCATCTATCTGCGTCAGATCATGCAGCAGTATGCCGCCGGCAAGAGCGATGACCTGGCCTATCGCCTGGCCCGACGCAATGCCCACAACGCCGATGCGGCCCTGTCCACGACATTGGCCAATATGCTGATGGAGCCTGGGCATTTCCGTAAGGAGGCCGATGTCGGCTTCCGCTTCCTGGTGCTCTCGCACACCTTGCTCAGTTATCTGTCCGGCCTCGGCGCCCACCGCGAGACGCTGTTGCCGGCGGAGATGCGCGAGTACTTGATCGAGGGCGCCGGCATCAAGCTGGCCGCCAGCATCGACGAAATCGCCCAGGGTCTGGCAAGCAAGACGCCCATCGCAATTCAGAGCGATGAAGAAGAAGCGCTGGCCAATGAGCTCGAACAGATGCCGGACGAGATCGATGAAGGGCAGCGCCTGGTGCAGACTCAATTGGCACTGATCTGCCGTCAGCTCGGGCCGTTACGGACCTTGGCGGCGCATTTGATCAAGGACGGCAGCGAAGTTTGAAGCCTGGAGCGGCCTCCGCCTTCACATGCCATGCTGCTTGAACAACCGCGCATAGCTTCCATCCGCCTTCATTGCCGCAATCTCCCGATCGAATCCCGCAACGATCTGCTCATGCTGGGGGTTCTTCAGGCTGACCAGGATATGCAGGCTGTTCTCGCTCAAAGGCTTGGGCAGGAACTCCACTGAGTTGCGTACCTTGGCGGATTCGCGCGACAGGTAGTAACGCGCCACGAACTCATCTTCCAGCGTGAGTTTTACCCGGTCGGCAGCGAGCATCCGCACCGCCATGGCAAAGCTGTGCACCGGGACTTTCTGCAGCGACACATCGTCGTCGAATGCCCTGGAATAGGCGTAACCCCGCACCACCGCGATCGGGTAGGTGTGCAGCTGCTGCAGGTTGTTGTATTCGATGGGGGCGTCTTTGCGCTTGATGAAGCGCACCCGGTTCAACAGATACTCACTGGAAAATTGCCCGATCCGGGTGCGTTCCTCGTTGTACCAGGCATTGACCAGCACGTCATAACGCCCCTCGCCAACCCCGAGCATGGCCCGCGCCCAAGGCACCTGCTCGAAGTCGCTGGCGTAACCGGCGCGCGCCAATGCAGTGCTGACAATGTCTGTGGCCAAGCCGCCATTGATCAGCGTGGCATCGGTAAACGGCGGCCAGGCATCCGCCACCAGCCGCAGCTTTTCCGCCTGAGCATTCTGAAACAACAACAGCAATCCGATCAGAACAAAGGCATGAGGCACTCGCGGCATGCTGGAAAATCCTTGGCGGGCGGGCTGTCATCGAAGATTACACAAAGAAGAGTGAGCCGCACGAATTGAATGATGGCATTTTGGCCTTTGTCACAGAATTCTGCGTCATCAAGACATCTTCCCTCAGGGCGCTTAGTATCAGAGCAACGTTGAACAAGGAATTTGAAGATGACAGTTGAATGGGTCTGCAAACACCATAGCGATCTGGGTAAAGAGCAGCTGTACGCCATCTTGCAACTGCGGGCGGAAGTCTTCGTGGTCGAGCAGAAGTGTGTGTACCAGGACATCGATGGCCAGGACCTGGAAGGCGACACCCGCCATCTCATGGCCTGGAGCGACGACCGGCTGGTGGCCTATCTGCGCCTGCTCGACCCGGAGCTGCAGGGCGGCGATGTAGTGATCGGGCGGGTGATCATTGCACCTCAGGTGCGCGGCACCGGGCTGGGTCATGACCTGATGGCCCAGGCGCTGAAACAGGCAGAAAAGCATTGGCCGGATATGCCGATCTATCTCTCGGCCCAGGCGCATTTGCAGGGGTATTATGGGCGGTACGGGTTTGTGGTGGCAGGTGAAGAATACCTGGAGGATGACATTCCACACATAGGCATGCGTCGTCCTTAGGATAGTCGCGAGCAAGCCCGCTCCCACAGTTTTTTGCCAGGGTTCGGGACCTGCGGCGTTGCGCACATCATTTTGGGAGCGGGCTTGCTCACGAAGAGGTCAGCACCAGCACCGCACAATCAGGGATACTCAAGCACCGCCTTGACCTGCTGCAAATTGCGCTCAATCCACCCCCGATCAATCGCCCCCCAATCGCGAATGCGATAGCGGCCGGCATGATTGCGCGCGCCCTCCTCCTGCTCGAACTCGCAGACGATATCCAGGTCGGCCAGCGCTGCGATGGTGTCCTGCGCCGTACGCCGGGGCATGCCTGTTGACTCGGTCAGCGCCGGAACGCTGCTGGCGAGTCCGCTGTCGATCAGGTAGGCCACGTACAGGCGGCGATAGAAACTGGTTTTGGTCTTGCTCACGTTCGGTCCTTGTTATTGGAAGATCAGAGAATCGCAGCCTTCGGCAGCTCCTACAGCATATCCCGCCAAGTCAGGTACACCCGCAGGTCAAACTCCACCTGGTGATACCCAGGCAACATGTGTTCACACAACTTGTAGAAAGCCTTGTTGTGATCCGATTCCTTGAAGTGCGCCAGTTCGTGCACCACGATCATCTTCAGGAACTCGGACGGAGCCTCCTTGAACAACGAAGCCACCCGGATCTCTTTCTTCGCCTTGAGCTTGCCGCCCTGCACTCGGGAAATGGTGGTGTGCAGGCCGAGGGCGCGATGGGTCAGGTCCAGACGGTTGTCGAACAGCACCTTGTCGATCGCAGGGGCGTTACGCAGGTATTCCTGCTTGAGGTCCAGCGCATAGGTGTACAGCGCCTTGTCGCTCTGCACACCATGTTTGTCCGGGTAGCGCCGGGTCAGGTACTCGCCCAGCCGCTTCTCGGCGATCAGCTGGCGAACCTGATCCTGCAGCGCGGCGGGATAGGCCTGGAGGTATTTCAACGCGGTCATGAAAAGGGCAACATCAATGACGAACAGGCCGCCAGTGTAGCGAATTCACGATGCCAGCGTGTTCCAGTCGAACGGCAGGACAAATTCGCCGACGTCCTCGGCCACCATCGGTCGCGCTACCAGGAAGCCCTGCACATATTCGCAACCGTGCGCCTGCAGCCATTCATATTGCGCGACGGTTTCCACGCCTTCGGCAATGACCAGAATCCCGTACTGGCGGCACAAATCAATCACATTGCTCACCAATGCCGCATCCCGGGACGACTGCGGCAACCGGGCGATCAGATGCCTGTCGATTTTCAAGGTGTCCAGCTCCAGGTCGCGCAGATTCGACAACGAACATGCGCCAGAGCCGAAGTCATCCAAAGCGACCCGCACCCCCAGGTTGCGCAGCAAACGCAGTTGCTTGCGAGTTTCCTCGGGGTTTTGTGCCAACGCCGCCTCGGTGACTTCGACTTCCAGATGGCGAGGCTTGAGCCCATGACGCTCCAGCACCTGGCGCAACTCAGTGGCCAGGTTCGGCATGCCGAACTGGGTACTGCTCAAACTCACTCCCAGCACCAGGTCCTCGGCAAACACGGCTTCCCACGCCTTGCGCTGTCCCGCACCGCGCTGGTAGATCCAGCTGCCCAGGCGACTGATCAGCCGCGCTTCTTCCAGCAACGGCAAAAACAGCCCGGGCGGCACGTCACCAACGCTGGGGTGCTGCCAGCGCAACAGGGCTTCGAACCCGCGAATCTGCCCACCGTTAATGGCCACCTGGGGCTGGTAGACCAGGTTGAAATCACGGTTCTCGATGGCGTCGCGCACGCTCTCCTCAAGCATCAATCGTGAGCGCGCGCGGCCGTTCATTTCATGGTCATAAAAGCGGTACTGCTGGCGACCGGCACGCTTGGCTTCGTACATGGCGATGTCCGCCGCACGCAACAAACCATCAAGGTTGGAACCGCAGTCCGGGAATGTGGCGATGCCGATACTGGCACCCAGCGCGACGTCCAGGCCATCAATCTGCTGACAGACCGAGACCCGCTCGATCAGCTTTTCGGCGATCCGCGCTGCCTGCTCGGGAAACTCCAGGTCCAGCAGCGCTGTGAACTCGTCGCCGCCCATGCGGGCGAGAATATCCAAGGGTTGCAAACAGGCCTTCAATTGCTCGGAAACCCAGCGCAGCACCCTGTCCCCGGCATCATGACCGAGCGAATCGTTCACCCGCTTGAAGCCATCAAGGTCCAGGTACAACAACACCCACGCGCTGTCGGAGCGCTCACCGCGCAGCAGCAGATTCTCAACCGTCTGATAGAAACCTCGACGATTAAGCAGCCCCGTAAGGGGGTCGGTAATGGCCTGAAACTCCAGTTGCTTATGCAGATGGCGCACCACTGACATGTCGAGCACCGTCACCACCATAGCGCGCTGTTCAGCAGGCAATGGTGCACAGGACAGCGCAACCGGCACCTGCTGATTGGGGGCCGTTCGCAGCAGCGCATCGTGCAGACGCAGGGTTTCACCGCGCCTGTAGCCGGCCAGCAGTTCGGAATCGGCCCACAGGGCAATATGCGGTTTTTGCAGGAAATCCAGAAACTCCTTGCCCTCCAGTTCCTGCACAGTAGCACTGAGCATCCGCGACATCGCCGGATTCGCAAAGCGAATCAGACCGCCCTCATCGACCACCAGAATGCCTTCGGCGGCGTTATCCAGCACCGACGCATTAAACGCGCGAGCGAGTTCCAGATCGTGGCTCAGGCGTTGCAGCGCCCGGCGATTGCGTTGATGCTCGAGCAGCGCCTGAACTTTTGGCTTGAGAATCTGCGGGTCGAAGGGTTTAAACAGGTAATCCACCGCGCCGCTGGCATAGCCCTTGAGCACGGCGTCCTGAGACTGTTCGTTGGCCGTGAGGAAGATGATCGGGGTAAGACGGGTTCGCTGACTGCCCCGCATCAACTGCGCGACCTCAAAACCGTCCATGCCTGGCATCTGCACATCCAGCAGCACCAGGTCGACATCATGCTCCAGCATCAACCCCAAGGCCTCGAAACCCGAGGTGGCGGTCATGACCTGCCAATCCTCACGTTCGAGCAAGGCCCGCATGCTAATCAGATTTTCCGGGTAATCATCGACGATTAACAGAATCGAATTGCCTTCACCTGGCGTAAGTGGCCCGCATTCCATGCTGCTTCTCTTCGTTCGGGGAGTCAGGCCGGTTTTTTTGAAAAACCGGACAAATACTAAGCCCTCACTCTAGACCTGGATCCAACAAAGCAGTAGCTGTCAGAGCGCCATCATCTAACTAAAGCGTTAATTCACCGACTAACGGTCACGGCTGTAGCCCCCTGAAACCGGGGAAGATGGCTTTTTGACAGGATTTTGACGTCACCCATCTGTCAGTTTTGCGTTAACAAGGCGGGCTTACGCGCTTATAAAGGCCCACCTCCGAGCTGCGTGCCAGAGCGTCTGGTACGTGCGTGCAAGAAAACTGTGGAAGCTTTGTCTATGATCGATCTCGCAACCTGGAACCTGAGTGTTCCTGTCGGCAATCCGCCCTACACCGTTGAAACAGCCAAATTGGTGAAGGGGTTCAAGGATCAATACTTCCACTCCGACACCGGCACATTATTTTTCTGGTCCCCGGTGACCGGTTCACGCACTGAAAATGCCAAATACCCGCGCACTGAACTTCGTGAAACCTATAGCAATGGCACGCTTCGCAACTGGTACTACCCCGACGCCGACAACTCCCTGCGCGCAACCCTGGCGGTCAATCAGGTGCCCAGTTCAGGCAAGTTGGTCATCGGTCAGATCCATGCCTACGACAGCCAGAAACCCATGGTAAAACTCGAATACCAGTACAAGACCAAGACGCAAACCGGGAATATCGTTGCCAAAGTGCGCATGCACCCGGATGACGGCGAAGGTCGGGTCATTACACTGGCGACCGGCATCAAGCTCGACCGGCAGTTTTCCTACCTCATTCACCTCAGCCCCGGCGGCGCATTGGGTATCAGTGCTGCGGGATATCAATGGGACACCAACATCAGCGCCACCTGGCGCGACAAGCCGCTGTATTTCAAGGCGGGTGTTTATGTCCAGGACAATACGGGGTACACCAGCGAAGGTGCCAAGGTGACGTTCAGCAAACTGGATATTGATCACGACAAGTAGCGCGAACACATTCTGTGTTGTGTCGGGGGCCTTGCATGCGCTGGAGCGCAGGACATCCCGGAACCTCGGAACGACAGGCAAAAAAAACCCGCATCGCTGCGGGTTTTTCAGTGCTGACTGAAGCCTGACTCAGTTGACCTTGGCGTTCAACTCGCCCTTCAGGTAACGCTGGTACATACCTTCCAAGGAGATCGGCTTGATCTTCGAAGCGTTGCCGGCAGTGCCGAAGGCTTCGTAGCGCGCAATGCACACGTCGCGCATGGCGGTGACGGTGGCGCCGAAGAATTTACGCGGGTCGAACTCGCTTGGGTTGGTAGCCATCAGGCGACGCATCGCACCAGTGGAAGCCAGGCGCAGGTCAGTGTCGATGTTGACCTTGCGCACGCCATGCTTGATGCCTTCGACGATTTCTTCAACCGGAACGCCGTAGGTTTCTTTAATGTCGCCACCGTACTGGTTGATGATCGCCAGCCAGTCCTGAGGCACCGAAGACGAGCCGTGCATCACCAGGTGAGTGTTGGGGATGCGTTTGTGGATCTCTTTGATACGATCGATCGCCAGCACGTCGCCAGTAGGCGGCTTGGTGAACTTGTAGGCGCCGTGGCTGGTGCCGATGGCAATTGCCAAGGCGTCGACCTGAGTGCGCTTGACGAAGTCAGCAGCTTCTTCCGGGTCGGTCAGCATCTGGCTGTGATCCAGTACGCCTTCGGCCCCGATGCCGTCTTCTTCACCGGCCATGCCGGTTTCCAGGGAGCCCAGGCAACCTAACTCGCCCTCAACCGAAACACCGCAGGCGTGAGCCATGGCAACGGTTTGCTGGGTGACGCGAATGTTGTAGTCGTAGTCAGTTGGGGTCTTGCCGTCTTCGCCGAGGGAGCCGTCCATCATCACCGAGCTGAAGCCCAGCTGGATCGAGCGCTGGCAGACGTCAGGGCTGGTGCCGTGGTCCTGGTGCATGCACACCGGGATGTGCGGGAATTCTTCGATAGCCGCCAGGATCAGGTGACGCAGGAACGGCGCGCCAGCGTATTTGCGAGCACCGGCCGAAGCCTGGACGATCACCGGGGAGTCAGTCTTGTCAGCGGCTTCCATGATGGCGCGCATCTGCTCAAGGTTGTTGACGTTGAAGGCTGGAACGCCGTAGCCGAACTCGGCTGCGTGGTCCAACATCTGGCGCATGCTGATAAGTGCCATTGTGTGTGTCTCTCCCGGTTTGGGTCGTTAATCGTGCCAGCCTGCCGTAGCGGCGGCGGCTATTCAAGTTATTGCAGATCGGGGGTTGGCCCTGCCTGCGAATTCGGTGTTGCATCGGCCCCCTGTAGGAGCGAGCTTGCTCGCGAAGATGGCCCAGACAGCGCGGGCACTCAGGCACCCAGCGTTATCGTTAACGACCATCGCGAGCAAGCTCGCTCCTACAGATGGCAACCGCGGCCAATCAAATCATTGGTGGCGACCCAGTACACCAGGCCTTCCTCACCTTTCATGTGAAACGCCAGCATGTCGTTGCTGTACAGCGCACCCGAGGCGCCCTGTTCCTGCTTCAGGCGATAGACCTGATCTGCCCCGCCGAGGCGCACATCCACCGCCTCACGGCTGGCATCGGTATAGCGCCACAGCACCTTGGCCTGGCTGTCACAGGTCCAGCTCGTCCAGCTGTCAGTCGGTTGGGCAGGCGTGAACAGGTTGAAATTCGAGCAACCTGCCAGCAGTGCCAATGCCGTAACGGCGATAAAACCTTTCATCCATGTTCCTCGACTGGCGGCACGCGCCGCCAGCGCTGGGTAAAGAGTCAGACCCGTCAAGGGCAACCATGTTCCTTGGCCGGCGTCCGGGTCTCATATTTCTCCAGGCCATCAGGCCCGGAACGCTTGTTGATCACCGGGTTGGTCTCGGCCTGCCAGTCAGCCTGGTAACAGCCTTTTTCCACCTCGGACGGTGCAGGCTCCGGCTTGGCCTTGGGATTACTCCCGCAGGCGGCCAGCGATGCCACGACGACCAACAGCGCCAGTGTCTTGACCATGTGAACACTCCCTTTCCTGGTCAACAGAGCAGACCTCAGGCCTTGGCCCGGCTTTCCAGGACTTCAACCGCCGGCAGCACTTTGCCTTCGACGAATTCGAGGAACGCACCGCCGCCGGTAGAAATGTAGGAGATCTGGTCGGCAACGCCATATTTATCGATAGCGGCCAGGGTATCTCCGCCACCGGCAATGGAGAAGGCCGAGCTTTCGGCGATGGCCTGGGCCAGGACCTTGGTGCCGTTGCCGAACTGGTCGAACTCGAACACGCCCACCGGGCCGTTCCACAGGATGGTTTTGGACGATTTCAGCAACTCGGCGAAATTCGCCGCGGTCTGCGGGCCGATGTCCAGAATCATGTCATCGGCGGCCACGTCGGCGATCAGCTTGACGGTGGCGGTCGCACTTTCGGCGAACTCCTTGGCCACCACCACGTCTACCGGCAGCGGCACGCTGACCTTGGCGGCGATTGCGCGAGCGGTGTCCAGCAGGTCCGGCTCGTACAGGGATTTACCAACCGGATGGCCGGCTGCGGCCAGGAACGTGTTGGCAATGCCGCCGCCGACGATCAGCTGGTTGCAGATCTGGCTCAGGCTGTTGAGTACGTCGAGCTTGGTCGACACCTTCGAGCCGGCGACGATGGCGGCCATTGGCTGGGCTGGTGCACCCAGGGCTTTGCCCAGTGCGTCCAGTTCAGCAGCGAGCAGCGGACCTGCAGCGGCGACTTTGGCGAATTTGGCCACGCCATGGGTCGAACCTTCGGCTCTGTGAGCGGTGCCGAAGGCGTCCATCACGAACACGTCGCACAGTGCGGCGTATTGCTGGGCCAGTTCGTCAGCGTTCTTTTTCTCGCCCTTGTTGAAGCGCACGTTTTCGAACAACACGATGTCGCCGGCCTTGACCTCAACGCCGCCCAGGTAATCGGCAACCAGTGGCACTTCGCGGCCCAGGGCCTTGCTCAGGTAATCGGCGACTGGCTTGAGGCTGTTCTCGGCCGAGAACTCGCCTTCGGTCGGACGGCCAAGGTGCGAGCAGACCATCACGGCTGCACCTTTCTCCAGGGCCAGCTTGATGGTCGGCAGCGAGGCCAGGATTCGCGCATCGCTGGTGACAACACCGTCCTTGACTGGGACGTTGAGGTCTTCGCGAATCAGTACGCGCTTACCTTGCAGATCGAGGTCGGTCATCTTCAACACGGTCATGGGTCGCATTTCCTGAGTTACGGCTTTTGAGAAGCAGAGAGTGGAGAAGCTGCTTGCAGATAGTGCTCTGCAACGTCCAGCATTCGGTTGGCAAAACCCCATTCGTTGTCGAACCAGGCCAGGATGTTCACCAGCTTGGGGCCGGAGACCCGAGTCTGACTGGCATCGACGATGGCAGAATGTGGGTCGTGGTTGAAATCACAGCTTGCGTGAGGCAACTCGGTATAGGCGAGCAAGCCCTTGAGCGGACCGCTGGTGGCCGCCTCGCGCAGGATCCGGTTGATCTCGGTGGCATCAGTAGCGGTAGCGGTCTGCATCGTAATGTCGAGGCAGGAGACGTTTACCGTCGGCACCCGCACGGCTTTGGCCTGAATTCTGCCGGCAAGTTCCGGCAACAGGCGTTCGATGCCACGCGCCAGACCAGTGGACACCGGAATCACCGACTGAAACGCCGAACGGGTGCGGCGCAGGTCTTCGTGGTGATAGGCGTCGATCACTGGCTGATCGTTCATCGCCGAGTGAATGGTGGTGATCGACACGTAATCCAGGCCAATCGCCTTGTCCAGCAGGCGCAACAGCGGCACGCCGCAGTTGGTGGTGCAGGACGCGTTGGACACCAGCAGCTCGGCGCCGGTCAGGCAATCCTGGTTCACACCGTAGACGATAGTGG
The DNA here is from genome assembly GCF_040310305.1 of Pseudomonas sp. HY13-MNA-CIBAN-0226. Classification (NCBI taxonomy): domain Bacteria; kingdom Pseudomonadati; phylum Pseudomonadota; class Gammaproteobacteria; order Pseudomonadales; family Pseudomonadaceae; genus Pseudomonas; species Pseudomonas sp. HY13-MNA-CIBAN-0226. Next base: position 177,493 of record NZ_JBEOPS010000001.1, read on the forward strand.
CGTCAACGTCGGCCTCGCTGGCCATCGGCTGGGAAAACAGCACCCGCGGCGCACCGGCATTGAGGAAACGCTGGCCATCCTCGCGGGTGTGGTAGGCACCGGAGCATTCAAGCACCAGATCGACGTCCAGTGACGCCCAGTCGATGCCTTCGGGCGTAGCACTGCGCAGGACCTTCACGCAGTTGCCATTAATATGCAGACAATCGCCGTCGACTTTCACTTCGCCGGGAAAACGCCCGTGCGTGGAGTCGAAGCGTGTCAGGTATTCGATGCTGGCCATGTCGGCCAGATCGTTGATCGCGACAATCTCAAACCCGGCCTTGTCGCCTCGCTCGAACAACGCACGCAAGACGCAACGACCAATCCGGCCGTAGCCGTTGAGTGCAACTTTGTAAGGACGCGGTTGGGGCATGGGGTTCTCGATAATGTTCGCTAACAACACAACCCCTGTAGGAGCTGCCGAAGGCTGCGATCTTTTGATCTCGAGCTTAAAAACAAGATCAAAAGATCGCAGCCTCCGGCAGCTCCTACAGGGGACGCGGCAGCCTGGGCTACCGCGCACTGCTTTAGTCTTCCAGCAGCTCTTCAGCCTGACCCAGGATGTTTTCCAGGGTAAAACCGAACTCTTCGAACAAGGCAGGGGCAGGCGCCGACTCGCCGTAGGTGGTCATGCCGATGACGCGGCCTTCCAGGCCCACGTACTTGTACCAGTAGTCCGCATGCGCGGCTTCGATGGCGATACGGGCGCTGACCTGCAACGGCAATACCGATTGCTTGTAGTCGGCATCCTGGGCATCGAACACGCTGGTGCAAGGCATAGACACCACACGCACATTGCGACCTTGCGCAGTCAGCTTGTCGTACGCCTGAACAGCCAGGCCCACTTCCGAACCAGTGGAAATCAGGATCAGCTCAGGCTCGCCCACGCAGTCCTTCAACACGTAGCCGCCACGGGCGATGTCGGCGATCTGGCCGGCATCACGATCCTGATGCTGCAGGTTCTGACGCGAGAAGATCAGCGCCGAAGGGCCGTCCTTGCGCTCGATTGCCAGTTTCCAGCAAACCGCCGATTCAACGGCATCCGCTGGACGCCAGGTATCGAGGTTCGGGGTGCTGCGCAGGCTGGTCAGTTGCTCGATTGGCTGGTGAGTCGGGCCATCTTCGCCCAGGCCGATGGAGTCGTGGGTGTAGACGAACACCACGCGCTTTTTCATCAGCGAGGCCATGCGCACTGCGTTGCGTGCGTATTCCATGAACATCAGGAAGGTCGCGCCGTAAGGCACCAGACCGCCGTGCAGGGCGACGCCGTTCATGATCGCGCTCATGCCGAATTCGCGAACGCCGTAGTACATGTAGTTGCCGCTGGCGTCTTCGCCGGTGACACCTTTGCAACCTTTCCACAGGGTCAGGTTGGAACCGGCCAGGTCAGCGGAGCCGCCCAGCAGTTCAGGCAACAGCGGACCATAGGCATTCAGGGCGTTCTGGCTGGCCTTGCGGCTGGCGATGGTCTCGCCTTTGGCCGCGACTTCAGCAATGTAGGCCGAGGCTTTTTCGGCGAAGTCAGCTGGCAATTCACCGCTCAGGCGACGAACCAGTTCGTTGGCCAGGTCAGGGAAGGCAGCGGAATAGGCGGCAAAACGCTGATCCCACTCGGCTTCAGCGGCAAGACCGGCTTCCTTGGCATCCCACTCGGCGTAGATGTCAGCCGGGATTTCGAACGGACCGTGGTTCCAGTTCAGCGCGGTGCGGGTCAGAGCGATTTCCGCATCACCCAGCGGGGCACCGTGGCAGTCTTCTTTACCCTGCTTGTTCGGCGAACCGAAGCCGATCGTGGTCTTGCAGCAGATCAGCGTCGGCTGGTCGCTTTTGCGAGCGGTGTCGATGGCCGTCTTGATTTCTTCAGGGTCGTGACCATCGACGTTGCGGATAACCTGCCAGTTATAGGCTTCGAAACGCTTTGGCGTGTCGTCGGTGAACCAGCCTTCGACTTCGCCGTCGATGGAAATACCGTTGTCATCGTAGAAGGCGATCAGCTTGCCCAGGCCCAAAGTACCGGCCAGGGAGCCGACTTCGTGGGAAATGCCTTCCATCATGCAGCCATCACCCAGGAATACGTAGGTGTGGTGATCAACAACGTTGTGGCCCGGACGGTTGAATTGCGCGGCCAGAACTTTTTCTGCCAGAGCAAAACCAACGGCATTGGCCAGGCCTTGGCCCAGTGGACCGGTCGTGGTTTCAACGCCAGGGGTGTAGCCGAATTCCGGGTGGCCCGGGGTGCGGCTGTGCAGTTGGCGGAAGTTTTTCAGGTCATCGATCGACAGGTCGTAGCCGGTCAGGTGCAGCAGCGAGTAGATCAACATCGAGCCATGGCCGTTGGACAGCACGAAGCGGTCACGGTCAGCGAACGATGGATTGCTCGGGTTGTGCTTCAGGTAGTCACGCCAAAGTACTTCGGCGATATCCGCCATACCCATAGGGGCACCGGGATGGCCGCTGTTGGCTTTTTGCACGGCATCCATGCTGAGGGCACGAATGGCGTTGGCACGCTCACGACGGCTGGGCATCGCTGTTCTCCTGCGGATATTGAATCGAGAGTGAATAAAACGAATCGGAAAAAAGGCGAGCATTTTCCCTCACCGACCGGCCTCGGGGCAATGACAGATAGTCATATGAGGACGTTTTTCCCATGACAGGCGGCGGTTTCGCTTGGTGAAACCTTTCCGCTGTACGTTTGTAGAGTAAAGCAGGCGCCGGGAAGTGCCATCTATCGAGCAATATCAAAACTTTTTGATATTGCTCTTGCGGTGTTTTCGACCCGTGACTAGACTGCCGGCCTTATGAATTTACGCGTGCCATCCATTCAACATGACGATTGCGACGAGCTGGCGGCCCTTTGCAAGGCCGGTGGCGATCCTTTGCGTCTGAATGTGTTGCGCGTGCTGGCCAACGATTCGTTTGGCGTACTGGAACTGGCGCAGATTTTCGGCATGGGTCAGTCGGGCATGAGTCACCACCTCAAAGTACTGGCCCAGGCCGAACTGGTGGCGACTCGCCGTGAAGGCAATGCGATTTTCTATCGTCGCGCCCTGCCCCACACTGAACTGCTGGGCGGCAAGCTGCATGCCGCCCTGCTCGAAGAAGTGGATAACCTGACCCTGCCTGCCGATGTGCAGTCGCGGATCGGTCAGGTCCATGGGCAACGAGCAGCTGCCAGCCAGGACTTCTTCTCGCGGGTCGCGGAAAAATTTCGCGCCCAGCAGGACCTGATTGCCGGCTTGCCGCAGTACCGCGACAGCGTGGTAGCACTGCTCGACAAGCTGGGTTTCGGCGAGAGCGCCACGGCGATCGAAGTCGGCCCCGGTGACGGCGCCTTCCTGCCGGAACTGGCGCGGCGTTTCATGCACGTAACGGCACTGGATAACAGCCCGGCCATGCTTGAACTGGCACGCCAGGTCTGTGAACGCGAAGCCCTGGGCAACGTCAGCCTGCAGCTCGCCGATGCGTTGAACGGCGTCAGCCTCACGGCTGATTGCGTTGTATTGAACATGGTACTGCACCATTTTGCCGCGCCGGCTGATGCCCTAAGGCACATGGCCGTTTTGCTGAAACCAGGCGGTAGCCTGTTAGTGACAGAGTTATGTAGCCACAACCAGAGTTGGGCCAAGGAGGCCTGCGGTGATCTCTGGTTGGGGTTTGAACAGGACGATCTGGCCCGTTGGGCCACCGCTGCGGGACTCGTTCCCGGGGAAAGCCTCTATGTAGGCTTACGTAATGGTTTCCAGATTCAGGTCCGCCACTTTCAGCGGCCGGCTGGCGACACTCACCATCGGTAAATTCAGGAAAACATCGAGATGAGCGAATACTCCCTCTTCACCTCCGAGTCCGTGTCTGAAGGGCATCCGGACAAAATCGCCGACCAGATTTCTGATGCGGTGCTGGACGCAATCATTGCTGAAGACAAGTTCGCCCGCGTGGCGTGCGAGACGCTGGTGAAAACGGGCGTGGCGATCATCGCCGGCGAAGTCACCACCTCGGCCTGGGTTGACCTGGAGCAGATCGTTCGTGATGTGATCACCGACATCGGCTACACCAGCTCCGACGTTGGTTTCGACGGTGCGACCTGCGGCGTGATGAACATCATCGGCAAGCAGTCCCCTGACATCAACCAGGGTGTCGACCGTGCCAAGCCTGAAGATCAGGGCGCCGGCGACCAGGGCCTGATGTTCGGCTACGCCAGCAACGAGACCGACGTGCTGATGCCGGCACCAATCACCTTCTCTCACCAGCTGGTACAGCGTCAGGCTGAAGCGCGCAAATCCGGCCTGCTGCCGTGGCTGCGCCCGGACGCCAAGTCCCAGGTCACCTGCCGTTACGAAAATGGCAAAGTCGTGGGCATCGATGCCGTGGTCCTGTCGACCCAGCACAACCCTGAAGTGTCGTACAAAGACCTGCGCGAAGGCGTGATGGAGCTGATCGTCAAGCACGTACTGCCTGCCGAGCTGCTGCACAAGGACACCCAGTTCCACATCAACCCGACTGGCCAGTTCATCATTGGTGGCCCGGTTGGCGACTGCGGCCTGACCGGTCGCAAGATCATCGTCGACACCTACGGCGGCATGGCTCGTCACGGTGGCGGTGCGTTCTCCGGCAAGGATCCTTCCAAGGTTGACCGTTCGGCCGCCTACGCCGGTCGTTACGTGGCCAAGAACATTGTGGCTGCTGGCCTGGCCGAGCGTTGCGAGATTCAGGTTTCCTACGCAATCGGCGTGGCCCAGCCTACGTCGATCTCGCTGAACACCTTTGGCACCGGCAAGATCAGCGATGAGAAAATCATCAACCTGGTGCGTGAAGTGTTCGACCTGCGTCCTTACGCCATCACCACCATGCTCGACCTGCTGCACCCGATGTACCAGGAGACCGCCGCTTACGGCCACTTCGGCCGTACCCCGGAAACCAAGACCGTGGGCGAAGACACCTTCACCACGTTCACCTGGGAAAAAACCGACCGCGCTGACGCCCTGCGTTCCGCTGCTGGTTTGTAAGACTTCCCCGGCGGTACCCGAAGCCCCGCACGGTTCGCCGTGCGGGGCTTTTTTGTGGCTGTGTCTCAAGCTCAGCACTGTGGGAGCGAGCCTGCTCGCGTTGGGGCCGGCCCATTCACCGCGGGAAATACCAGGCAAAACACTCACCCTCCGGGCCTGGCAATACTGACTAATCTTCAACAACCCCCAATGAGCAAGGACGCTCACGATGCGCTTGTTGATCGCTATTCTCCTGACCTTCCTTTCGCTCTCCGTCCACGCAGCCCCATGCCCCGACTGGCCCCCCGGGCGAGCCCAGGAAGAGATCAGCGCCGTGCAAAAACAGATCGACCTGTGGGACGACAGCTACCATCGCCAAGGCCAGTCCATGGTCGCCGACGAACTTTACGATCAAGCCCGCGCTCAACTGACCGACTGGCAGCAATGCTTCAATCTGGACGCGCCGGCAGATCCACTGCGCACCGCAGGTGGCTCGATTCCACACCCCATCCCCCACACCGGCCTGAACAAACTCATTGATGGCGCAGCCATTGAAGACTGGCTGAAAAATCGCAACCAAGTCTGGGTTCAACCCAAGGTCGATGGCGTGGCAGTGAGCCTGGTGTATGAGAAAGGTGTACTGGTGCGCGCGATCAGTCGCGGCAACGGGGTGCAGGGCAAGGACTGGACCGCATCGGCGCGGCGGATTGGCGGCATCCCGCAACAGCTTTCGCAACCCCGGGACCTGGTGGTGCAAGGTGAACTGTATTGGCGCCTGGATGGCCACGTTCAAGCCAGTGCCGGCAGCCTCAATGCTCGGGGCAACGTCGCCGGACTGATGGCGCGCAAACAACTAAGCGCGCAGGACGCCGCAGGCATCGGCCTGTTCGTGTGGGAATGGCCAGAAGGCCCAGCCAGTCTTTCCGCGCGCATTGCCGCCCTGGACGCATTGGGATTCGATAGCACCGCGCCCTTGAGCCACCCGATCGCGGAACTGGCCGACGTCGTGCGCTGGCGTGAGCATTGGTACCGCTCACCCCTGCCTTTCGCCAGCGATGGCATTGTCCTGCGCCAGGACGAGCGCCCCTCTGCCGATCGCTGGCAAGCCAAGGCGCCCTACTGGATCGTGGCCTGGAAATACCCTTTCGCCCAGGCGCTGGCCGAAGTTCGCAAGGTCCATTTCAACATCGGACGCACTGGCCGGATCACTCCAGTGCTGGATGTAGCGCCGATATGGCTCGATGATCGCCAGATCAAGCGCGTCAGCGTCAGTTCCCTGCCACGCTGGCAAGCGCTGGATATCCGCCCTGGCGACCAGGTGTCCATCAGCCTGGCCGGCCTGACCATTCCAAGGCTGGACGGCGTCATACTGCGTAGCGTCGAGCGCGTTCACATGGAGGTTCCAGAAGCTGCGGATTTTCATCAGCTCAGTTGCTGGCAACCCACTCAGGGCTGTCAAAGCCAGTTTCTCGCGCGACTGACCTGGCTCAGCGGCAAGCAAGGGCTGGACATGCCAAACATCGGCCCGGGCACCTGGGAGAAACTTCTGGAAACAGGCCGACTGAAGGGACTGCTGGATTGGTTGACCCTCGATGCTCAAGAGCTTGCTAACATTAACGGTTTCGGCGAGCGCAGCACGGCTCAGCTTTTAAACAGCTTCAACAGCGCCCGACAACGTCCGTTCGCACGCTGGCTCAATGCGTTGGGCATGCCGCCAATCGGTCAGGCACAGCTTGCTGATTCGTGGCGGGAACTGGCGCAACGTGAAACCGAACAATGGCAGGCCCAGGCCGGTATAGGCCCGGGACGCGCGGCGCAATTAAGCGCGTTTTTCCGTGACCCGCAGGTCCTGGCCTTGAGCGAAACATTACGTATGGCGGGCGTTGACGGTTTTTAGCGGCCGGCAATACCGTGCATACGGGAACCCATAGGTGCCGATCCGGCTCAAACGGCCCGTCGTCACACCGACACGATTGCCTTTACACATGGAGCTTTTATGAAATTTCTTTCTCCACTCGCCCTGTTGACGCTTTGCAGCGTCATGGCCGCTCCACTGATGGCCGCTGAAGAGGCTCCCGGCCTGACCGGTTGCGCGGCCAAGAAACAGGGCATCATCAACCAGATCGAACTGGCCAAGTCCCACGGTAATGCTGATCAACAGGCCGGCCTGGAAAAAGCCCTGAGCGAAGTCACCACCCACTGCACCGACGCATCACTGCAGAAAGAACGGGAAAACAAGGTGCTGGACGCCAAGCATGAAGTCAGCAAGCGCCAGGCAGACCTGGACAAGGCCATGAAGAAAGGCGACCCGGAGAAGATCAACAAACGCAAAGACAAGCTCGCCGAGTCCCGCAAGGAATTGCAGGAAGCGCTGGATGAGCTGGATAAATAAATATAAAGAATGACCGAAGCTTTCGGTTGCTCTGACTGGCCTCTTCGCGAGCAAGTCGAATCGTCAGCCAGAGCGCCGCAAATCAGTGATCCCGAAATTCTTTATGGCACGCACTGCAGGCATCTTCGACTTTCTGCACCGCCGGCCCCAGATTGCTGGCTTTGTAGGGTTGAACCTTGCTGGCAACCACCAATTCACCGGTGGCGGCTTCAAGCGTGCGAGCCATTTCCTGGAAGCGTGCCTGTTTCTGCCAGACATCATCCTTGGCGCTGGTGTGATCTTCTTCGCGCACCTGCGGGAAATGTTTCCAGGGCTCATGGGACAAGGCATCGAGCTTCACGGCACCGTCAGCGAACTTCGCGCCATCGAATGGAATGCGACCCCGCAACATGCCACCCAGGTCTTCACCGGTCTTGAGCATCTGTTTGAAAATCGCCTTGCGCTGGCCCAGCGGCGAATTCGGGTCGACGCCGCCACAAGCAGTCAACGTCAGGCAGGCCAGCAATACAACGGAAAGTCTTTTAAGAGTCATGGTGGCTTCAGGTCACGGGAACGGCGGCCAGTATCCTCGCGTCATCCGTAAAGACCAATAGCCCTATTATCAATATGGGTTGTTCGAGCGCATGGAGCACTCAGGCAACCAGCAAAGGAATTACTCCATGATCAGCTGCATCAAGGCATGGCGCCCTCGCCTGTCCTGGACTCTCCCGATAGTCGCCGTGCTCGCCGGCTGCACCGGGGGCGAAAGCACCCCACCCAAAACCCACGCGCTGGCGACTTACTCCAGCGCCACCTGGGAAGCGTTGCCAACGGTGTCGGACAACGACCTGATCGCCGGCTTCGGTTCGTGGCGCAGCGCCTGTAACCGACTCAAGGCCGACGCGGTCTGGGGCGCCACTTGTGCGGCCTCCGCCAACGTCCCGGCAACCGCCAACGAAATCCGCGGATTCCTCAAGCAACACCTGGACGTCTACGGCTTGCGCGCTGCCAATGACAACCCCAACGGCCTGATCACCGGTTACTACGAACCGGTCTACCCTGGCAGCCTGACTCAGACCGCGGTGGCGAATATTCCGGTGTACGGCGTGCCGGAGGACATGATCATTGTCTCGCTGGACAGCATCTATCCGGAACTCAAAGGCAAACGCCTGCGCGGAAGGCTCGAAGGTCGCGTACTCAAGCCCTACGACGATGCAGCCACCATCGAAACCAAAGGGGTGAAGGCACCCGTCGTGGCCTGGCTGACCGACCCGATGAATCTGCAATTCCTGCAGATCCAGGGTTCGGGTCGCATCCAGCTCGATGATGGCCGTCAGTTGCGCATTGCTTACGCCGATCAAAACGGCCACCCCTATCGACCGATCGGCCGCTGGCTGGTGGAACAGGGCGAGCTGAAAAAAGAAGATGTGACGATGGGCGCCATCAGTGATTGGGCCAAGGCCAATCCGGCTCGCATACCGGAACTGCTTGGCAGCAACCCGAGCTACGTGTTTTTCACCCGCAACCCGGACAGCAACGAAGGCCCTCGCGGGTCGCTTAACGTACCGCTCACAGCCGGCTACAGCGCGGCGGTTGATCGCAAGGTGATCCCGCTGGGCAGCCTGTTGTGGCTTTCCACCACCCGACCTGACGGAACGGCGCTGGTTCGACCGGTAGCGGCACAGGATACTGGCGGAGCGATTGCCGGCGAAGTACGCGCGGACCTGTTCTGGGGCACCGGTGAAGCTGCCGGGCAGTTGGCCGGGGATATGAAACAGCAGGGTCAGATCTGGATGTTATGGCCCAAGGGCGCGGCGTTGCCGCAGGTGCCTCAGGTGGCTGACAAACCCTGAGCGCGAACAAAGATAAAGATCGCTGCCTCGTTGCACTCGACAGCTCCTACACAGCTCCTTCAACACAGCTCCTGCAGGGATCTGCGTAGGAGCTGTCGAGGGCACCGAGGCTGCGATCTCTTGATCTTACGCCGACACCACAAACAAACTGATAATCAGGCCCATCCCCACAAACCACACCAACGACCGCAAGATCGCCCAATCTGCCAGGTAGCAGATGATGTAGAGCAAGCGGCTGGTGATAAACAACACCGACAGCACATTGATCGTCACCAGCTCCGCATTGCCGGCCAGGTGCGCCACGATCACCGCAGCTGCAAACGCTGGGGTCACTTCGAAGCTGTTCAGTTGCGCCGCATGCGCGCGTCGACCAAACCCATTCAACGATTCAAGAAAGTCCCGAGGGTCGTGGTTGTCTTTCAACCTGTACCCACCACTGATCTTGGCCACGCCGACGCAGACGTAGGGCAGAAATATCGCGATCAAGATGCACCACAGAGCAACCGTCATAAAGCAGTCCCTTTTCAAGTTCCAGAATTGTTATCAGCGTTAAAACTTCATCACCAGCATGCCGATCAGTACCAGCCCACAGGCTAAGAGCCGCGGCCGGCCGAAAGGTTCTTTCAGGTAGCGCATGCCGAACAGCACCACCAGGATCACACTGATCTCGCGCAACGCCGCCGCTTCGGCAATCGAGCCCAGCTGCATGGCCCACAGCACCAGAGCGTAGCTGAACAACACGCAGAATCCGACTGCCAATCCCAGCCGCCATTGTTCGCGCCAGAACAGCATGAACGCCGGTCGCTTGCGCACCAGTGCCAGCAATGGAAAAGGCCAGGCGCTGATCAGCGTCACCCACACCAGGTAATCCAGTGGATGTGACCAGCGCCGCAAAGCCTGGCCGTCGATGAAGGTGTAGCAGCCAATACACAGGCCGATCAACGCCACCACCGGCAACATCGACCACGGCAGCCGCGCCCCGCCTCCGCCTTGCCACAGCAGGCACAGCATGCCGAGCGGGATCAGCAAGATGCCGAAGATCTGCTGATGGGTCAGTACCTCTCCGGCGAAAAGCAGTGTCAGCGCCAGCACCACCAACGGCGACAATCCGCGCATCAGTGGATACACCAGCCCGAGGTCACCGACCCTGTAAGCCTGGATCAGCAGATAACGATAAAGCAACTCGAAGGCCGCCGACGCAAGAATCCATGGCCAGATCTCCTGCGGCGGCCACTCCACGAAAGGCAACATGACGGCCACGAACAACAGGGCCACGCTGTCCATGCAGGCAACTACCAGCAGCCGTTCGGCGCTGAATTTGATCAAGGTATTCCACGCCGCGTGCAACAGCGCCGCCACTAACACCAAAGCCGTTGCAAGCACGGCATGCTCCTTTTGTGACCCACTCCCCTGTAGGAGCTCGCTCGCGATGGACGTCAACGATAACGCGTGCCTTCCGGATCAACGCATCGCCATCACTTTTTTTTGCGAGCAAGCTCTCTCCTAAGGGAAACGGGAGAATTGATTCGCCATATGTCAGCAGCTGTTTATACTGCAAGCGACCACGCCGCACTCAGTTGCGCACAGACCAATTCCAATAATTTTTGCCCGCGCCCCGCTCTATTCCAGAGCGGTCTCTGGCATGCGTATGCCTGATTACAGCGTCAAGACTACCGACAGAGAACTTGCGCATGCCACTCGCGTTATTCGCCCTCGCTGTTGCCGCATTCGGCATCGGCACCACTGAATTCGTCATCATGGGGCTGCTGCCCGACGTCGCCCGCGACCTTGCGGTAAGCATCCCCCACGCCGGCCTGCTGATCACCGGGTACGCCCTGGGTGTGGTGTTCGGCGCGCCGATCCTCGCGATCGGCACCGCCAACATGCCGCGCAAGGCGACGCTGCTGGGCATGACGCTGATGTTCATTCTCGGCAACATTCTGTGTGCCCTGGCGCCGAACTACGCGACGCTGATGGCCGCTCGCGTGGTCACCGCCCTGTGCCACGGGGCGTTTTTCGGCATTGGTTCGGTGGTGGCCGCCGGCCTGGTAGCACCGAACAAACGTGCCCAGGCGATTGCCATGATGTTTACCGGCCTGACACTGGCCAATGTGTTGGGCGTACCACTGGGCACCGCCCTCGGACAATACGCCGGCTGGCGCTCGACGTTCTGGGCCGTCTCGGTGATTGGCGTGATTGCGGCCATCGCCCAGTGGGCGTGGCTGCCTAAGGACATCGCCATGGACAAGGCCAACCTTGCCAGCGAGTTCAAGGTGCTGGGCAAGGCCAATGTGTTGATGGCGCTGGGCATGAGCGTGTTGGCGTCGACCAGCCTGTTCAGTGTGTTCACCTACATTGCGCCGATCCTGCAGGACATCACTGGCGTCAGCCCCCATGGCGTGACCATCATGCTGCTGTTGTTTGGCGTAGGCCTCACGGCAGGTAGCATGCTCGGCGGCCGGCTGGCGGACAGCCGCCTGCTGCCGTCATTGGTGGGCATGGCACTGGCGGTAGTGGTGGTGCTTGCAGCTTTCACGCAGACCAGCCACTCGGTCATCCCGGCAGCCATCACGCTGGTGCTGTGGGGAATTTTTGCTTTCGCGCTGTGCCCAATCCTGCAACTGCTGATCATCGACCAGGCCCATGAGGCACCGAACCTGGGCTCGACCCTGAACCAGAGCGCATTCAACCTGGGCAACGCCGCCGGCGCCTGGATCGGCGGGCTGGTAGTCGCCAGCGGCGCCGACCTCGCCGACCTGCCCTGGACCGGCGCGCTGGTCAGCGGCCTGACCGTGGTGACGGCGTTGTACTTCATCTACCGGCAACGACGTGAAGCACCGCTGGCCGGCATCACCGACTGACGTATGAAGTCTCCAGGCGAACGTAGAACCCAAGCCCGCCATCCAGGCGATAATCGATCACGCTTTGCTTTTAACAGTCTTTCCACCACCTGCCAAAGGACCCCGAATGCTTGAGCTTGTCGCTGCATTTATCTGCCTTACCTCGCTGCTCACCTACGTCAATTTCCGCTTTATCGGCCTGCCACCCACCATCGGCGTCATGGTCACTGCCCTGCTGTTTTCCCTGCTCCTGCAAGGACTGAGCTTCCTGGGTTATCCCGGTCTTGAAGATCGCATTCAACAACTGATCGGACAGATCGACTTCGGCGATCTGCTGATGAACTGGATGCTGTCATTCCTGCTGTTTGCCGGCGCCCTGCACGTCAATCTCAATGACCTGCGCAGCTATCGCTGGCCCATTGGCCTGCTCGCGACTTTCGGCGTCCTGATCGCCACCGCCGTGATCGGTAGCCTGGCCTATTACATCTTTGCCCTGTTCGGCTGGCACGTGAGCTTCCTGTACTGCCTGCTGTTCGGCGCGCTGATTTCGCCGACAGATCCAATCGCGGTGCTCGGCGTATTACGGACGGCCAACGCCTCCAAGCCGCTGAAAACCACAATCGTCGGCGAGTCGCTATTCAACGACGGCACGGCGGTGGTGGTGTTCACCGTACTGTTGGGTATCGCGCAACTGGGTGAGACGCCAACCGTCGGCGCAACCGCCATGCTGTTCGTGCATGAAGCTGTTGGCGGCGTGCTGTTTGGCGCGCTGATCGGTTATCTGGTGTACCTGATGATCAAGAGCATCGAGCAGCATCAGATCGAAGTGATGCTGACGTTGGCGCTGGTGATCGGTGGTTCGGCGATGGCCTCGGAGTTGCACGTGTCCGCGCCGATCGCGATGGTGGTTGCCGGCCTGATCATCGGCAACCTGGGCCGCAACCTGGCGATGAACGACATGACCCGCAAGTACCTGGACGGTTTTTGGGAGCTGCTCGACGACATGCTCAACGCCCTGCTGTTTGCCCTGATCGGCATGGAGCTATTGCTGCTGCCATTCAACTGGCTGCATGTGCTGGCAGCCAGTTTGCTGGCCGTGGCAATCTTGCTGTCACGCCTGCTGACCGTGGCGCCGGCCATCCTGCTGCTGCGTCGCTGGCGCACAGTCCCGCGCGGGACAATCAGGATTCTGACCTGGGGCGGGCTGCGTGGAGGTGTTTCGGTAGCCTTGGCGCTGGCGCTTCCGCTGGGGCCGGAGCGCGACCTGTTGCTGAGCATTACCTACATTGTGGTGCTGTCGTCGATCCTGCTGCAGGGCCTGAGCATCGGCAAACTGGTCAAGCACGTCACCCGTGATGAGCCTGCGCCAGCGGCACAGGCGGGTCATCACTGATTACTTCTTGAGCTTTTGCGGATCAGGCTGCTGATCCGCATCCTCCTTGGGCGGCCCGCTTTCGCTGCGAATCTGTGCATGGCTCAGCAGCGCAAAAATGAAGCTGCCTCCGATGATATTCCCCGCCAGCGTCGGCCCGGCAAACACCAGCCAGAAATCACTCCACGACAACTCGCCGGCAAACACCAGGTACGACACCTCGGCCGAGCCGACCACGATGTGGGTGAAATCCCCCAGCGCCATCAGGTAGGTGATCAGAATGATGATCCACATCTTCGCGCTTTCCATGGAAGGGATCATCCAGACCATAGTGGCGATCATCCAGCCCGAGACGATGCCCTTGGCGAACATCTTGCTCGCGTCGTTCTCCATCACCTTGCGCCCGATGTCGAGAAAGGCCATGTCGGTCTTGGTGTCGAAAATCGGCAGGTGGAGCATTACATAAGCCACCAGCAAGGTACCGCACAGGTTGCCCACCAGCACCACCGTCCACAGCCGCAGCAGCCGCCCGAAATTGTTAAGGGTCGGTTTGGTCATGACCGGCAGCACTGCCGTCAGGGTGTTTTCGGTAAACAGTTGCTGACGGGCAAGGATCACCGCGAGGAAGCCGGCGCAGTAACCGAAGCTGGCGATTACCTTGAACCCTTCTGCGTCCGGCAGGCGAGAGTTAAGCAAGCCCATGGCCATGAGGGACAAGCCCATGGTCAGGCCGGCCGCGAGGGCGGACCACCAAAGGGCGGCGACGCTGCGTTCCAGCTCCTGATCACCCTGGGTGCGGATGATTTCATGCAGCACGGCAGCGCGCGGCGGCTGGCTTTTGTCGACGTCGTGTTTTTCCTGGGCCGAAAGGTTCGGGGTCTTGCCGTCTTTTTGCGTGTCCATAGTGCTCCGGAACCGGTGGCGTGAGATGTACGTACGACAGGCGCGGTTCGGAGCTGTTCACTGCTCACACTAACGAAACATCAGTCCTGTGGTAGTGCGGCCTGTGGGAGCCATGTGTGGAGCCTGTGGGAGCATCAATCTGTGGGAGCAAGGCTTGCCCGCGATGGGGTCATTAGCGACACCAGGAACCGAGATGAACTCGGATTTTTCCGGTGATGCTAGCGACGCCATCGCCGGCAAGCCGGCTCCCACGAACTCGTGTTACTCGTCCTGGAACTGATCTTTGACGTATTTGATTTCGGTCCGGCCGTGCGGCGCAGGCAAGCCGTCTTCGCCGAGGTTCACGAACACCATTTTCTCCACCGTCAGGATGCTCTTGCGCGTAATCTTGTTGCGCACTTCGCAGGTCAGGCTGATGGACGTGCGGCCAAACTCGGTGGCGGTAATGCCCAATTCAATGATGTCACCCTGGCGCGAGGCACTGACGAAGTTGATTTCCGAAATGTACTTGGTGACCACGCGCTGGTTGCCCAGCTGGACAATGGCGTAAATGGCCGCCTCTTCGTCGATCCAGCGCAACAGGCTGCCGCCGAACAGCGTGCCGTTGGGGTTGAGGTCTTCGGGTTTTACCCATTTGCGGGTGTGGAAATTCATATTCACTCCTGAGCGTCTTGCCGAATGATGGTTACCATCATGGCAGAGCCCGGGCTAGAGCTCTATTCGCCATCGACTATGGCATCGATTACCGTTTAGACATTGACCTGCAGAAAGGCTTTGGAAGATCAGCATAGCCCGCTATAATCGCCACCGTTTCAAAACGGTAAAGATCGTTTGCTACCGTTTTCCCGCCACCTGTCCGAGGGGCGCTGCAGCAGGTTCAACCTGTCAGGCTCGGATGGGGCGTTGCCTGGTCCCAGCGACCGGACACTAAACGCACAACGGCGCCCATTCGCATACATTACGAATGGAGGCTCTTCATGAGCGCTGTTATCACGCCTGCAGATTTTAACGATTACAAAGTTGCCGACATGTCCCTGGCCGCCTGGGGTCGTCGCGAAACCATCATCGCCGAATCGGAAATGCCGGCCCTGATGGGTCTGCGTCGCAAATACGCTGCCGAGCAGCCGCTCAAAGGCGCGAAGATCCTCGGCTGCATCCACATGACCATCCAGACTGCCGTGCTGATCGAAACCCTGGTTGCCCTGGGTGCCGAAGTGCGCTGGTCGTCCTGCAACATCTTCTCGACTCAGGATCAGGCCGCTGCTGCTATCGCCGCTGCCGGCATCGCGGTATACGCCTGGAAAGGCGAAACCGAAGAAGAGTACGAGTGGTGCCTTGAGCAAACCATCCTTAAAGATGGCGCGCCTTGGGATGCCAACATGATCCTCGACGATGGCGGCGACCTGACCGAGTTGCTGCACAAGAAATACCCGGCAATCCTGGACCGCGTCCATGGCGTCACCGAAGAGACCACCACCGGCGTTCACCGCCTGCTGGACATGCTGGCCAAGGGCGAACTGAAAATCCCGGCCATCAACGTCAACGACTCGGTCACCAAGAGCAAGAACGATAACAAGTACGGCTGCCGTCACAGCCTGAACGATGCGATCAAGCGTGGCACCGACCACCTGCTGTCGGGCAAGCAAGCACTGGTTATCGGCTACGGCGACGTCGGTAAGGGTTCGGCCCAGTCCCTGCGCCAGGAAGGCATGATCGTCAAGGTTTCCGAAGTCGATCCGATCTGCGCCATGCAAGCCTGCATGGATGGTTTCGAACTGGTTTCGCCATTCATCGACGGTATCAACAACGGTACTGAAGAGAGCATCGACAAAGCACTGCTGGGCAAGATCGACCTGATCGTGACCACCACCGGCAACGTCAATGTCTGCGACTCCAACATGCTAAAAGCCCTGAAGAAGCGCGCTGTTGTCTGCAACATCGGCCACTTCGACAACGAGATCGACACTGCTTTCATGCGCAAGAACTGGGCATGGGAAGAAGTGAAGCCGCAGGTGCACAAGATCCACCGCACCGGTCCTGGCGCATTCGATGCCCAGAACGATGACTACCTGATCCTGCTGGCTGAAGGCCGTCTGGTTAACCTGGGCAACGCCACAGGTCACCCAAGCCGCATCATGGACGGTTCGTTCGCCAACCAGGTTTTGGCACAGATCTTCCTGTTCGGCCAGAAATACGCCGACCTGTCGCCAGCCCAGAAAGCCGAGCGCCTGACCGTTGAAGTACTGCCCAAGAAACTCGACGAAGAAGTGGCTCTGGAAATGGTTCGCGGCTTCGGTGGTGTTGTGACGCAACTGACCAAGCAGCAGGCTGACTACATCGGCGTGACTGTTGAAGGTCCGTTCAAGCCGCACGCCTACCGCTACTGATCGGTCCTGCTCCGCTCCCCCATGGGGAGCGGTTTAATGCAGGCCTGTGGGAGCAAAGCTTGCTCGCGATGGCGTCGCCATGGTCTCACTGAAGACCGCAGCGTCTCTATCGCGAGCAAGCTTTGCTCCCACAGGGTGCACGGTGCCTTCCAGGCTTACGCGTTTCCAAGGATATGACCATGTCCCAAGACCGTCGCTACAGCTTCGAGTTCTTCCCTACGAAGACCGACGCTGGGCATGAAAAGCTGCTCGCCACTGCCCGCCAGCTGGCTACCTACAACCCTGATTTCTTCTCCTGCACCTACGGCGCAGGTGGCTCAACCCGTGATCGCACGATCAACACCGTGTTGCAGCTCGAAAGCGAAGTCAAAGTCCCTGCCGCCCCGCATTTGTCCTGCGTGGGTGACAGCAAGGACGATCTGCGCGGCCTGTTGACTCAGTACAAAGCGGCTGGCATTACCCGTATCGTCGCCTTGCGCGGCGACCTGCCCTCGGGAATGGGCATGGCCAGCGGCGAATTGCGTCACGCCAATGACCTGGTGGAATTCATTCGTGAAGAGACCGGCGATCATTTCCACATCGAAGTCGCCGCTTATCCGGAAATGCACCCGCAAGCGCGCAATTTCGAAGACGATCTCGCCAACTTCGTGCGCAAAGCCAACGCCGGCGCCGATAGCGCGATCACCCAGTACTTCTTCAACGCCGACAGCTACTTCTACTTCGTCGAGCGGGTGCGGGCATTGGGCGTTAACATCCCGATCGTGCCGGGCATCATGCCAATCACCAACTACAGCAAGCTGGCACGCTTCTCTGATGCCTGCGGTGCGGAAATTCCGCGCTGGATCCGCAAGCAGCTGGAAGCCTACGGCGACGACACCCGCAGCATTCAGGGCTTCGGTGAGCAAGTCATCACCGAGATGTGCGAGCGTCTGCTGCAGGGTGGCGCGCCAGGGTTGCACTTCTATACGTTGAACCAGGCCGAGCCGAGTCTGGCGGTGTGGAACAATTTGAAGTTGCCGCGCTAAGCAAAGAGCAAGATCAAAAGATCGCAGCCTTCGGCAGCTCCTACCGGGAATAAACAAACCCGGTGCAGGAGCTGCCGAAGGCTGCGATCTTTTGCTTTTAACGCCCTTTTTCTGTGCGCTAATCCACGGAGATAGAGCTTCTCCATGCAGTTTCTGGCTCTTTGCGGCTTCTCGTCGTAATCTCAGGCCATGCCTTTGATCTCACAGTTACTGACGGTGATTTTATTCACGTGCCTGAGCTTTACAGCCCGGGGCGAGAAACTGCGCATTGTCACCGAGCCCTGGGCACCTTACGTCTATGAAGAGAACGGCAAGGCGCTGGGGCTGGACTATGAAACCACCGCCATCGTCTTCAAACGCCTGGGCATTGAAGTGCAGTGGCAGTTCCTGCCCTGGAAGCGCTGCCTGTCGATGCTCGAACAAGGCCAGGCCGATGGTGCGCTGGACATTTTTCACAGCGACGAACGCGACGCCACCCTGCTTTACCCCAGCGAACCCCTGTCGCAAGTACAGTTCGTGATGTTCTACGCCAACGACCGCCCGCACCCGTTCACCTCCCTGAACGCCCTGCGCGGCCTGACCATCGGCACCTCGCCGGGCTACCTGTACAGCACCGACTTCAGCCAATCGACGCTGTTTACCAGGGAGCCCGCACCCAGTCATGAAGCAAACTTCGGGAAACTGCTGCGCGGGCGCGTCGACCTGTTGATCACCGACCGCCGAGTGGGCCAGCACCTCCTGGATGAATTGGGCATTCGCGACAAGATCACTGAAAATCCGCTTATCATCAGTGAACAAAGCCAATTCCTCGCGGTGCGTCGCAGTGGCGGCATGGACTTGCTGGTGCAGCGGTTCGGCGCCGAGCTCAAGCGCTTTAAGCGCGAGCCTGCCTATGCCGAGCTGAGTGCCCGATATGGCGCGGGACCTGCCGTCGAAGTACCCGCAAACGGCCTGACTACCGTACGCGGCAAAACCGTTGAGCAGCAGGAAAGCGGCGCGCAGTGATTGCTCTGTTATACTCCGGCCTTCCCGCCAGGCTCACGCCCGGACGCTCGGACTTGTTCAAGGCATCTCGACCCCGCTACAGCGCAGCTTTTCAGCCCGCGCGAGCGCTCCAGACGAGCTTTTCAGACCCAGCAGGACCGGACGGGATTGCGTTCTTCTTAAACGCCATTCGCGCCAGGCAAGACTCCCATTGGGCCAAGCCCTAACTAAAACAGGATTACTCATGTCCTTTGCTTCCCTCGGTCTCTCCGAGGCTTTAGTCCGCGCCATCGAGGCGGCGGGCTATACCGAGCCTACTCCGGTGCAACAGCGGGCCATTCCCGCCGTGTTGCAAGGTCGCGACCTCATGGTTGCGGCACAGACAGGTACTGGTAAAACCGGTGGCTTCGCCCTTCCGATTCTGGAGCGGTTGTTCCCTAACGGTCACCCGGACAAATCCCAGCGTCACGGCCCGCGCCAACCGCGCGTACTGGTCCTGACCCCTACCCGTGAACTCGCGGCCCAGGTCCATGAGAGCTTCAAGGTCTATGCCCGTGACCTGAAGTTTGTCAGCGCCTGCATTTTCGGCGGCGTCGGCATGAACCCACAGGTTCAGGCCATGTCCCGTGGCGTTGATGTGCTGGTGGCCTGCCCTGGCCGCCTGCTCGACCTCGCCGGCCAAGGCAGCGTCGATTTGTCCCACGTGGAAATCCTCGTGCTGGACGAAGCAGACCGCATGCTCGACATGGGCTTTGTGCATGACGTGAAGAAGGTGCTGGCTCGCTTGCCAAGCAAACGTCAGAACCTGCTGTTCTCGGCGACCTTCTCCAAGGACATCACCGATCTCGCCGGCAAGCTGCTGCACAACCCGGAACGCATCGAAGTCACTCCGCCGAACACCACGGTCGAGCGCATCGAGCAACGCGTGTTCCGTCTGCCAGCCAACCACAAGCGTTCGCTGCTGGCGCACCTGATCACCGCAGGCGCCTGGGAACAGGTCCTGGTCTTCACCCGCACCAAGCACGGCGCCAACCGCCTGGCCGAGTACCTGGACAAGCACGGCCTCAGCGCCGTCGCCATCCACGGCAACAAGAGCCAGAACGCCCGCACCAAAGCCCTGGCCGATTTCAAGGCCGGTGAAGTGCGCATCCTGGTTGCCACCGACATCGCGGCTCGCGGCCTCGACATCGACCAGTTGCCACACGTGGTCAACTTCGAATTGCCGAACGTCGACGAAGATTACGTTCACCGTATCGGCCGTACTGGCCGTGCCGGTCGTTCGGGCGAGGCCATTTCGCTGGTGGCTCCGGACGAAGAAAAGCTGCTCAAAAGCATCGAGCGCATGACCAGGCAGAAAATCGCCGACGGCGACCTGATGGGCTTCGACTCCAGCGCTGTAGAGGCCGAGAAGCCTGAAGTGCGCGAGCGTCCGGATGTGCGTAACCCGCGCAACCCACGTGGCCCGCGCGGCGACGGTCCAAACGGCGGCGGTGGCGGTGGCGGCGGTCGTAAAGACAAGGGCAAGGACAAGGGCGGCAAGGAAAAACCTGCAACCACTGGCCGTGGCGATCGCCCGGCCCGTGAGCACAAGCCACGTGAAGGCACGCCAGCTCGCGAGCAACAGCGCCCGGCACCTCGTGCTTCCGCTGATCGCGCACCGGACGAGTTCCTGGACGACGACATCGATAACTTCGGTAATCGCGTCGACTACGTGCCGCAAGCCAAGCCGGCTCAGGGCCGTGGCCGTCGTCCAGGTGCTCCGGCACCGGGTGCGGCAGCCGGCGCAGGTGCCGGTGCACCGCGCAACGGCGGTAAGCCACAGGGTCGCCAGAGCGGTCCGCGCAGCAGCGACGGCGCCACCACTGGCACTCCGCCGGCCAAGCGCAGTGGCCCACGCAGCGGTGCTCCACGTGACGGTCAAGCCCGTCGCGAAGAAGGTCGCAATCGCCGTCCGGCGCGTGACGATCAGCCTCGCTCGGAACCAGCGGTGCAGAACCCGCGCGGCCCGGCACCGAAGATCATTCACAAGGAGTCGAAAACCGATCGTTTCCCGACACCTGAACAGCTTGATCAATTGCCAGGCCGTCCTCGCGGCGAAAAACCAGCGCTGCTGA
Organism: Pseudomonas sp. HY13-MNA-CIBAN-0226; assembly: GCF_040310305.1. Lineage (NCBI taxonomy): Bacteria > Pseudomonadati > Pseudomonadota > Gammaproteobacteria > Pseudomonadales > Pseudomonadaceae > Pseudomonas > Pseudomonas sp. HY13-MNA-CIBAN-0226. The sequence goes on from NZ_JBEOPS010000001.1 coordinate 198,363, forward strand.
CTCGTAATCGCTGAGTTAACGCTGCAATAAAAAATGCCCCGGATCGCGAGATTCGGGGCATTTTTTCTGGCTAAAGCAAACCCTGTGGGAGCGGGCTTGCCCGCGATGGCGTCAGTCCTGCAGACATTGATATTGACTGACACGCTGCCATCGCGGGCAAGCCCGCTCCCACACTGGATTTCACCACCTGCGTAGATTGCGCCAGGCAATAAAAACGCCCCGGATCGCGAGATCGGGGGCGTTTTTTGTGTCAGCGGCGAATGTTATTTCGCTTTCACACCTTCAAACGAAATGTACAGCTCGACTGCATCGGACTTCGGACCCAGGTCTTTCTGCTTGCCGAAATCGGAACGCTTGATGCTGGTGGTGCCTTCGAAGCCGGCACGGTAGCCGCCCCATGGGTCCTTGCCTTCACCCAGGAAAGTGGCCTTGACCACGATTGGCTTGGTCACGCCAGCCAGAGTCAGGTCGCCCGCGACATCAGCAGTTTCCTGACCAGCAGCGTTTTTGCCGGTGGATTTGACGCTGGTGGAAACAAAGGTCGCCTTGCCGAATTTGCTGGCGTTCAGGAAGTCGGCGCTGGCGATGTGCTTGTCACGTTCAGCGTGGTTGGTGAATACGCTGGCGGTGTTTACATTGAACTCGATCTTGCTGTCTTCAGGCTTGGCCGCATCGAAGCTGAACTTGCCGTCGATGTCCTTGAAGGTACCTGTGATGAAGCTATAGCCCAGGTGGCTGATCTTGAAGTCGACGAAGGCGTGCTGGCCTTCCTTGTCCACGGTGTAGTCGGCCGCCATTACGTTGGCGGACAGCAGCGCGGAACCGATTGCCAGAGCGGCGAGAGTCTTTTTCAACATGCTTTCTATTCCTTTGGAGTCGAGGTTGAACATCAGGCTTTGCGGCCGAGCATTCGCTTAAGGGTCGCATCACGATCGATAAAGTGGTGCTTCAATGCTGCCAACGCATGAAGGCCGGAAAAAATGACCAGCGCCCATGCCAGGTAGAAATGAATCAAACCGGCGGTATCTGCCTGGTCCGGTAGCCCGGAGACCAGTGCAGGCACTTCAAACAAGCCAAACACCGGAATCCCGACACCGTCTGCGGTGGAAATCAGGTAACCGGCAATCATCACAGCGAACAAACCAAGGTACAGGAACGAGTGGCCAAACTTGGCGCCAAGGCGCGTCATGCGGCTGTAGCTTTCCAGGGTAGGCGGCGGTGGGCTGACGAAACGCCAAAGCACCCGCAGCAACATCACGGCGAACAGCACCAGGCCAATGCTCTTGTGCAGCTCCGGCGCGTCTTTGCGCCAGGTGCTGTAGTAGTCCAGGTCGATCATCCACAAGCCCAGCGCAAACAATCCAAAGACTGCCAGTGCCACAGTCCAGTGCAAGAAGACGCTGATCCAACCGTAGCGCGAAGAAGAGTTACGTAGCTGCATTGCCCAAATCCTGTGAGAACTGCGACCAAGACTATCGACTTATCTATCGAATTAAAGCGGAAAATTTTGCTTTGAAATATCGAGAAATACGATCAAGAGTGTGAGACGGATGAGTTAAGGAAAGATTAAAGTCCAAAGCGTGGCGGGATGTTAGTGGCAGACCGGAAATTAAGTGGTCATCGTGAAGACGCTTTCGCGGGCAAGCCCGCTCCCACAGGAGATGCGTAAACCGAGAAATCACGTACGACACAAAACCCTGTGGGATCGGGCTTGCCCGCGACGGCGATAGTGCGGGCAAAAAAAAGCGCGGCCATTGAGCCGCGCTTCTGTTCAACAGCAAATTTTACTGAGCCTTGGTCTCAGTGGTTGCTGCCGGTTTAGCCGCAGGCTTCCTGGCCGGTTCAGCCTTTTTTGCCGGGGCTTTGGCCGGCGCTTTTTTTGTCTCGGCCTTGGCTGCCGGCTTCTTCGCCGGGGCCTTTTTAACCGGCTCGGCTTTCACCGGTGCCGCAGGCTTCGGCGCTTCAACCGGAGCAGGCGCAGGCGCTGGTACCGGCGCCGGGGTTGGGGCAACCGGAGCGACGGGGGCTGGCGCCTTTACAGGTTCCGGCTTCTTCTCATCATCCGAACCACCAAACAGGTTGGTGAAGAAGTTGCCCTTCTTCGCCGCAACCGCGCCTGCCGCCGCAGCAGCCGCCACTGGTACAACCTTCGCTGGCTCAAACGACTTGCCTGCCGCCAGGTCTTCAACCTGGCCGGCCGCGCGCTGACCGGTGCGCAATGCGCCTTCCAGCGTGCCTGGGTACAAGGTGTCGGTGTGTTCGCCAGCGAAAGCTACACGCTGCAGCGGGCGCTCCCACAGGCGCCAGTATTTGCTGATCTGGCCAGGACCAAAGGCCAGGTAAGCGCCACCCATGGAAGGGTCGGTGCTGTAGCGGCGGATTTCATAGCCGGTGAACGAGCCGCGGGCCTGGGGGTAAAAAGCGTGCAGGCGAATCAGCACCTGATCGGCCATCTGCTTGTCGCCGAAGGCCTGCATCACGCGGGCGTTGTCGCCGGACAGGTTGATCACCACATTGGCGCCGCCCTTCAGCGCCGGCTCGACCCACAACATGCCAAGGCCAGTGTTGCTGTAGATCTCGCCGGACATGCGCGCCTTGCTTTCCCACACAGGCGTCTTGAACTTCAACATGATCTGGTCGCGCCAGCCGTAGTTGGTGCCCTTGATCGCGCCCAGGTGCTGGGCATCCAGTGCGGGGGTCAGCTGGATCTTGTTCAGTGCGCGCAATGGCACAGCCACCACGACGTAGTCAGCCTGATAGCCAACGCTGCCGACCTTGACGGTCACGCCATCCTTGTCCTGGACGATCGCCGACACCGGCGAGCTGGTCTTGATGGTCTTCAGTTGCTTGACGAATGCCTGTGCCAGCACCGGGCTGCCACCGATCAGGCGCGAGGCGCGCAAGTCACGGTCGGAAACGCCCAGGTAAACGCGGCTCTGCTGCGCGAAGTACAGCAGTGACAGGCGCGACGGTTCGTCGTAGCGGGTACGAATCTGCTGGTTGATCAGCTGACGGGCCGTGGCAGGCAGTGTCAGGCGGTCGAGCCAGTTGGAGACGTTGATCTGGTCGAGGGCGTGCAGCGTGTTGTTCGCTGCCGGGTTCTGCGGGTCTTCGATCGAGCGGGCCAGGTCGTCAACGGTCTTCTCGTAGCGTTTGAGCGCTTCGGCAGTCGTCGGGTCCTTGATCGCCAGGTCGGCAGCGCTGTAATACACGCCATCGATCAGGTAGCTCGGGGTGCGCACGAACTCCGGAGCCGGCGTGGTGCCAAGCTTGAACGTCGATACGTACTTGTTCAGCACCGGCTGGGTCTTGTCGTTGCCGATCCACTCACTGGTGGCCATGCCGGAGCGACCTCCCAGGCTCGGCTTGGCTTCCAGCAGGGTGACCTGCCAGCCTTTGTTCTGCAGCTCGTAAGCCGCCGTCAGGCCGGACAGCCCGCCGCCGATCACGATCGCTGTTTTATCCTTGGCCAGCGCAGATACGCTGAACAGGCCCAACATCACCAGCGCACAGGCGCGCAGCCAACCAGCAGACATTCAGCGAACTCCGGAAATACACGAGGAAAAATCAGTTTTGCGAGTCAGACGACTCAAGGAATGGCGAAGAATACGTCAGCCATCAAATGGCCGCCAGCGACGTCTATCGCCCCATCCAATGTAGCTCAATTGACCCAATGGGTTGTTCCAGGGCCAGTCATTGCATAGGCTTGCGCGATTGCAGGTCCGCGTTTGTCACGGACTGCCTCGAGGAGACTGAATATGGGCCTGAATAATCAGTGGATGCAACGCGATCTCGCGGTGCTGTGGCATCCCTGCACCCAGATGAAAGACCACGAACAGCTGCCGCTGATCCCGATCAAGCGCGGGGAAGGCGTATGGCTTGAAGACTTCGAAGGCAAACGCTACCTCGACGCCGTCAGCTCCTGGTGGGTCAACGTGTTTGGCCACGCCAACCCGCGCATCAACCAGCGCATCAAGGATCAGGTCGACCAGCTCGAACACGTTATCCTCGCCGGTTTCAGCCACCAGCCAGTGATCGAGCTGTCCGAGCGCCTGGTGCAGATGACGCCGGAAGGCCTGACCCGGTGCTTCTATGCCGATAACGGTTCGTCTTGCATCGAAGTCGCGCTGAAAATGAGCTTTCACTACTGGCTCAACCGCGGTCAGCCGAACAAAAAACGATTTGTCACCCTCACCAACAGCTACCACGGCGAAACCATGGCGGCGATGTCGGTTGGCGATGTGCCGCTGTTCACCGAAACCTACAAGGCGCTGCTGCTCGACACCATCAAGGTGCCGAGCCCGGATTGCTACCTGCGCCCTGAAGGCATGAGCTGGGAGGAGCATTCGCGCAACATGTTCGCGGCCATGGAACAGACCCTGGCCGAACATCACGACACGGTTGCGGCAGTGATTGTCGAGCCCCTGATCCAGGGCGCCGGCGGCATGCGCATGTACCACCCGGTATACCTCAAGCTGTTGCGTGAGGCCTGTGATCGCTATGGCGTGCACCTGATCCACGACGAAATCGCCGTCGGCTTCGGCCGTACCGGCACGATGTTCGCCTGCGAACAGGCAGGCATCCGCCCAGACTTCCTGTGCCTGTCCAAGGCCCTCACCGGCGGCTATCTGCCGCTGGCGGCCTGCGTCACTACTGACGATGTCTACAGCGCCTTCTACGACGACTACCCGACCCTGCGCGCCTTCCTGCACTCCCACAGCTACACCGGCAACCCGCTGGCCTGTGCGGCGGCGCTGGCGACCCTGGATATTTTCGAAGAAGACAACGTCATCGAGAACAACAAGGCCCTGGCCCAACGCATGGCCTCCTCCACCGCGCACCTGGCCGACCATCCGAACGTCTCGGAAGTACGCCAGACCGGCATGGTACTGGCGATCGAGATGGTCAAGGACAAGGCCACCAAAGAAGCCTATCCGTGGCAGGAGCGACGCGGCCTGAAAGTGTTCCAGCATGCGCTGGAACGCGGGGCCCTGCTGCGGCCTTTGGGCAGCGTGGTGTACTTCCTGCCGCCGTACGTGATCACGCCTGATCAGATAGACTTTCTGGCTGAAGTGGCCAGCGAAGGGATCGACATTGCAACGCGCGACAGCGTCAGTGTGTCAGTGCCGGAAAACTTTCACCCGGGATTCCGCGATCCGGGTTGATTGGCCCGAAAATGAAAGCACTGTGGGAGCGAGCCTGCTCGCGATAGCAATCGGTCAGCCAGCACTCATCGCGAATGCGAGACCGAATCGCGAGCAGGCTCGCTCCCACAGAAGGCACCACCTTTTATGATTCACTCCCTTTCCAGAGAACCCGCATGAGACTGTCCCGCTTCTTTATCGACGCCCCCCTGAGCACCGGTGAGCACGAGCTGCCCGAGGCCCAGGCGCACTACATCAGCCGCGTGCTGCGCATGGCCGAAGGTGATGCGTTGCAGCTGTTCGACGGCTCGGGACAAGAGTTCCGCGCCCGGCTGGTAGAGGTCGGCAAGAAGCGCGTGGTGGTGCAGATCGATGAGAGTTTCGCCGGGCAGGTCGAATCCCCCTTGCAGATCCACCTCGGCCAGGGTTTGTCCCGTGGCGAGCGTATGGACTGGGCGATCCAGAAAGCCACTGAACTGGGCGTGAGCGAGATCACCCCGATCTTCAGCGACCGTTGTGAAGTGCGCCTCAAGGACGAACGTGCCGACAAACGCCTGATGCACTGGCGCCAGGTGGCAATCAGTGCCTGTGAGCAATGCGGACGGTCGAGGGTCCCGGTGATTCATCCGCCGCAGTTATTGGCTGATTGGCTCAAGCAGACTGAAGCGCAGCTGAAGCTGGTGCTGCATCCGGTGGCCGAGCCGTTGCTGAGTCACGCCAAGCCCGCCACGCTGGCATTTCTGATCGGGCCAGAAGGCGGGCTGTCGGATGCCGAGGTTGATCAGGCCAAGGGCGCAGGCTTTCACGCGGCACGGCTTGGCCCGCGAGTGTTGCGGACTGAGACGGCGCCGGTTGTGGCGCTGGCGGTGGCTCAGCAGCTTTGGGGGGATTTCTAGATCAAAAGATCAAAAGATCAAAAGATCGCAGCCTGCGGCAGCTCCTACAGGGGATCATATTTCCCTGTAGGAGCTTCTGAGATCTGTTGATCCGTTGTTCAAAGCACGTAAAAGAAAATCGCCACAAAGTGCAGCAAGCTTCCCGCGATCACAAACAAATGCCAGATCCCATGCGCATGCCGCAGCCGGTGGTCCAGCGCAAAAAAGACGATCCCCACGGTGTACAACACCCCGCCCGATGCCAGCCAGGCAAACCCTGTCGAACCCAGCGCGGCTAACAATGGCTTGACCGCCACCAGCACGATCCAGCCCATCACCGCGTAAATCACGATAGACAGCACCCGCGCTTCCGACCGCGGTTTGATCTCCTGCAGGATGCCAATCAGCGCCAACCCCCAGACGATCCCGAACAAGGTCCAGCCCCAGGGACCGCGCAGCGTGACCAGGCAAAACGGCGTGTAGCTGCCGGCGATCAACAGATAGATCGAAAAGTGATCGACCTTCTGCATAATCGCTTTCTTGCGTCCCCGCACGCTGTGGTAAACGGTCGAGGCGCTGTACAGCACCAGCAAGGTGAAACCATAGATCGCCACACTGACGATTTTCCACGGACTGCCGTCCATACTGGCAATCACCAGCATCCATACCACGCCGACAAAGGCCGCCACCGCCCCCACCAGATGCGTCCAGGCGTTGAGTTTTTCCCCGTGATACATGTATTGCCTACCTCAAAACCCATTACGACAGTGCGCAAGGCTCCGGCTTGAAGCCTGAAAACGCAACGCTTCAGACCGCATCATTCGCATTAAAAATCCGCTGGCGGCATCACTACACATCGTTGCAGGAGCGTTCGGCGACATCCAGGAGCCTTCCCACAATGCTTCCAGGCCCCGTCAGACCAGCCCCGCCTCCACCAGCAAACCTTCCAGCGCCAGCAAGTCAGGGACCTTGGCCACTTGATCGCCCACTTGCACCGCGGCTTGCTCCAGCGCGCACAAGGGCACATCGACATAGCTCAACTGGCTGTCGAGCTTGCAGGACCGTGGAATGCCCTGCACCAACAGTGCGATGAACTTCAACTCCGGGCGCCCACCCAGGGCATTGAGGATCACGATCCGCACCCGCTCGCCCATGACGATTTTCTGACCACAGGCCGACTCGAAACTGAGCATTGGAATCTGCCGGTCCCGCCACCCTACCCGCCCCAGGTACCAGGGCGGCGTATCCAGGTCGAACGTGCCCGGCTGGTAGTCGATCAGTTCGGCGACCGCCACATTGGGCAGAATCAGGTGGCGATCGGCCAGGGGCAACAGCAGCCCGGTGAGGTTGCTGGTGCGGTGTTCAAGCATGGGGTTTGCTCCAGAAGGCGATGCTTTCGAGCAATACCGATTCCTGATACGGCTTGCCAAGGTAATCGTTGACGCCAATGGCCATGGCGCGGTCGCGGTGTTTCTGTCCGGTGCGCGAGGTGATCATGATGATCGGCAGATGCTGCGTACGCTCGTCCGCGCGCACTTGGGTGGCCACTTCGAAGCCATCCATGCGCGGCATTTCGATGTCCAGCAGCATCAGGTCGGGCAGGTGCTCTTCCAGCAGCAACATCGCGTCGACTCCATCCTTGGCGGTCAGTACGTTCATGCCGTGACGTTCCAGCAAACGACTGGTGACCTTGCGCACCGTGACCGAATCATCAACCACCAGCACCAGCAGGGGTTTGTGCGACTCTGGCTCGGCGTCTTGCATCAGGGCCTGACGCGGCAAGCGGGTCTGCATGGCGCGGATCGGCGCCAACAGGTCAAGAATGAGCACCACCCGGCCATCCCCCAGGATCGTTGCTCCGGACAAACCTTGCACGGCAGCGAACTGCGGGCCGAGGCTCTTGACCACGATCTCGCGAGTGCCGGCCATGGCGTCGACTTGCACGGCGATGTGGCGTTCGTTGCACTGCACCAGCAACACCGGCAGCGGCAGGTTTTGTCCCAGCAGCTTCGGGCGGCTGCTGGTTTTCAGCAGTTCGCCGAGGTAACACAACTCATAGTGCTGCCCGGCATATTTGTAGGTTGGCGGATCCAGGCGATAGTGGCCTTCAAGTTCATTGGGCAAGACACGAACGATGCCGTCGATGGTGTTGAGCGGGATCGCATACTGATCTTCCGCGCATTGCACCATCAGCGCCCGGTTGACCGACACGGTGAACGGCAGGCGGATGCGAAAATGCACGCCCTGCCCGGACACCGAGTCAATGCTCATGGTCCCGCCCAGCTGCCGCACCTCTTCGTGGACCACGTCCATACCCACGCCACGCCCGGAAATCTGGGTGATTTTTTCCGCCGTCGAAAATCCCGGTTGCAGGATAAATTGCAGCACATCGCGGTCGCTGATATCGCTGTCAGGCGCCAGCAGGCCACGCTTGATCGCCTTGCGGCGTACCGCGTCCAGGGGCACGCCGGCGCCGTCATCGCGGATATCGAAAATGATGTCCCCACCCTCGCGCGACAGGTCCAGGGTAATCTTTCCCTGAGCGGGTTTGCCCGCAGCGATGCGCACCTCGGAGGATTCCAGGCCGTGGTCCACGGCGTTGCGCAGCATGTGCTCCAACGGCGCGGCCATGCGCTCGAGGACGTTACGGTCCATCTCGCCTTCGGCGTTGCCGACGATGAATTGCACATCCTTGCCCAGTTCGCCGGAAACCTGACGGACGATGCGCTTGAGGCGCGGCAGCATCCGTTCGAACGGCACCATGCGTGTACGCATCAGGCCTTCCTGCAACTCGGTATTGATGCGCCCCTGTTGTTGCAGCAGGTTTTCGGCGTCCTGATTGCGCCGGTCGAGGGTTTCCTTGAGGTCAAGCAGGTCGGACGCGGACTCGAACAGCGCACGCGACAGCTGTTGCAGCTGCGAATGCCGGTCCATTTCCAGCGGATCGAATTCCTCGTACCCCAGACGTTCGGCTTCCACCTGCTGGCGGCTGAGGATCCGCCCCTGGGTTTCCGTATCGAGGCGCCGCAACTGGTCGCGCATGCGCTCAATGGTGGTTTCCATTTCGCTCAGGGCCACCCGTGCATCGCTGACCTGCTGTTCGATGCGCCCGCGGAAAATCGAGGTTTCACCGGCCAGGTTGACCAAATCATCCAGCAACTCTGCCGAGACCTTGACCATGTCGGCGCCGGCGTCAGGCTGCGGTGCAGGAGGTTCGGGCTTGATCACCGCAGGTGCCGTGACAGGATCTGCCGGCAACACTGGGTGACTGAAATTGCGGATCGAGTCGATCAACTGATCGGCAGGCGGCATGGGTTGACCGGCGCGCGCCGCGTCGAGCATTTGTGCCAGTCGGTCATGGCTGCTCTGCAACAGCGCGAACAAGGCCTGGGTCGGTTGCAGTAAGCCTGCCGACAAACCTTCATAGAGAAATTCCAGCTCGTGGGCCAGATCACCGATCGGTGTGATTTCGACCATCCGCGCGCCCCCCTTCAGGGTGTGCAGATCACGCAGCAGGTTTTCCACTTCCTGGCGATTCGCCGGGTCGGCCTGCCAGCGCACCAGCGCCGCCCCGGAGTTTTCGATGATGTCGAAACCTTCTTCCAGGAAGATCTCCAGTAGCTCCGGATCATGGCCTGGGTGATCGCTGACCGGCAGCGGTTCGGCCACTTCAGCGCTGCCGAGGTTGTTCTGGCGAAACTCGCGGATGGCCTCGATCAGCTCATCTGGCTCATCCAGGGGATGCTGGTCCTGCAACTGCTCAAGCAGCTGCCCGAGGCGATCATGGCTGCGCAGCAACAGCTGCGCCAAGGCATCGGTGTGCTGATAACGGCGATCCACCAGGCCTTCGTACAGCCCTTCCAATTCATGGGCCAGATCACCCACGGGTTCGACCTCGGCCATCCGCGCCCCGCCCTTGAGCGTGTGCAGGTCACGTTGCAACGACAGCAGCGGTGCGGCGTTATCCGGATCGCTCAACCAGCGTTGCAGGGCCTGGCCCGAGCTTTCGAGGATATCCACAGCCTCTTCCAGGAAGATCGACACGATAGCGTCGTCTGGTTCTGCCTGCGCCAGTTCGGCAGTGGCGCTGCCCAGCTCGCGAATGCTCAGGGCGCGGCTGCCGTCGCTGCGAATCAGGCCGGTGGCCGACGGGTCCAGGCTTTCATCCAGCAAATCGCGCAAGGCTCGCACCCGCGCCGGTTGCGGGCTGACTTCCTGGCCGGCTGCGAGCTCGTCGAGCATGTTGATCAGCGCTTCATGGGCACTTTGCGCTTCATGGAAAAACGCCGGGCTGACCGCCAGGCTGCTTTCCTCCACCGCACCGTACAGATCGAGCAAGGCTTCACACAGCTCATCCACCGGATGCAGATCAGCCAGGTGTGCGCCTTCACCCAAGGTCGTCAATTCGTCCAGCAGCGCGCTGAGTTCCTGGCGTTCACCGGGGTGTTGCTGCCAGCGTTGCAGCAAGCTCTCGGCGTCCAGCAGGATGTCCATGCCCTGGGCCAGAAAATTGTTGATCAATTGCGGGTCGCGCTTGATACGTGGCCGACTCTGGGGTGCGCTCAGCAGGGTTTGCAGGCGCATGGCCAGCAGTGCATGGGTTCGCTCGATCAGATGCTGCGCGCCCGTTATCTCGGCCAGCGGATCCGTCTTTAGCTGGCGCAGGCCTAGCCGGAACAGCCCTTCGGCCTCCAGTAACAGTTCCACTTCGTCCAGGTCCAGTGAGAGCAGGTGCGCCTTGTACTCGCGGGCAAGTTGATCCAGCGGCGCGGCCAGTTCGGCGATCGGCACCACGCCGGCCATTGAGGCGCTCCCCTTGAGCGTATGCAAGGCGCGCTGCAACTCGTCACTGGCCTGCAAGGGCACATGCTCGGCGGCCTGGTCGAGGAAGCGATTGACGCTGGCCAGATGGGTTTCGGCTTCGTTGCGGAAAATTTCCAGCAGCAGCGGATCGAGTGCCACGACGTCCTCTGCATCCTCATCCACCAACGGTTGCTCGCCCTTGGCCAAGGCATGCGCACGGGCCGCCACCTGGTCGACATCGTTGCGCTGGCGCTGGGCATTGCGGGCAAATTCCGCGACCAGCTCCGGCAACAGCTGCAGCACATCAGCCAGCAATTGCTGCACGCCAGGGCCCGGCTTCACGCTGTGTTCGAGCACTCGATTGAGCAGGTTTTCCACCGCCCACGCCAGCTCGCCCAGGATCAGCGCCCGAACCATCCGGCCGCTGCCTTTGAGGGTGTGGAAGGCCCGGCGCAGCTCACTCAGGGCCGAAGTGTTCTGCGGGTCGGCAGTCCAGCGGGGCAAGTACTCACGGAGGACTTGCAGTACTTCGTCAGTTTCTTCCAGGAACACTTCACGCAGTTCATCGTCCACCGGCTCTTCGCCCGCAGGCGGCGGTAGCAGGCTACCCGGGGTATGCAGCGCCGGGGGATTTACCGCAGACACAGGATTGGCGAGCACGTCCGCGAGGGTCTGCACCAACTCAGGAGCACCGTACGCCTGCAACTCCTGAATGAGATGCGCCTCAGTCGGCTCCGGCACTTGTTCGAGTTCCGGGGCATGCCGGGCGCGGGGGAAAAACCCCAGTGCGGCGAGGCCTTTCTCGGCGACGTCGAGCACCTGTTCCCCGGCTGCCTCGGGGTCGTCGCTGAGGCGCTCCAGGTAATATTCGATGCTGGTCACCACGTCGGCCAGGCTGTCGAGCTCCTGCCATCCCGGCTGGCCAGGATCCAGCAGCAGGTGTTCACGGATGAACTGGTTGCACGCTTCGACCAGGCTGGCAGCGCGACTCAACGGGATCATCGCCAGTGCGCCGCGGATCTGCGTCAACAAGGCAGGCAAGGGCTGCAGGTGCTGGCGGTCCCAGTCGGCGTCGATGTAGTCGACGATCATGTCCTTGGCCTGTTGCAGGCAGATGCGCGCTTCGCGGATGACGATCTGGTGAATCTGTGTCAGGTCGGTGGTCGGCAAGCGGCTGTCTTCCTGGCTTTCCGGTTCCAGGTTGCCGACCATGCCGGCCAGGTTCGCTTCGACGTAGAGCAAGGCGCCCGCGACGTCCATCAGGATGGCGTCCGTGGGCTCACGCTGGCCTTGGGCCAGGCTCAGGACCACCGCCAACTGATCGATGATCACCTTGCGCGGCTGGCCAAAACCCAGCACCGCCAGGGTGTCGGCGATTTGCCGCAGGGGCGACAGCAGGCTGTCGAGATCGGCAATGTGTTGGCGGTCACTGCGCACGAACAGGTCCAGGCGTTCCTTGACCCGCACCAGCTCTTCGCACAGCGCCACCAGCACCGAGCGCATCGCATCGCGGTCGGGACCGCCCAGGCGCGCGCGCTCGTCATCAACCATTGCGCTGTCAGGCAACGCGTCCTCTAGGGAGTAGCGATCTTTCATGGTCAGCATGCGCCCGGTGGGGTGTTCGGCCTTGGCAATATAGAACAGCAAACTCTTGAGCAGCTCTGGTGGTGCCGGTTGATTGATGCCGCGCATGCCTTCTTCGAGCAAGCGCTTGAGTTCCGTGTCAGCTTCCTTGAACAGGCTTCGCAGCGCCGGACTGTTGGCGATCGCACCGCCACGCATGCCTTCCACCAGCGCCGAGGCCACCTGCCACAACGGGCTGAGCGGCGCCTGACCGGAGATACTTTCGAGTCGCGCGAACACCTTTGCCAGGTAACCCAGGTGAGTGTCGTCAGCCTGTTCGCGCAGCAATCCAACGAGTGCCATCTGCAGCATTTGCCGCAACTTGCGCAACACATTGGCCAACTCTGGCGGCTCCAGCTGCGCCAGCGCTGCGTCGTCCAGCGGGGGCAAATCCGGCATTTGCGGGCTGAACAGGCTGGTTTCCGACAACAGCCCCTCGCCGCGGGCACTGCGCAAATCATTGATCAGGGGCAGCACCACCAGCGGCAAGTCCCGGCGCGCACCTTGCACCCGGTCGAGGTACACCGGCAACTGCGCCAGCGCCTGCAACAGCAGGTGGATCGCTTCTTCACGATGGCTCACACGGTTCTGCTGCAACGCCTGGGTCAGCTGTTCCATTTCTTCGGCCAGCAGTGCCGCGCCGTAGAATTCGACCATCTGCAAACTGCCGTGAACCTGGTGGATGCACGCCAGGCATTCAGCGAGCGCCAGGGGCGTCTGCTCTTCGTCCATCGCCATGCTCTCCAGATGGAGCGCCGCCTGCCTCAGCGTTTCGGCAATCTCGCCCTTGACCCACTCGAGGGCCACATAGTCGTGCCGATCACCCATAACCACTCCACTGGAAAAAACCTGCGCCTGCCACGCCCTATACTTTATCAGCAGCCTGCGCGCTCGCCGCGGGCAAGGTGAAACCGGACACCGAACGCCTCAGCTGGCTGGCCATCTTCGCCAGGTTACCGATGCTTTCGGCGGTTGCAGTGGAGCCGGAGGAGGTCTGCGAGGTGATCTGCTGGATCACGTTCATCGTCAGGGAGATCTGTCCGGCCGAGGACGTCTGCTGCTGGGCGGCATTGGAAATACTCTGGATCAGCGCCGCGAGCACTTTGGATACGCCTTCGATTTCCTCCAGCGCCACCCCGGCATCCTGCGCCAGACGTGCGCCACGCACCACTTCGGTGGTGGTCTGCTCCATGGAAATCACAGCTTCATTGGTGTCCGTCTGAATTGCCCGCACCAGGGTCTCTATCTGTCGGGTCGCAGCGGATGAGCGCTCGGCCAGGCGCTGCACCTCATCGGCTACCACGGCGAAACCGCGACCAGCGTCACCCGCCATCGAGGCCTGGATCGCAGCGTTGAGGGCCAGAATGTTGGTCTGATCGGCAATGTCGTCGATCAGGCTGACAATGTCGCCGATTTCCTGGGAAGACTCACCAAGGCGCTTGATTCGCTTGGCGGTATCCTGGATCTGCTCGCGAATGTTATCCATGCCGTGGATGGTGTTATGCACCACCTCGTTGCCCTTGTTGGCGATTTCCACCGACCGCTCAGCCACCGCCGAGGACTCGGCCGCGTTGGCCGACACCTGGTCAATGGATTGGGCCATGTCGTTGATGGCCGTGGAAGCTTCGGATATCTGCTGCGCCTGATGCTCGGAGGCTTGCGCCAGGTGCATGGCGGTGGCCTGGGTTTCCTGCACGGCGGCGGCGACCTGGCCGGCGGTCAGGTTGATGGTTGCCACCAGGTCGCGCAACTGGTCGACGGAATAATTGATAGAGTCGGCAATGGAGCCGGTGAAATCTTCCGTCACCGAGGCCGTCACCGTCAGGTCGCCGTCTGCCAGGTCTTCAATCTCGTCGAGCAGGCGCATGATCGCCGTCTGGTTGCGTTCGTTCTTTTCGGCCGTCTCACGCAGCTGCCGATTGGTTTCGCGCACCATCACCAGGCCGATCAGGATGATCGACGTCAGCGCCAGCAAGCCCAGGACATAGCCGCCGATGGTGTCGGTGTGACGACCGCCGGCAAGGTTTTCAAAACCATTGGCCAGGTGCGAGGCTTCGTCCAGCAGCGTTTGCGACAGGCCGAAGATGTTGGTTGCTGACTCCCGGACCTTTAACAGTTCAGGCGAGGTTTCGATAATTTCATCGACGGAACCCGAGACGAACTCGAACAGTTCGGAAATCTCGAGCAGGCGGGCCCGGGCATCGCGGTCCTCGACCTGGCTGACTTTCAGCGCCGGATCCCCTTGCAACATGCCCGTCAGGACCTGGCCGAAGCGTGCCGCGTCACGCCCGAAGACGTCGGCAGCCTGTTGCGAATTCTCGTCCCCGGACAACACGGTATTCACCGCCCCCAGGATTCGCTCGGCCAGCAAGGATTGCCGTTGAGCCATCGCGACCTGGGCGGCGGGAGCGCCCCGCTGCAGCAGAATCTCGACGACTTTTTCATACTCAACCTGCAGTTGCGGCACAGTCTCGGCCAGGGTCGCGGCGACCTGGTGCAGCGACAGTACGGTCTGTTCGCTGGTGAGGATGGCGTCGGTATTTTTCAGCAGGCGCTCCCAGTCCGTTTGCACTGCGCGCATTTCCGGGCGCACGGCGGACGGCGCAGGGGGAAGACCGGTAGAGGGGTCGCCTTGCTTCAGATAACTCCAGCGCCGGGCAAAATCATTGCGCGCATCACTGAGCAGCTTGAACGCGGCAGCCTTGCCGGCAGCGGCTTCCGTAGCATTCTTGGCGATACGCTGGGACAGCACGCGTAACTCGCCTGCGTGGCCGATGTACTGTTTATCGTACGTAGCCTGGGTGTTGAGGTACGCGAAATTGGCGAACAACAGCATGATGAAGATGATCAGCGCGATAAACAGCACGATGATCTGCGACCGGCTGCGCGACCCTTCCATTGGCTTGCCTGCTTTTGCTTTTATCATCGGTCCTCGCCTGTTAACTCACATCTACCTACCCACCACAGATCGCTTTGTGGGGTCTGCGTTTACAAAGCGACGTGCATGAACGCCCGCGACTGCGCCAGCGCAAACGGGCTGAACACCTGCCAATCCTGCTCGCGCTTAAACCGGCCCTTGATGAACGGCGCAATCGCCCCGCTCAAGTTATCCACCGGCTCCAGACTTCCCTGGGCAAAATGCTGCAGCCCGTAAACTTCGTCGACCATCAACCCGGCAAACACCTCGTTGTGCTCCACCACCAACACCCGACGCTGCTTGCGCACCGCCGACAGCTCCAGGGCGAAGAAGCCGCAGACATCCATGATCGGCAGCAAGCGACCCCGCAGGTTGGCCACGCCCTTGACCCAGGGTTTTACCCCGGGCAACTGGGTGAATCGCGGTTCGTGCAAGACTTCACTGATCTCGCCCATGGGAGCGACGTACCAGTGCTCGCCCAATCGAAATCCTATACCGCTCCAGCTGTCCTGGCGGGCCGGCTGGGAAGGCAGGTCTGCCGCCAGCAGACGGCAACGCTGATCGAGTTGCAGCAGCAGTTCGAAGGCAGTCAGCGATTCACTCATGGTCCGATGATCAGCCGGCAAGCACGTTGTTGAGGGTCTTGATCAGGGTGTCTTCGTCGACCGGCTTGGTCAGGTAATCCTTGGCGCCCTGGCGCGTACCCCAGACCTTGTCGGTGTCTTGATCCTTGGTGGTGATGATAATCACCGGGATGTGCCCGGTTTCCGGGTCCTTGGTCAACTGCCGGGTGGCTTGAAAACCATTGAGGCCGGGCATGACGATGTCCATCAGCACCGCGTCAGGTTTTTCCTGGCGGGCCAGGGCCACGCCGTCGGCGCCGTTTTCGGCTTTCAACACTTCGTGACCATACTTTTCCAGCATGCCCGTCAGTTTGTACATTTCGGTCGGCGAGTCGTCGACGATCAGAATTCGTGCCATGGTCTTCCCCATTCTTGTCGACGCCGGGCCCGTTGGCCGAGCGTCACTGTGCGTGTCCTACTGCGGCAAAACGGCGGCAAACCCTGGAACATGGGCCTGGATCGCGTTCAGCAATTCTTCCCTGCTGAAAGGCTTGGTCAAAAACTGATCGGAGCCGACGATGCGCCCCTTGGCCTTGTCGAACAGCCCGTCCCTGGACGACAGCATGATCACTGGCGTGGATTTGAACGCGCTGTTGTTCTTGATCAGGGCGCAGGTCTGATAACCATCCAGACGCGGCATCATGACGTCGACAAAGATGATGCCGGGATGGTTGTCGGCGATTTTCGCCAGCGCATCGAAACCATCGATGGCCGTGATGACCTCGCAACCTACATTTTTCAGCAACGTTTCGGCGGTGCGGCGAATCGTCTTCGAATCGTCGATCACCATGACCTTCAAGGCGCTGGAATGCTGATCCATATTTACTCTACCGTCGCCTTTGCGAATCAAATTGTCCGTTTTCGGATCTTCCAGGGCTCGAAACCCTTGATGTTCAAGGGCAAAGCCTTTTTAGCACAGTCTCCAAATCCAATCTATCGGGTGACTGGCACTGTGGTTTTCCCTTGACCGCAAACACGCCCGGCGCCAATCTGACGCCACTTTTATATAGCCCTGTGGCCCGCTTCCACAGGGGATCGACAAAGCCCAAATTCGAGGAAAAACCCATGAGCGTTCGCGTCGGGATTGTCATGGATCCCATTGCCGGCATTTCCTATAAAAAGGATAGCTCGCTGGCCATGCTGCTGGCCGCGCAAAAGCGCGGCTGGGAACTGTTCTACATGGAGCAGCGCGACCTGTATCAGGGCGAAGGCGAAGCCCGGGCGCGCATGCGTCCGCTGAAAGTCTTCGCCAACCCGGAAAAGTGGTTCGAACTGGAGGCCGAGACTGACGCGCTCCTGAGCGATCTGGACGTGATTCTGATGCGCAAGGATCCGCCCTTCGACATGGAGTTCGTCTACTCCACCTACCTGCTGGAGCAAGCCGAGCGCGCCGGCGTGCTGGTCGTCAACAAACCGCAGAGCCTGCGCGACTGCAATGAAAAGCTGTTCGCCACACTGTTTCCCCAGTGCACCCCGCCAACCGTGGTCAGCCGCCGCGCCGACGTGCTGCGTGAGTTCGCCGCCAAGCATGGCGACGTGATCCTCAAGCCGCTGGACGGCATGGGCGGCACCTCGATCTTCCGTCATCGCGCTGGCGACCCGAACCTGTCGGTCATTCTCGAGACCCTGACCGCGCTGGGCGCCCAGCAAATCATGGGCCAAGCCTACCTGCCGGCGATCAAGGACGGCGACAAGCGCATCCTGATGATCGACGGTGAGCCTGTGGATTACTGCCTGGCGCGGATTCCCGCCGCCGGTGAAACCCGCGGCAATCTCGCGGCTGGTGGTCGTGGCGAAGCCCGCCCATTGACCGACAAGGATCGCTGGATCGCCGCTCAGGTCGGCCCGACACTGCGCGAAAAAGGCCTGCTGTTCGTCGGCCTGGACGTGATTGGCGAGCACCTGACGGAAATCAACGTCACCAGCCCGACCTGCATCCGCGAGATCGATAATGCCTTTGGCACCGACATTGGTGGCCTGCTGATGGACGCCATCGAGAAGAAGTTGCAGAGCAAGCCATAAGCTGCAAGTGAGATTCGCTCAATGCAGCCTGTCGCTTGAAACTTCAAGCTTGAAGCTAAAAACCAACATTGCGTTATCATGCCGAGCCCTTAAAAACGCGATGTTGGTTTTTTCACCATGACACTTCCGTCCGATCTGCCTGCCGAACTCGCCCACCGCGGTGTGCGCCCGGCCGATCGCCTCGGATTTACCCTGTTTCTCGCAGCGTTAATTCATTTGGCGTTGCTGCTGGGCGTGGGCTTCACCATGGTCGAGCCCAAGCAGATCAGCAAAACCCTGGAAATCACCCTCGCCACTTTCAAAAGTGAAAAGAAGCCCGAGAAAGCCGATTTCCTCGCCCAGGAAAACCAGCAAGGCAGCGGCACCCTGGATAAAAAGGCGACCCCCAAGACCACCGAGGTCGCGCCCTTCCAGGACAACAAGGTCAAGAAAGTCACGCCGCCTCCTGCCGCTAAACCTGAAGTCCAGGAAGCGCCGCCCAAGGCCGCAGTGACCACGGTTGCGCCGAAACCGAAGAAAGCACCGGCAAAAACCGAAGCGCCCAAGATCGATGCCAAACCCAAGGTGGCCGCGCCGACGTTCGACAGTGAACAGCTGTCCAGTGACATCGCCAGCCTCGAAGCCGAACTGGCCAACGAACAACAGCTGTACGCCAAGCGCCCGCGTATACACCGCCTGAGCGCCGCCTCGACCATGCGCGACAAGGGTGCCTGGTACAAGGATGAATGGCGCAAGAAAGTCGAGCGCATCGGCAACCTGAACTACCCGGACGAAGCGCGACGCAAGCAAATCTATGGCAATTTGCGCCTGATGGTCTCGATCAACCGCGACGGCTCGCTGTATGAAGTGCTGGTACTGGAATCCTCCGGCCAGCCGCTGCTGGACCAGGCCGCCCAGCGCATCGTGCGGCTCGCGGCGCCGTTTGCGCCGTTTACCGGGGACCTGTCGGACATCGACCGCCTGGAAATCATCCGCACCTGGAAATTTGCCCGCGGCGACAGGTTGTCCAGTAATTAGATGTGGCACCTGTAGGAGCTGCCGAAGGCTGCGATCTTTTGACCGGCTTCAGCTTGTCAGTTTGCCCCTCCAACGCCACACTAGCGCTCATGAAAAACGTCAGCCCCAGTTACCTCAAGCATCATTTCCTGATCGCCATGCCGCACATGGCCGACCCGAACTTTGCCCACACCTTGACCTACATCGTCGAGCACACGGCCAATGGTGCCATGGGGCTGGTGGTCAACCGTCCGCAAGATCTGAATCTGGCTGATATCCTCGAGCAATTGCGCCCGGATATCGAACCACCGGCGCTATGCCAGCACGTACCGATCTTCATGGGCGGCCCGGTGCAGACCGATCGCGGTTTTGTCCTGCACCCCTCAGGCCAGACTTACCAGGCGACCGTTGATCTGGAAGGCGAGCTGTCGCTGTCCACGTCCCAGGACGTGCTGTTCGCGATTGCAGACGGCGTCGGTCCCGGGAAAAGCGTGATCACCCTCGGTTACGCCGGCTGGGAAGCCGGGCAACTGGAGTCGGAACTGGCTGACAACGCCTGGCTGACCTGCCCGTACAGCGCCGACATCCTGTTCAATACCAGCAGCGAACTGCGCCTGGAAGCGGCGGCCCGGCACCTGGGGATCAATCTCAGCCTGCTGACCAGCCAGGCGGGGCACGCCTGATGGCTCTGCGGTTGATTCTCGGCTTCGACTACGGCACCAAACAGATCGGCGTGGCGGTCGGCCAGGTGATTACCGGCCAGGCTCGCGAGCTGTGCACCCTGAAGGCGCAGAACGGCATACCCGACTGGAACCAGGTCGAAGCCCTGATCAAGGAATGGAAACCCGACGCTGTCGTGGTCGGCCTACCCCTGAACATGGACGGAACGCCCAGCGACATGTGCCT
The DNA here is from genome assembly GCF_040310305.1 of Pseudomonas sp. HY13-MNA-CIBAN-0226. Taxonomy (NCBI): domain Bacteria; kingdom Pseudomonadati; phylum Pseudomonadota; class Gammaproteobacteria; order Pseudomonadales; family Pseudomonadaceae; genus Pseudomonas; species Pseudomonas sp. HY13-MNA-CIBAN-0226. The sequence continues at coordinate 218,272 of NZ_JBEOPS010000001.1, forward strand.
GCGCGCGGAAAAATTCGCCCGCCGCCTCAATGGCCGCTACAACCTGCCCTTCTATACCCACGATGAACGCCTGACCACCTTTGAGGCCAAGGGCGAGCGGCGGGATCGGGGCGGACAAAAGGGCAGCTACCGCGACAATCCGGTGGACGCCATCGCCGCCGCCCTGCTGCTGCAAGGCTGGCTCGACGAAAATACCGCACTGTTCGAATCCTGATCACACCCTATCCTGAAGAGCCGCCACGCGACTCTCTAAGCTGCAACCCGGGCCATTGCTCAAGCAGAATCTGGCCCGGGCCCAAGAAGGAGCAACCATGAGCCTGCCCAATCCCGCCGAACTGATCAGCCAGATGGCGATCCGTCTCAAGGCGCACCTGGAACATCGCGGCATCAGCGAGCCACGCTACATCGGCATTCGCACCGGCGGCGTCTGGGTCGCCCAGGCCTTGCTCGATGAACTGGGCAGCGACTCGCCACTCGGCACCCTGGACGTCTCCTTCTATCGCGACGACTTCAGCCAGAACGGCTTGCACCCGCAGGTCCGCCCTTCTGCCCTGCCGTTCGAGATCGAAGGCCAGCACCTGGTGCTGATCGACGACGTGCTGATGAGTGGCCGGACCATTCGCGCCGCGCTCAATGAGCTGTTCGACTACGGCCGCCCGGCCAGCGTGACGCTGGTCTGTCTGCTGGACCTCGACGCCGGTGAGCTGCCGATCCGCCCGAACGTAGTCGGCGCAACCCTGTCGCTGGCCGCCCATGAACGGGTGAAACTGTCCGGGCCATCGCCGCTCGTGCTGGAACTGCAAGATTTCGCCCTTTAATCCGCCCTATTGAGAGTCCCCCTCGCGATGACGCCTCTAGACACCAAGCGCCCGCTGCAGCTCAATGATCAGGGCCAGCTGCGCCACTTCCTCTCGCTCGACGGTTTGCGCCGCGAGCTGCTGACGGAAATCCTCGACACTGCCGACTCGTTCCTCGAAGTCGGCGCCCGGGCGGTGAAAAAAGTCCCGCTGCTGCGCGGCAAGACCGTGTGCAACGTGTTTTTCGAGAACTCTACCCGTACCCGCACCACCTTCGAACTGGCGGCCCAGCGCCTGTCGGCGGATGTCATCACCCTGAACGTGTCGACTTCCTCGGCGAGCAAGGGCGAAACGCTGCTCGACACCCTGCGCAACCTCGAAGCCATGGCCGCCGACATGTTCGTCGTGCGCCACGGTGACTCCGGCGCGGCGCACTTCATTGCCGAGCATGTCTGCCCGCAAGTGGCGATCATCAACGGCGGCGACGGCCGGCATGCGCACCCGACCCAGGGCATGCTCGACATGCTGACGATCCGTCGGCACAAGGGTGGTTTCGAAAACCTCTCGGTGGCCATTGTCGGCGACATCCTGCACTCGCGGGTCGCGCGCTCGAACATGCTGGCGCTCAAAACCCTCGGCTGCCCGGACATCCGCGTGATTGCGCCGAAGACCCTGCTGCCGATCGGCATCGAGCAATACGGCGTCAAGGTCTATACCGACATGACCGAAGGCCTGAAAGACGTCGACGTGGTGATCATGCTGCGCCTGCAGCGAGAACGCATGACTGGCGGCCTGCTGCCGAGCGAGGGCGAGTTCTACCGCCTGTTCGGCCTGACGACAGCACGCCTCGCCGGCGCCAAGCCCGATTGCATTGTCATGCACCCGGGACCGATCAATCGCGGGGTGGAAATCGAGTCCGCAGTGGCCGATGGTCCGCACTCGGTCATCCTCAATCAGGTGACCTACGGGATTGCCATTCGTATGGCCGTTTTGTCCATGGCCATGAGCGGACAAACCGCCCAGCGCCAATTCGAGCAGGAGAACGCCCAGTGAAGCTCAGCATTCTCGGCGCACGCGTCATCGACCCCGTCAGCGGGCGGGATCAAGTCACCGATATCCACATTGAAGCCTGCAAGATCGTCGCCCTCGGTGCCGCACCTGCCGGTTTCGTCGCAGTCGATACCATAGACGCCCAGGGCCTGGTGGCCGCTCCCGGCCTGGTCGACCTGAACGTTGCCCTGCGCGAGCCAGGCTATAGCCGCAAAGGCTCGATCATCAGCGAAACCCGCGCAGCGGCTGCGGGCGGCGTCACCAGCCTGTGCTGCCCACCGAAAACCAAACCGGTCCTGGACACCTCGGCCGTCGCCGAACTGATCCTCGACCGCGCCCGTGAGGCCGGCAACACCAAAGTCTTCCCGATCGGCGCCCTGAGCAAAGGCCTTGATGGCGAACAGCTTGCAGAGCTGGTCGCATTGCGCGATGCCGGTTGCGTGGCCTTCGGCAACGGTCTGGAGAGTTTCCGCAACACCCGCACCTTGTGCCGGGCACTGGAATATGCGGCAACGTTCGACCTGACGGTAATCTTCAACTCCCAGGATCATGACCTGGCTGAAGGCGGCCTGGCCCACGAAGGCCCGACCGCGAGCTTCCTAGGCTTGCCAGGCATTCCGGAAACCGCCGAAACCGTGGCCCTGGCCCGTGATCTGTTACTGGTCGAGCAAAGCGGCGTACGCGCGCACTTCAGCCAGCTCACCAGCGCCCGCGGCGTAGCCCTGATCGCCCAGGCCCAGGCCCGTGGTCTGCCGGTGACCGCCGATGTGGCCCTGTATCAGTTGATCCTGACGGATGAAGCGCTGATCGACTTCAGCAGCCTCTATCACGTCCAGCCGCCGCTGCGCACCCGCGCTGACCGCGACGGCCTGCGTGAGGCGGTGAAGTCTGGCGTGGTGTCGGCCATCTCCAGCCACCACCAGCCCCACGAGCGCGATGCCAAACTGGCGCCGTTCGGCGCGACCGAACCAGGCATCAGCAGCGTCGAGTTACTGCTGCCGCTGGCCATGACGTTGGTGGAGGATGGATTGCTCGACCTGCCGACACTGCTGGCGCGACTGAGCGCCGGGCCCGCCGAAGCGTTGCGCCTGCCGGCAGGCAAGCTGGCGGTGGGAGGTGCGGCGGATATCGTGCTGTTCGATCCGGCGGCTTCGACCGTAGCCGGTGAAAATTGGCTGTCCAAGGGCGAGAACTGCCCGTTCATTGGCCACAGCCTGCCGAGTGTGGTGCGGTACACCCTGGTGGATGGACGGATCAGCCACCAGGCCTGAAAACCAAAAGATCGCAGCCTGCGGCAGCTCCTAAAGGGAAACGCATATCCCTGTGCAGGAGCTGGCGAAGCCTGCGATCTTTTGATCTTGCTTAACGGCTCTGCGCGTTACGCACGGAAACCTGGTCATTCAACGTCCAGAAGTCATACAGCACCCCCAGGAAGAACAACCCACCCGTGACCAGGTACAGCAACCCGCTGATCCATTTCCCCTGGTACATGCGGTGTACACCGAACACTCCGAGGAAGGTCAGCAGAATCCACGCGACGTTGTATTCGATCGGCCCAGCGGTAAAGCGCAGGTCCGCCTCGCGATCCATGGCCGGGATCAGGAACACGTCGATCAGCCAGCCGATACCCAGCAAACCGAAGGTGAAGAACCAGATCGTCCCGGTCACCGGCTTGCCGTAATAAAAGCGGTGAGCACCGGTAAATCCGAGGATCCACAGCAGGTAGCCAATGAGCTTGCTATGGGTGTCCTGATGCGGAACAGGGTGCTGATAGGTATTCATGAATGACCTCGATTCAGACGATAGATAAATATTCTTTAATTCTTTGTGACTTTTTTACGCGTGGCCGACAAATGGCAAATGTTATCCTTCTGTTCTCTAAAGTCTTGTCGCATAAGGCATTTGCCTGAAGACCCTCGTACATCTGTCGCCAATTTGGTTCCCTTGAGACTTTTGCGAATCGACCAACGGACCCGGAATGGACAAAAAAGCTGTTATAAAGTTGCGCGCTAACCAATATGAGCCCTGCCTAATGCGTCCAATTTTCAAGACATGGCTAACCATTTGCCTTTTGATGCCACTGGCCGCCCACGCCACCAATCGTGAGCAACGTCTTCCCAACGTTAATGGTTACACCCCGAAATCCCATGCTTCTGCTCCTTCGAGCAAAAGCAAAAAAACAGCTCCAACCCTGACCAGTAAAAGCAGCCTGGTTCCGCCAATGGCGAGCAAGGAAAGCAGCAACGTGCTGAGCCGTGCGGTGAATGTGCTCGGTACTCCTTATCGTTGGGGCGGTAGCAGCCCAAGTAAAGGGTTTGACTGCAGCGGCCTGGTGAAATACGCGTTCAACGACGCGACATTCGACCTGCCCCGCACGTCGAACGCCATGGCCAGTGGTCATGGCGAGAAAGTCGATCGCAAGGATCTGAAGCCTGGCGACCTGATTTTCTTCAACATCAAGAGCCGTCGGGTCAATCACGTCGCCATTTACCTGGGCAACGACCGCTTCATCCACGCACCGCGTCGTGGCAAGTCGGTGAGTATCGATACGCTGAAAAAACCGTATTGGGAAAAACACTACGTAGTGGCCAAGCGGGTACTGCCGAAAGAACAGAGCGCGTTGCGGGTTGTTCAGCGCTGATCTGAAGCCAAAACATCTTCGCCGGACATTACGGCCCTATCGCGAGCAGGCTCGCTCCCACGTTGGAATGCATTCCGCTGTGGGAGCGGGCCTGCTCGCGATGGCATACTTGAAAGCGCCACCAATCTCCCTCAGAAGTTATCCGGCAACCGCGCCTTCTCCCGCGCATGCTCGCGGCTGATCAGCCCTTTGTTGACCAGATCCTTCAAGCACATATCCAGCGTCTGCATCCCCAACGACGCGCCGGTCTGAATCGACGAATACATCTGCGCCACCTTGTCCTCACGGATCAGGTTACGGATCGCCGACGTTCCTATCATGATCTCGTGCGCGGCAACCCGGCCGCCACCGACTTTCTTGATCAGCGCCTGCGAGACCACGGCCAGCAGGGACTCGGAGAGCATCGAACGCACCATCGACTTCTCGTCTCCCGGAAACACGTCCACCACCCGGTCGATGGTTTTCGCCGCCGACGTGGTGTGCAGCGTGCCAAACACCAGATGCCCGGTTTCCGCCGCCGTCAAGGCCAGCCGAATAGTCTCCAGATCGCGCATTTCACCCACCAGAATCACGTCCGGGTCCTCGCGCAGGGCCGAGCGCAGGGCCGTGGCAAAGCTGCGGGTATCACGGTGAACTTCGCGCTGATTGATCAGGCATTTGCGTGATTCGTGAACGAATTCGATAGGGTCCTCAATGGTTAGGATATGGTGATGACGATGGTTGTTCAGGTAATCGATCATGGCCGCGAGGGTGGTCGACTTGCCGGAGCCGGTAGGCCCGGTCACCAACACCAGGCCGCGCGGGGCCTCGGTGATTTTGCGAAATACCTCCCCCATGCCCAGGTCATCCATGCTCAGGACTTTTGAGGGAATGGTACGAAAAACCGCACCAGCGCCGCGGTTCTGGTTGAAGACATTGACGCGAAAGCGCGCCACGCCGGGCACATCAAAGGAAAAGTCGGTCTCCAGATGCTTCTCGAAATCCACCCGCTGGGTGTCGTTCATGATCGCGTAGATGAGCTCCTGCACCTGTTTGTGGTCCAGGGCAGGCAAGTTGATGCGGCGTACATCGCCATCGACGCGAATCATCGGTGGCAGGCCGGCGGACAAGTGCAGGTCGGACGCGCCCTGTTTGGCGCTGAAGGCCAGCAGCTCAGTGATATCCATAGCGCTCCTCAATTCCAGTAGAATGCCGCCAACCTCAGAACCGCTGGCGCCTCTTGAATGTCCACGATAGCAGACAACATCGCACAGGTTAGTTCGCGCATCCATGCTGCGGCCCAAGCCGCTCACCGCGACGAGCACAGCGTGCAGTTGCTCGCCGTGAGCAAGACCAAGCCCGCCGAAGCGTTGCGCGAAGCACACGCCGCCGGGATCTGCGACTTCGGCGAGAACTATCTGCAGGAAGCCCTGGGCAAACAGCTCGAATTGGCCGACCTGCCCTTGATCTGGCACTTCATCGGCCCCATTCAATCGAACAAGACTCGCGCTATCGCCGAGCACTTCGCCTGGGTGCATTCCGTGGATCGCTTGAAAATCGCACAACGCCTGTCCGAGCAACGTCCCGCCGATTTGCCTCCACTGAATATCTGCATCCAGGTCAACGTCAGCGGTGAAGCCAGCAAATCCGGCTGCACCCCTGAAGATCTGCCGGCGCTGGCGCAAGCCATCAGCCAATTGCCGCGCATCCGCTTGCGCGGGCTGATGGCGATTCCCGAGCCAACTGAAGATCGCGCCGCCCAGGACGCCGCCTTTGCTGCCGTACAGCAACTGCAAGCCAGTTTGAACCTGCCGCTCGACACACTTTCCATGGGCATGAGCCACGACCTCGAGTCGGCCATCGCCATGGGCGCCACCTGGGTCCGTATCGGTACGGCCCTGTTTGGCGCCCGCGGCTCTCAACCAATGCAGCCTTGATGGCTCTCTTTGTAAGGACCTGACATGAGCAAGACTCGTATTGCCTTTATCGGTGCCGGCAACATGGCCGCCAGCCTGATCGGCGGCCTGCGCGCCAAAGGTCTGGAAGCCGAGCTGATCCGCGCCAGCGATCCGGGCGCTGAAACCCGCTCGAAAGTCGCCGCTGAACACGGCATTGCTGTATTTGCCGACAACGCCGAGGCGATCAAAGACGCCGAAGTGGTCGTCCTGGCGGTCAAACCCCAGGCGATGAAGGCCGTGTGCGAAGCGATTCGCCCAAACCTGAAGCCGAACCAACTGGTGGTGTCCATCGCTGCCGGCATTACCTGCGCCAGCATGAACAACTGGCTCGGCGCACAGCCTATCGTGCGCTGCATGCCCAATACCCCGGCGCTGCTGCGCCAGGGTGTGAGCGGGTTGTTCGCTACGGCCGAAGTCAGCGCCGAGCAACGCCAGCAAGCCGAAGAGTTGCTGTCCGCCGTCGGCATCGCCCTGTGGCTTGACGAAGAACAGCAGCTGGACGCGGTCACTGCGGTGTCCGGCAGCGGCCCGGCGTACTTCTTTCTGCTGATTGAAGCGATGACCGCTGCCGGCGTGAAACTCGGCCTGCCAGCAGATATCGCCGCTCAACTGACCGTGCAAACGGCCTTGGGCGCTGCGCACATGGCGGTTGCCAGTGACGTCGACGCGGCTGAATTGCGTCGCCGCGTGACTTCCCCTGCAGGTACCACCGAAGCTGCAATCAAGTCGTTCCAGGCTGGCGGCTTTGAAGCGCTGGTAGAAAAAGCACTCGGCGCCGCTGCGCACCGCTCGGCCGAAATGGCCGAACAATTGGGTCAATAAGGAGCCTTACATGATTGGATTGAACACTGCAGCGGTCTACGTGCTGCAAACCCTCGGCAGCCTGTATCTGCTGATCGTACTGTTGCGTTTCGTGCTGCAACTGGTGCGGGCGAACTTCTATAACCCGCTCTGCCAATTCGCGGTAAAAGCCACCCAACCGCTGCTCAAGCCCCTGCGCCGGATTATCCCGAGCATGTTTGGCCTGGACATGTCGTCCCTGGTGCTGGCGATCCTGGTGCAATTGGCACTGATGGCGCTGACACTGCTGCTGACCTACGGCACGACCGGCAACCCGCTGCAACTGCTGATCTGGTCGCTGATCGGCGTGACCGCGCTGTTCCTGAAGATTTTCTTCTTTGCCCTGATCATCAGTGTGATCCTGTCGTGGGTTGCACCGGGTAGCCACAACCCTGGCGCCGAGCTGGTCAACCAGATCTGCGAACCGGCCCTTGCACCGTTCCGCAAGATCCTGCCAAACCTCGGCGGCCTGGATATCTCGCCGATCCTCGCCTTCATGGTGTTGAAGCTGATCGACATGCTGGTCATCAACAACCTGGCCGAGATGACGATGATGCCGCAGATCCTGCGCTTGCTCATCTAACTCCCAGGCTCACTGCAGTATCGTTCTTCGCGAGCAAGCCCGCTCCCACAGGTAAAGTGCAGACTTGTTGGAGCAAGGCTTGCCCGCGATGGCAACGCCTCGGTATGACAAGTAACAAACAGCCCCGGCCTTTGCTTGCCGCTAACCCCACCGGTCTTTAGACTTACGCCTCATTTCAACGAGAGCAGGGTCGATGCCAACTGCCTTTCCCGCCGATTCTGTTGGCCTGGTGACGCCGCAAGTGGCGCACTTCAGTGAACCCCTGGCCCTGGCCTGTGGCCGTTCGCTTCCAGCCTATGACCTGATCTACGAAACCTACGGCACGCTGAACGCCACGGCGAGTAACGCCGTGCTGATCTGCCACGCCTTGTCCGGCCACCACCACGCCGCCGGTTTCCACAGCCCCGACGACCGCAAACCAGGTTGGTGGGACAGCTGCATCGGCCCCGGCAAGCCCATTGATACGACTAAATTTTTTGTCGTCAGCCTGAACAACCTGGGCGGCTGCAATGGCTCCACCGGCCCGAGCAGCATCAACCCGGAGACCGGCAAGCCATTTGGAGCCGACTTCCCGGTGCTCACGGTAGAGGATTGGGTGCACAGCCAGGCACGCCTGGCGGACGTGCTCGGCATCAACCAATGGGCCGCCGTGATCGGCGGCAGCCTGGGCGGCATGCAGGCGATGCAATGGAGCATTACCTACCCCGATCGCATCCGGCACTGCCTGGCAATCGCCTCGGCCCCCAAGTTGTCGGCACAGAACATCGCGTTCAACGAAGTGGCGCGCCAGGCTATCCTGACCGACCCCGAATTCCACGGTGGCTCGTTCCAGGAAGCAGGCGTAATCCCCAAGCGCGGCTTGATGCTGGCACGGATGGTCGGGCACATCACTTATCTTTCCGATGACTCCATGGGCGAGAAATTCGGCCGCGGCCTGAAAAGTGAAAAGCTCAACTACGACTTCCACAGCGTCGAGTTCCAGGTTGAAAGCTACTTGCGTTACCAGGGGGAGGAGTTTTCCGGCCGCTTCGACGCCAACACCTATCTGTTGATGACCAAGGCGCTGGACTACTTCGATCCTGCGGCGAATTTCGACGACGACCTGGCGAAAACCTTCGCCAACGCCCAGGCCAAATTCTGCGTGATGTCGTTCACCACCGACTGGCGCTTCTCCCCTGCCCGCTCGCGGGAGCTGGTGGATGCGCTGATGGCCGCCAAGAAAGACGTGTGCTACCTCGAGATCGACGCTCCGCAAGGCCACGACGCCTTCCTGATTCCGATTCCGCGTTACCTGCAGGCGTTCAGCAACTACATGAACCGAATTTCGCTTTGAGGACATCATGAGAGCCGATCTGGAAATCATCCAGGAATGGATCCCCGCCGGCAGCCGCGTACTCGACCTGGGTTGCGGCGACGGTGAACTGCTGACCTGGCTGCGCGACAACAAGCAGGTGACCGGCTACGGGCTGGAAAACGACCCGGACAATATTGCCGAATGCGTCGCCAAAGGCATCAACGTCATCGAGCAGGACCTGGACAAGGGCCTGGGCAACTTCGCCAGCAACAGTTTCGACATCGTGGTCATGACCCAGGCGTTGCAGGCGGTGCACTACCCGGACCGAATCCTCGACGAGATGCTGCGGGTCGGTCGCCAGTGCATCATCACCTTCCCGAATTTCGGCCACTGGCGCTGCCGCTGGTACCTCGCGAGCAAGGGGCGGATGCCCGTTTCCGATTTCCTGCCATACACTTGGTACAACACGCCGAACATCCACTTCTGCACTTTCGGCGACTTTGAAGAGTTGTGTCGCGAACGTGAAGCCAAGGTCATTGATCGGCTGGCTGTCGATCAACAGCATCGCCACGGGTGGGCCAGCAAGCTATGGCCTAATCTATTAGGTGAAATCGGCATCTACCGCGTCAGCAGCCCCGGCCTGCAGGATCACAAGATCGCGGTGTGAAACACGACATTTCGAGGAGAACCAACATGGGTCGTCTAGCGCTGTTTCTATTTACTGCCTGCCTGAGCGTGACCGCCATGGCCGCCGATGCCATCAAGGGTGAACGCCAGGAAAAATTCGGTGACGTGACGGTGCATTACAACACCTTCAATTCCACCTTCCTGACGCCGGACATTGCCAAAGCCGCGGAACTGACCCGCAGCAAGAACCAGGGCGTGATCAACATTTCGGTGCTCAAGGACGGCAAGCCGCTGATGGCCCAGGTCAGCGGCACCATCAAGGACCTGACCAGCCAGAGCGTAAAGCTCAACTTCCGCCAGATCACCGAACAGGGTGCGATTTACTATATCGCCCAATACCCGGTCGATCAGCAGGAGACCCGCACCTTTAATATTCAGGTGGAGACTGGCGATAAAATCAACACCATCAATTTCAACCAAGAGCTTTTCCCCGGCCAATGATGAACTTCACCCAACTCGTACTGGCCAGCCACAACGCCGGCAAACTCAAGGAACTCCAGGCCATGCTCGGCGATTCGGTGCAATTGCGCTCGATCGGCGAATTCAGCACTGTCGAGCCTGAAGAAACCGGCCTGTCGTTTGTCGAGAATGCCATTCTCAAGGCCCGCAACGCCGCGCGCATCTCCGGCCTGCCGGCACTGGCCGATGATTCGGGCCTGGCAGTGGACTTCCTCGGTGGCGCACCGGGCATCTATTCGGCCCGTTACGCTGATGGCCAAGGCGATGAGGCGAACAACGCCAAGCTGCTCGACGCCTTGAAAGACGTACCTGAAACCGAACGCGGCGCGCAATTCGTCTGTGTACTGGCCCTGGTGCGGCACGCCGATGATCCGCTGCCGATACTCTGCGAAGGCTTGTGGCAAGGGCGCATCCTGACCCAGGCCAGTGGCGAGCATGGTTTTGGCTATGATCCGCTGTTCTGGGTGCCGGAACGCGACTGCTCCAGCGCAGAGCTGAGCCCTGGCGACAAGAACCTGATCAGCCACCGCGCCCGTGCAATGGAACTGCTGCGCCTGCGTCTGGGCTTGAAATGACCCACGACTCCTCCGCATCGCCGCTGATTTACGGCGGCGCTGCACAACCGCCTCGGGCAGCGCTTGCCGTACTGCCGCCCCTGGCGCTGTACATCCACATCCCGTGGTGTGTACGCAAATGCCCTTATTGCGACTTCAATTCCCACACGGCCAGCCCGGTGCTGCCGGAAGAGGAATACGTCGATGCCTTGCTGGCCGATCTCGATCAGGATCTGCACGCGGTGTATGGCCGCGAGCTGAGTTCGATCTTCTTTGGCGGTGGCACGCCGAGCCTGTTCAGCGCTGCGGCCCTGGGCCGACTGCTCAAGGGCGTCGAGCAGCGCATAACGTTCGCCGCAGACATCGAAATCACCCTGGAAGCCAATCCCGGGACCTTCGAGCAGGAAAAGTTCATGGCTTACCGCGCGCTGGGCATCAATCGCCTGTCGATCGGCGTCCAGAGCTTCCAGGAAGAGAAACTCAAGGCCCTGGGCCGCATTCATAACGGTGACGAAGCCCTCCGTGCTGCCGGCATGGCGCGTCAGGCCGGGTTCGACAACTTCAACCTGGACCTGATGCACGGCTTGCCCGATCAGTCCCTGGACGATGCGTTGAGTGACCTGCGCCAGGCCATCGCCCTTAAGCCTACTCACCTGTCCTGGTACCAACTGACCCTGGAACCGAACACGGTGTTCTGGAACCAGCCGCCGACGCTGCCGGAAGACGACACACTGTGGGACATTCAGGAAGCCGGCCAGGCGTTGCTCGCCGAGCACGGTTACGCGCAATACGAAGTCTCGGCGTATGCCCAACCCGGGCGCCCGGCGCGGCACAATCTCAATTACTGGAGCTTCGGTGACTTCATCGGCATCGGCGCCGGCGCTCACGGCAAGCTCAGTCATCCGGACGGGCGCATCGTGCGCACCTGGAAGACGCGCCTGCCGAAGGACTACCTGAACCCGGCGAAAAGCTTCAAGGCGGGCGAGAAAGCGCTGACCAATGAAGAAATGCCGTTCGAGTTCCTGATGAACGCCTTGCGCCTCACCGAAGGCGTCGAATCGCGGCTGTACCAGGAGCGTACCGGCCTGAGTCTGGAAAGCTTCGCCGAAGGCCGCCTCGAGGCCGAACAAAGCGGCTTGTTGCAGGTCGAACCGTCACGTCTGGCGGCCACCGAGCGCGGGCAACTGTTCCTCAATGACTTGCTGCAGAAATTTCTGAGCTGATTTCAGCCTTAAGGGAAAACGAATGGATTTGATACTCGACCTGCTCGCCACCGTCTCCCGCTGGAGCCGCAGCAACCTGTCGGAGATCTCTCTGGCGCTGGTGGGCTGTTTGCTGGTGCTGTTTGGCGCGGACATCAAGGGCTGGATCGACCAACGCCTGGGCAGCATCGCCGGCGCCTTGCGCGTCCCGCTGATGGCCTTGGTGTGCATGGTCGGCAGCGGCCTCGCGCTGATCTACGCCACGCCGTGGATCATCAAAGGCCTGAGCCAGTTCAACAACTACAGCCTGGCGCCGGTGTTGTTGGTGGTGTTGGTGCTCATCGGCGTAGTGGCCGACCGCCGCTGAATTTGAGCACATACAAAACATTTTGGGAGCGGGCTTGCCCGCGATGAGGCCGTAACATTCAACATCCACGTTGACTGTCAGACCACTGTCGCGGGCAAGCCCGCTCCCACAGGTTTTTGTATTACCGTTCAGGACTGCTTTTCGAACTTCAGATCCCACACGCCATGCCCAAGACGTTCGCCACGGCGTTCGAACTTGGTGATCGGCCGCTCGGCCGGGCGCGGTACGCACTTACCGTCTTCGGCCAGGTTGCGATAACCCGGCGCGACGTTCATCACTTCCAGCATGTACTCGGCGTACGGCTCCCAGTCCGTGGCCATGTGCAGCACGCCGCCGACCTTCAACTTGCTACGCACCAGCTCAGCGAACGACGCCTGAACGATGCGACGCTTGTGGTGACGACTCTTGTGCCATGGATCAGGGAAAAACAGCATCAGGCGATCGAGACTGTTATCCGCCACGCAGCGGTTGAGCACTTCGATCGCATCGCAATCGTAGACTCGAAGGTTGGTCAGGCCCTGGGTCAGCACGCCATTGAGTAGCGCGCCAACACCCGGACGGTGCACCTCAACGCCAATGAAATCCTGCTCCGGCGAAGCCGCAGCCATTTCCAGCAAGGAATGGCCCATGCCGAAGCCGATTTCCAGCGAGCGCGGCGCAGAGCGGCCAAACACTTGATCGAAGTCCACCGGCGCATCGGCGAGCGGCAGCACGAACAGTGGCGTGCCCTGCTCCAGGCCTTTCTGCTGGCCTTCGGTCATGCGCCCGGCGCGCATCACAAAACTCTTGATACGTCGGTGTTGGCGCTCTTCGCCTTCTTCCGGCTGGATAGGCGTTTCTTTTGATTCAGTCATCAATGGCTCTTACTTGATCAGACCATCCAGCGGCGAGGAGGCGCTGGCATAGAGTTTTTTCGGCATGCGACCGGCGAGGTAGGCCAGACGGCCCGCGACGATCGCATGTTTCATGGCTTCGGCCATCATGACCGGCTGCTGGGCATGGGCGATAGCCGAGTTCATCAGCACCGCCTCGCAGCCCAGTTCCATGGCAATCGTAGCGTCGGAAGCGGTACCCACACCAGCATCCACCAGTACGGGAATCTTGGCTTCTTCGAGGATGATCTGCAGGTTGTAAGGGTTGCAGATCCCCAGTCCCGTGCCGATCAGACCGGCCAGCGGCATCACCGCGATCACACCGATTTCCGCCAGCTGACGGGCAATGATCGGGTCATCGCTGGTGTAGACCATCACGTCAAAACCTTCCTTGACCAGCACTTCGGCAGCCTTCAGGGTTTCAATCACGTTGGGAAACAGGGTTTTCTGGTCCGCCAGCACTTCAAGCTTCACCAGGTTGTGGCCGCCCAGCAGCTCCCGGGCCAGCCGACAGGTGCGCACGGCCTCGGCGGCATCGAAGCAGCCTGCCGTGTTCGGCAGGAAGGTGTAGCGATCCGGCGACAGGACTTCAAGCAGGTTCGGTTCGCCCGGGTTCTGGCCGAGGTTGGTACGGCGCACGGCGAAGGTCACGATCTCGGCACCCGAGGCTTCGATGGCCAGGCGGGTTTCTTCCATGTCACGGTACTTGCCTGTGCCTACCAGCAAACGCGACTGGTAGGTACGACCGGCCAGGACGAAGGGCTTGTCGCTACGAACGATGCTCATGGGAAATCCTCTGTTGGGGTGAGGTTCTTGCAGAATTCTGTGCCCTTGCGGGCCGGGCGACTAGCCGCCGCCGATGGCGTGCACAACTTCGACTGAATCACCGTCGTTCAAGGTGGTTTCGGCATGCTGGCTGCGCGGGACGATGTCCAGATTGAGCTCGACCGCTACCCGGCGTCCGGTAAGTTCCAGACGGGTGAGCAGGGCCGCAACGGTTTCACCGTCGGGCAGTTCAAGGGATTCGCCGTTCAACTGAATGCGCATGCCGCAGGCCACCATCATTTTAAGGGGCTGGCATTCTAGCCCGATCAACCAGATCGACCCAAGCCATTCGTCTTGAAACGCAATCCTCCCGGTAGGAGCTGCCGCAGGCTGCGATCTTTTGATCTGGCTTTTTTGAAGATCAAAAGATCGCAGCCTGCGGCAGCTCCTACCGAGGTTTGGTTACCTCAGGCCAGGCGCCAGGCGGCAAGACCCAGGCAAAACCAGCCCACCAGAAACGCCAGCCCGCCAAACGGGGTGATGATCCCAAGTTTGCTGATGCCCGTCATGGTCAACACATACAGGCTGCCGGAAAACAGCAGGATGCCGATCGCAAACGAAGCACCTGCCCACGTGACCAGGCGTCCCTGCATTTGTGTGGCCAGCAGCGCCACGCCCAGCAACGCCAGGGTATGCACCAATTGATAAGTGACGCCGGTGTGGAATATCGCAAGGTATTCAGGCGTCAGGCGGCTCTTCAGGCCATGGGCAGCGAATGCGCCCAGGGCAACTCCGGTAAAGCCAAAAAAAGCGGCCAGCATCAGAAAGCCACGCAGCATGAGAACTCCAGTCAGACTCGATCAACAGGGTCTGTATAATGGCCCGCTCAACGGGTTCGGCCAAGCCATCTCTATGCTGCGTTTAATTGTACGAAGATTCACCAAGGCCGTGCTCTGGTTCGCGGGCGGCAGCGTATTGCTGGTGCTGATATTTCGCGTGGTGCCGCCTCCGGGAACGGCCTTGATGGTCGAGCGCAAGATCGAGTCATGGTTCGACGGCGAGCCCATTGACCTGCAACGCACCTGGAAACCCTGGGATGAGATCTCCGACGACCTCAAGCTTGCGGTGATTGCCGGTGAAGACCAGAAATTCCCGGAGCACTGGGGATTCGATTTTGGCGCGATTCAAAAAGCCCTGGCTCACAACGAGCTCGGCGGTTCGATTCGGGGCGCCAGCACCTTGAGCCAGCAGGTTTCGAAGAACCTGTTCTTGTGGTCCGGCCGCAGCTGGCTGCGCAAAGGCCTGGAAGCGTGGTTTACCGGGTTGATAGAAGTGCTCTGGCCCAAGCAGCGGATTCTTGAGGTTTACCTCAACAGTGTGGAGTGGGATGAGGGCGTGTTTGGCGCAGAGGCGGCAGCGCGGCACCACTTTGGTGTCAGCGCAAAAGGGCTCAGTCGTCAGCAATCCAGCCTGCTGGCGGCGGTCCTGCCAAACCCGCGAGCCTGGAGCGCGAGCCATCCCACCAGCTATGTTGCGCGACGCGCAGGATGGGTTCGACAACAGATGAGCCAGCTGGGTGGCGACAGCTATCTGCTGGGCCTGAACGGCTCGCGTCGGCCGCCTTGGGCGCAATGAACGCCCAGAGCAAAAGATCGCAGCCTTCAGCAGCTCCCACAGGTCTACACATTTGTCCGTAGGAGCTGCCGAAGGCTGCGATCTTTTGATCTTATGAACAAAAACGCCCCGATCATCGCTGATCGGGGCGTTTTTCATCTCGTTCGCGAGAGTTACGCCGCGATAGACAACTTGAGCTTGTTCATCGCGCTCTTCTCAAGCTGACGAATACGCTCGGCCGACACGTTGTACTTCTGCGCCAGGTCATGCAGCGTGGCTTTCTCTTCAGCCAACCAGCGCTGATAGAGAATGTCACGACTGCGGTCGTCGAGCACTTCCAGCGCCTCGTGCAGGTTGTGGTTGGAGTTGTCACTCCAGTCAGCGTCTTCCAGTTGACGTGCCGGGTCGTACCGGTGGTCTTCCAGATAGTTGGCTGGCGACTGGAAAGCACTGTCGTCGTCTGCTTCGGCAGCCGGGTCGAAGGCCATGTCATGGCCGGTCAGGCGACTTTCCATCTCGCGCACTTCACGCGGTTCAACGCCGAGGCTTTCCGCCACGCGGTGAACTTCCTCGTTATTCAACCATGCCAGACGTTTCTTCTGGCCACGCAGGTTGAAGAACAGCTTGCGCTGGGCCTTGGTGGTCGCGACCTTCACGATGCGCCAGTTGCGCAGGATGAACTCGTGAATCTCAGCCTTGATCCAGTGCACGGCAAACGAAACCAGACGCACACCCATTTCCGGGTTGAAGCGCTTCACGGCCTTCATCAGGCCGACGTTGCCTTCCTGGATCAGGTCAGCCTGAGCCAGACCGTAGCCGGAATAGCTACGGGCAATGTGTACGACAAAACGCAGGTGGGCGAGCACCATCTGCCGAGCCGCCCCCAAATCCTGCTCATAATAGAGACTCTCGGCCAGTTCACGCTCCTGCTCCGGCGTCAGCAATGGAATGCTGTTCACCGTGTGCACATAGGCCTCCAGGTTCGCACCCGGGACCAGAGCATATGCAGGTTGCAAAGAATTGGTCATACGAAAAAACCTCCGTCTTACATAACTCGTGCAGTTCAGCACTGCGAAAATTGACCGGAAACCGAAGAATAAGTTCCCATAAACGCTGAAAGGTCAATACGAGCAAAATGATATTACTTCGGCGCAAGCTCCCGCAGGTGGCGTGCGACTGCAATCCATGCACCGATATACCCCAACAGCACCGCGCCAAGCAAGAGTGACAGACCATCGGCAACCGGTACCCCGGCCAAGGCGAAATCACTGCCGTACAAACCGGCCAGGCCGACCACCGCATCGTTCAGCCAGTCCAGGCCAAACGCCAACAAGCCCCACGAAAAAATCCCTGCACCGAAGCCATACAGCGCGCCCATGTACAGAAAGGGCCTGCGTACATAACTGTCAGTGCCGCCCACGAGTTTAATCACTTCTATCTCTGTGCGGCGGTTTTCAATATGAAGACGAATGGTATTGCCTATCACCAAAAGTAATGCAGAAACCAGCAGCACGGTCAGACCGAAGACAAAACGGTCGCCCAGCTTCAGGATCGCGGCCAAACGCTCGACCCAGACTAGATCAAGTTGCGCCTGCTGTACCTTGGGCAACTCGGAAAGTTTTTGTCTCAATGCTTCAAGAGCGGGCTTGTCGACCTCATTCGGAGTAACCAGTACCACGCCAGGCAGCGGGTTTTCCGGCAGCTCCTTGAGCGCGTCGCCCAAGCCGGACTGCTGCTGGAACTCTTCTAGCGCCTGGTCGCGGCCTACGTATTCAGCATCGGCGACGCCGGGGATAGCTTTTATCTGCTCACGCAATGCTTCCCCCTGCTCGGGGCTGGCGTCGAGTTGCAGGTAAAGGGAAATCTGCGCCGCACGCTGCCAGGAACCACCTAGACGCTCGACGTTACCGAGCAGAAGTGACAGCCCCATGGGCAGGCTCAGGGCGACCGCCATGACCATGCAGGTAAAGAAGCTGCCAATAGGCTGCTTGCCCAAACGACGCAGACTGTCCATCAGACTGGCCCGATGGCTTTCAATCCAGGCATGGAACAGCGTGGCAAAATCGGGGCCGTCATCGTCGTCGCGTTTTTTCTTCTGCGGCTGCGGATCGGCGGCCTTCGGGGCAACGCGCTCGGAAACCTTGGGGCTGCGAGTCGCACTCATACGCCGGCCTCCCCGTCACCGATCAATCGACCGCGCTGCAGGGTCAGCATGCGGTGACGCATGCGGGCGATCAATGCCAGGTCGTGACTGGCAATCAGCACGCTGGTACCGAGGCGATTGATGTCTTCAAATACCCCCATGATCTCTGCCGCCAGGCGCGGATCGAGGTTACCGGTGGGTTCATCCGCCAGCAGCAAAGCCGGACGATGGACGATGGCCCGGGCAATGCCGACGCGCTGTTGTTGACCGGTGGAGAGGTCGCCCGGGTACAGGTCGGTCTTGTCGGAAAGCGCCACACGCTCAAGGGCGGAGTCGACGCGCTTGACGATCTCGGCCTTCGACAAGCCGAGTATCTGCAGCGGCAAGGCAATGTTGTTGAACACCGTGCGATCGAACAGCAGCTGGTGATTCTGGAACACCACCCCGATCTGACGCCGCAGAAAGGGGATCTGCGCATTGCTGATGGTGGCCAGGTCCTGCCCGGCCAGCAGCAACTTGCCGGTAGTCGGGCGCTCCATGGCCAACAACAGCCGCAGCAATGTACTTTTACCGGCGCCGGAATGCCCGGTTACAAACAGGAACTCGCCCCGACGGACCCGAAAGCTCAGCTCGTGCAAGCCGACGTGACCGTTCGGATAGCGTTTACCGACCTGTTCGAAACGAATCATGAACGCTCCCGCTCGGCAAACAATGCCTGGACAAAGGGTTCTGCTTCAAAAGTACGCAAGTCATCGATGCCTTCGCCGACGCCAATGTAGCGAATAGGCAACCCGAACTGCTTGGCCAGGGCGAAAATCACCCCGCCCTTGGCCGTGCCATCGAGCTTGGTCAGCGCCAGCCCGGTCAATTCAACGGTCTGGTTGAATTGCTTGGCCTGGTTGATGGCGTTCTGGCCGGTCCCCGCGTCGAGCACCAGCAACACTTCGTGCGGCGCGTCCGCATCGAGCTTGCTGATCACCCGGCGAACCTTCTTCAGTTCTTCCATCAGGTTGTCTTTGGTATGCAGGCGCCCGGCCGTATCGGCTATCAATACATCGATGCCCCGGGCCTTCGCGGCCTGCACGGCGTCAAAGATAACCGATGCCGAGTCGGCGCCAGTGTGTTGGGCGATCACCGGGATCTTGTTGCGCTCGCCCCAGACCTGCAACTGCTCGACCGCAGCGGCGCGGAAGGTGTCACCGGCGGCCAGCATGACTTTCTTGCCTTCGAGCTGCAGCTTTTTGGCCAGCTTGCCAATGGTGGTGGTCTTGCCGGCGCCGTTGACGCCGACGACCAGAATGACAAACGGTTTGCTCTGCGAGGTGATTTTCAGCGGCTGCTCAACCGGCTTGAGCATCGCGGCCAACTCCGCCTGCAGCGATTTATACAGCGCAGCCGCATCGGCCAGCTCCTTGCGCGCGACCTTCTGGGTCAGGCGCTGGATGATCACCGAGGTAGCTTCGACGCCGACATCGGCTGTCAGCAGGCGGGTTTCGATGTCTTCGAGCAATTCGTCATCGATGAACTTCTTGCCCAGGAACAGGCTGGCCATGCCCTCGCCAATGCTGGCGCTAGTCTTGGACAAGCCCTGTTTGAGCCGGGCGAAGAAGCCCGCCTTGGATTCTTCGGTACGCACAGGCTCTGCAACAGGCTCAATGACGGCAACCGACGTCTCGACCACTGGCGCTGGTGCTGGCACCGCAGCTGGCGCTGGAACTGGAACTGGAACTGGAACTGCAATAGGCTCAGGCTCAGGCTCAGTCAGCACCACGGGGGCGACAGGCGGCTCCACAAACAGTGCCTGAGCGGGCTCCGGCGCGACAACCGTCGGTGCCGGGATTGGCGGCGGCAGGTGCGGCGCCAGTTCATCCTCGACCAACGCCACCGGTTCTTCCGCGACGGGCAATTTTAACCAGGGTTCGGCGACCGGAACCGGAGTCGAGGGTTGCTCAGCCACGACTTCAGGTTCAGGCTCGACGATCGGCTGCAGCACCGGCTCGGCGATCGGCAGGACAATCGGCGAGGGCTCCTCATCCAGTACCGGCGCTGGAGCCGGCTCATTAAGTGGCTGTGGCTGTTCCACGACGGTTTCCTGCGGCTTTTTGCGCAGCCATCCAAACAGGCCTTTCTTCTCGCCAGCCGCAGCTGGGGTCTTCTTGTCGTCGTTGGAACCAAACATGGAGGACGGCTATCTCACGGTAGCGACGCGCCCACAGGCGCCTCGGCAAATAAATATTCAATGCTGAACAGACTGCAATAGATCGAGCTTGTTCACGCGCAACATTTTGTAGAGGTGTACGAGACACCTCAGGAAAACGATTTAACACAGGACTGATGCGGCAAAATCGGCGAAAAAGCAGAACTCTGCCAGTAAATGCCGAATTTCCGTCGCGAACCCATACAACCTGATCAAGCATCAAGGCTTGATAGGCGTGGCCGCCGCTAAAACGGATCAGTATCCTAGCACCCTCTCGCCCGCCGACGCTAAGACCAAGCGGGCCGCCCAACAGGTTTAAAAACGAATGAATGCTCTTGCCCGCCGCGCTGCAGGCCTGCTGCTCAGCACAGTTTGTCTGCCACTCTCAGCCTTGGCTGCCGATCCCCAACCCACCCACGAATTCACCCTGGACAACGGCCTCAAGGTCGTAGTGCGCGAAGACCATCGAGCGCCGGTGGTCGTTTCCCAGGTCTGGTACAAGGTCGGCTCCAGCTACGAGACCCCAGGCCAGACTGGCTTGTCCCATGCACTGGAACACATGATGTTCAAGGGCAGCGAAAAAATCGGCCCCGGTGAAGCCTCGTTGATCCTGCGCGACCTGGGCGCTGAAGAGAACGCATTCACCAGCGACGATTTCACAGCCTATTACCAGGTGCTGGCCCGTGATCGCCTCGGCGTCGCCTTCGAGCTTGAAGCCGACCGCATGGCCAGCCTGCGCCTGCCACCCGACGAGTTCGCCCGTGAAATCGAAGTCATCAAGGAAGAGCGCCGCTTGCGCACTGATGACAAGCCCATGTCCAAGGCCTATGAGCGATTCAAAGCCATGGCCTACCCGGCCAGCGGCTACCACACGCCGACCATCGGCTGGATGGCCGACCTGGACCGCATGAAGGTCGAGGAGCTGCGCCATTGGTACCAATCCTGGTACGTGCCGAACAATGCCACCCTGGTGGTGGTCGGCGACGTCACTCCAGACGAGGTCAAGACCCTGGCCCAGCGCTATTTCGGCCCGATCCCCAAGCGTGACGTGCCTTCAGCCAAGCAGCCTCTGGAACTGGCCGAGCCCGGTGAACGGAAGATTACCCTGCACGTGCAGACCCAATTACCGAGCCTGATGCTGGGCTTCAATGTGCCGAGCATCGCCACGGCTGAAGACAAGCGCTCGGTCAACGCGCTGCGCCTCATCTCGGCCCTGCTGGACGGCGGCTACAGCGGCCGCATCCCGACCCAACTGGAACGCGGTGAAGAACTGGTGTCCGGCGGTTCGTCGAGCTATGACGCCTACACCCGTGGCGACAGCCTGTTCACCTTGTCGGCGACCCCCAACACCCAGAAAAACAAAACCATCGCCCAGGCCGAGGCCGGCTTGTGGAAACTGCTCGACCAGTTGAAAACCACCGCACCTGCCACTGAAGAGCTGGAGCGGGTGCGCGCACAGGTCATCGCCGGCCTGGTCTACGAGCGCGACTCGATAACCAGCCAGGCCACCTCCATTGGCCAGCTGGAAACGGTAGGCCTGTCGTGGAAACTGATGGACACCGAACTCGCCGACCTGGAAAGCGTGACCCCGCAAGACATCCAGAAGGCCGCCAAGCTGTATTTCACCCGCGAACGTCTCAGCGTCGCCCACGTACTGCCACAGGAGACGACTCATGAGTGAGCGTAAAAAACCGCGCCTGGCGCTGATCGGCCTCGTCGTTGTCGCGCTGATCGGCTCCGCGACCGTCTACCTGCTGCGGCCCGACGACTCGACAGCCAGCGAGGCCCTCGACAAGGCCAAGTCCAGCCAGAAGCTGCAATCCCTGGCCGAGCTCGATGGCAAGGCGCCGAGCCACCGCTCTCTGGATGTGCAGACCTGGAACACCGCCGAAGGCGCCAAAGTGCTGTTCGTCGAAGCTCGCGAGCTGCCGATGTTCGACCTGCGCCTGATTTTCGCCGCCGGCAGCAGTCAGGACGGCGACGCGCCCGGCCTCGCCCTGCTGACCAATGCCATGCTCAACGAAGGCGTTGCAGGCAAGGACGTCGGCGCTATCGCCCAGGGTTTTGAAGGCCTGGGCGCCGACTTTGGCAATGGTGCGTTCAAGGACATGGCGCTCGCCTCGCTGCGCAGCCTCAGCGCCGCGGATAAACGCGCGCCGGCCCTGGAACTGTTTTCCGAAGTGGTGGGCAAACCGACCTTTCCCGCCGACTCCTTTGCGCGCATCAAGAACCAGATGCTCGCCGGCTTCGAATACCAGAAGCAGAACCCCGGCAAACTTGCAGGCCTGGAGCTGATGACCCGTCTTTACGGCGACCACCCCTACGCCCACTCGAGCGACGGCACGGCGAAAACCGTTCCTGCAATTACCTTGGCGCAACTCAAGGCCTTCCATGAGAAAGCCTATGCCGCTGGCAACGTGGTCATTGCCCTGGTCGGAGACCTGTCTCGCGCCGATGCCGAGGCCATTGCCGCGCAAGTGTCCAGCGCCCTGCCAAAAGGCCCGGCACTGGCGAAAATCGCGCAACCGGTAGAGCCCCAGGCCAGCATCGGCCACATCGAGTTCCCATCCAAGCAGACCAACCTGATGCTCGCGCAGCTGGGCATCGACCGTGAAGATCCGGACTATGCCGCATTGTCCATGGGCAACCAGATTCTCGGCGGTGGCGGTTTTGGTACTCGGTTGATGACCGAAGTCCGGGAGAAACGCGGCCTGGCTTACGGCGTCTACTCCGGCTTCACGCCCATGCAGGCGCGCGGCCCATTCATGATCAACCTGCAGACCCGCGCCGAAATGAGCGAAGGAACCTTGAAACTGGTGCAGGATGTCCTCGCCGACTACCTCAAGACAGGTCCGACCCAGAAAGAACTCGACGACGCCAAGCGCGAACTGGCCGGAAGCTTCCCGCTGTCGACGGCCAGTAATGCCGATATAGTTGGCCAACTGGGCGCCATGGGGTTCTACAACCTGCCGCTGAGTTACCTGGACGATTTCATGCGCCAGTCGCAAAGCCTGACCGTCGAGCAGGTCAAGGCTGCATTGAACAAACACCTGAGCACGGACAAAATGGTCATCGTCAGCGCTGGCCCGACCGTGCCGCAAAAGCCGTTACCGGCCCCTACTGATAAACCTGCCGAGCAACCGCTCGGGGTTCCGGAGCATTAATGGCCAGTTCTCGCCCTAAAAAACCTGTTCACAACGTGCATAACGGCGTGAATCAATTGCGCATCATCGGCGGCGAATGGGGCAGCCGAAAGCTGAGCTTCCCCGACGCACCAGGCTTGCGCCCGACGCCGGACCGGGTGCGTGAAACCCTGTTCAACTGGCTCGCGCCTTATGTCGCCGGGGCGAAAGTGTTCGACCCCTTCGCCGGCAGCGGCGCGCTGTTCCTCGAGGCATTGTCCCGAGGCGCCGCCATGGGCCAGGCGCTCGACGCCAGCAACATTGCCGTGTCGAGCATCAAGGAGCACCTGGGCACGCTGCGTTGCACCACCGGGCAAATCCAGACGGCCGACGCCTTGCGTTACCTGGAAACCCAGGCCGCCGTGGCCTACGACCTGGTATTCCTCGACCCGCCGTTCAACCAGAACCTGTTGCCAACCGTGTGCACCCTGCTTGAAGAGCGCCAGTGGCTGGCCGACGAGGCCTGGATCTACACCGAGAGCGAAAACGCGCCATCGAGCCTTGGCTTGCCAGGCAACTGGCGCCTGCATCGGGAGCAGAAATCCGGGCGGGTGTACTACGCGTTGTGGCAACGTATGGCACAGATCGCGGGTTAATCGACCCGCCTGAAAAGGTGCCTGCCTCAATAGAGGCAAGCGCCGCCGCCTCGAGAGTAATCGTGTCCCCTCCGTCAGAACGCTTCACCCCCGCCTTCGGCCTTGGCAACCCGCACTTGCAGACATTGTGGGGACCGCTGTGGCGTAAAACCACCCACATTGAACGCGAGCGCGAGCGCGAGCGCCTGTGGCTTGAGGATGGGGACTTTCTTGACCTCGACTGGCATGGCCCGCAGGGCCCCGACACCCCCTTGGTGCTGGTTTTGCACGGGCTGACCGGCTCTTCGAATTCACCTTATGTCGCGGGCGTGCAAAAGGCGCTGGCGGCCCGGGGCTGGGCCAGCGTCGCACTGAACTGGCGCGGTTGCTCGGGGGAACCGAACCTGTTGCCGCGCAGTTACCATTCCGGCGCCAGCGAAGACCTGGCCGAAACCCTCAAGCACCTGCGCGCCAGGCGGCCACTCGCTCCGTTGTACGCAGTTGGTTACTCCCTGGGCGGTAATGTGTTGCTCAAATACCTGGGTGAAAGTGGCCGTGACAGTGGCTTGCAGGGTGCTGTGGCGGTATCGGTGCCCTTTCGCCTGGATCAATGTGCAGATCGCATCGGCCAGGGTTTTTCAAGGGTCTATCAGGCGCATTTCATGCGCGAGATGCTGGCCTACATCAAGAACAAGCAACGCCAGTTCCAGCATGACGGGCGCGAAGATGGACTGGCGTCCCTGGCGGCCTTGGGCTCTCTGGAGAACATGCGCACTTTCTGGGACTTCGATGGCCGGGTGACCGCTCCACTGCACGGCTATGCCGATGCCGAAGATTATTATCGCCGAGCGTCGAGCCGTTATTTCCTTGGGCAGATCCAAACGCCAACGCTGATGATCCAGGCGGCTGACGATCCATTCGTATTCCCGCACAGTCTGCCCCGAGCCGACGAGTTATCCCCGAGCATCCAGTTCGAATTGCACGCCGCAGGTGGGCATGTCGGGTTTGTCGAGGGTTCGGTGAGGCAGCCGGGATACTACCTGGAGCGGCGCATCCCAGCGTGGCTGGCAAATCCCCTGTAGGAGCGAGCTTGCTCGCGAAAAACCCGAGAGCGCTGCGGGGTGCCTGATTTCCAGCGTTATCGTTCACCTCCATCGCGAGCAAGCTCGCTCCTGCAGGTACTGGTTATTCGCCCCTGGCGACGCCTCGCGCAGGATCATTGATCCACTCGCTCCAAGACCCCGCATACAACGCCCCCAACGGATAACCCGCCAGGCACAGGGCGAACAGGTTATGGCACGCAGTCACCCCGGAGCCGCAATAGGCCACCAGTTCCGTCGGCGAACGGTCTGCCAGTTTCGCCGCAAAGCGCTGCTTTAACTGATCAGCCGGCAAGAATCGCCCGTCGCCGCCCAGGTTATCGGTGAACGCTGCGCATTGCGCCCCGGGAATATGCCCCGCTACCGGATCGATCGGCTCCACTTCGCCCTTGAAACGGACCAGGGCACGAGCATCGAGCAAGGTCATGGCCGGCTGGTCGAGACGCTGCTGCAATTGTTCGCTGCTCAGCACCAACGAGGCGTCCGGTTCACCGGTGAAGGTGCTGCGCTCTTTGCCGGGCGCATCCAGGCTCAGTGGCAAGCCGGCGGCATGCCAGGCCTTGAGTCCGCCATCAAGGATGAACACGCCGTCACGCTTGCCCAGCCAGGCCAGCAACCACCAGGCCCGCGCCGCGAACGCACCAGGACCGTCGTCATACAGAACCACTTCACTGTCGGGATTGATGCCCCATGCCTGCAGGCGTTCAATCAGGTCGTCGGGGTTTGGCAATGGATGTCGACCGGTCACGCCCCTGACGACGGTCCCGCTTAAATCCCGCTCCAGGTCGGCAAAACTCGACCCGGCGATATGGCCCTCCGAGTAACTGCGCTGTCCGTAGTCCGGATCTTCCAGGGCAAAACGACAATCCAGGATCACCAGCCCCGGCTGCTCCTTCTTCAGGTCCAACGCTTGCGGGCTGATCAACTGCGCAATAGGCATAACGGGCTCCTGTGATTAAAGCGGTTCTGATTCCTCATGCGCTTCTTCAAGCGCCTGACCCAGCGGCACATAAAATTCTTCATACAGCGCATTGACCTCATCACGCGCCTGATCCGTGACGAAGCCCGCCTCCAGCACCAGCACCTGATACACCCCACGCTTGACGGCTTGCTCACTCAAGTGATTGGAATTTTCCCGCGTCGTGCAGAGAAAACGCACCCAGGAGGTCAGGATAATCCAGGCGTTGAGGGTCAGGGACTCGATCTGCACCTTGTCCATGCGCAGGATCCCGGCCTCGACGAAGCCGGCGTAGATATGCGTGCCATGGATCAGGCAGCGCTGGGAAAAGCGTCGGTAGCGCCCGGCCAGCTCCGGATCGCTGTCGAGCAGGTGCTCGAGGTCACGATGCAGGAAGCGATACCGCCACATGGCTGCCAGCAGTTCCTTGAGGTAGAAACGCTTGTCTTCCACCGTGGAGGCGCGGCCCTGGGGTGGACGCAGGAAGCTGTCCACCAGGCTTTCGTACTCACTGAAGAGCACGGCAATGATCGCCTGCTTGTTAGGGAAGTGGTAGTAGAGGTTGCCCGGAGAAATCTCCATATGGGCAGCAATGTGGTTAGTGCTAATGCTGCGTTCGCCTTGCTGGTTAAACAGCTCGAGGCTGTTCTGCACGATGCGCTCGCTGGTTTTTATTCGAGGGGCCATGGCTTGAGCTTTAATTCAGGAATGCGATGGAGAGCATCTTACGGCCTATCCGCAACCGGATAAAACAAAGCTGCACCAGGATGTCAGTTGACTTTATAGAGCATAGACTCTAGAAAGTTATCCAGTAAAATAAAAATCCGGAGCTGACCATGACCGCTGACGTCGCCTACCTGCAAAACCTGCAGCAGCCGTTGGAAGAACTACGCAGCCTGTTTGATGCTCAACGCGCTGCGTACGCTGCCAACCCGATGCCTCCTGCAGCTCAGCGTCAGCAATGGCTCAAAGCGTTAAGGGATTTGCTCAGCACTGAGCGCCAGGCCCTGATCGACGCTATCAGCCAGGATTTCAGCCACCGCAGCGCCGATGAAACCCTGCTCGCTGAACTGATGCCCAGCCTGCATGGCATCCATTACGCGAGCCAGCACCTGAAAGGCTGGATGAAGCCCTCGCGACGCAAAGTCGGAGTTGCGTTCCAGCCTGCTTCAGCCAAAGTCGTGTACCAGCCTTTGGGCGTGGTCGGCGTGATCGTGCCGTGGAACTATCCGCTGTACCTGGCCATTGGGCCTCTGGTTGGCGCGTTGTCGGCGGGTAACCGGGTGATGCTCAAACTCAGCGAATCCACGCCAGCCACCGGATTGCTGCTAAAGGAACTGCTGGGACGGATTTTCCCCCAGGATCTGGTCTGCGTCGTGCTCGGTGAAGCTGATGTTGGCGTAGCATTTTCCCGGCTGCGTTTTGACCATCTGCTGTTCACCGGCGCCACCAGTATCGGCAAGCACGTGATGCGCGCGGCAGCTGAGAACCTGACGCCAGTCACCCTGGAACTGGGCGGAAAATCCCCCGCGATCGTGTCCCACGATGTGCCGCTCAAAGACGCCGCCGAGCGCATCGCCTTTGGCAAGACGCTAAACGCCGGGCAAACCTGCGTGGCCCCCGACTACGTGCTGGTGCCGCACGACCGGGTCGGTGGCTTCGTTGAAGCCTATCGCCAGGCCGTTCGCGGGTTTTATCCGACACTGGCAGACAACCCGGACTACACCGCCATCATCAATGACCGCCAACTGGCGCGCCTTAACGGCTACATCAGCGACGCTACCAGCAAGGGCGCGCTGCTGATACCGCTGTTCGAGCAGGGTCAGGGACGCCGCATGAGCCATAGCCTGTTGCTCAACGTCAGCGATGACATGACCGTGATGCAGGACGAAATCTTCGGCCCGCTGCTGCCGATCGTGCCCTATACGGACCTGGCGCAAGCATTTGCCTACATCAACCAGCGCCCCCGTCCGCTCGCCCTGTATTACTTTGGCTACAACAAGGGCGAACAGCAGCGCGTTCTCCATGAAACCCACTCCGGCGGTGTCTGCCTCAATGACACCCTGCTGCACGTCGCACAGGACGACATGCCGTTTGGCGGCATCGGCGCATCCGGCATGGGCCATTACCACGGCCACGAGGGTTTTCTGACGTTCAGCAAAGCCAAGGGCGTTTTGATCAAGCAGCGCTTCAATGCGGCGAAGCTGATCTATCCGCCTTATGGCAAAGCCATCCAGAAGCTCATCCAGAAGCTGTTCATCCGCTAAACATCATCGCCGGGTAATAACAATAATGAATCCCAGCCTGTCCGATACACCCGCGCTGTCGCGTCGCGGCCTGCTGAAATTCAGCTTGGGCGCCACGGCTTTCCTTGCCACGGCCGGTTTGGGCGCAAGCCTCAGCGGCTGCTCCTCAAGTACGCCGGCCAGCGGTTTCGCAATACTGCGCCAAGGGGACCTGCTGTTTTTGCGAGCACTGATTCCAGTGATGCTTGACGGCGCGGTGGCTACCGAGCAAATGCCGCACGCCGTCGATAGCACCCTGAAAAATCTGGACAAAGGCCTCAATCATCTCTCGCCGCAGATGCTCAAGCTGACCCAGCAGTTGTTCGACGTGCTCGGCTTGACCGTCACTCGCGGCCCGCTGACCGGCGTTTGGGGCAGTTGGGAGAATGCCAGCGCCGATGAAGTCCGGCAGTTCCTTGATCGCTGGGAAAACAGTTCGTTAAGCCTGCTGCGCATGGGCCATAGCTCACTGCTGCAGCTGGTGATGATGGCTTGGTATAGCCGGCAAGAGTCGTGGGCACATTGCGGGTATCCGGGCCCGCCTGCTGTCTGAGACCGGGGGATGCCATCGCGAGCAGGCTCACCTCCCACCTTTATCGCGTAACCCTGTGGGAGCGAGCCTGCTCGCGATGGCGTCGGTAGCCTCACCACAAAACCAAAACAATAACGAGAACCCGAACATGCCCGTACCTGATCCGTTCCGTGAAGGCCTGGCCCGCGGCTGGAAAACCTACAACGGCTCGCAACTGACCGAGGACCTGACCCTGGAAGCCGACGTGGCAATCATCGGCAGCGGCGCCGGCGGCGGCACCACGGCAGAAATCCTCAGCGCCGCCGGATTCAAGGTGTTGCTGATCGAAGAAGGTCCCCTCAAGACCAGCAGCGACTTCAAGATGCTCGAAGACCAGGCCTACGCCAGCCTCTATCAGGAAGGCATCGGCCGCATGAGCAAGGACGGCGCCATCACCATACTGCAAGGGCGCGCGGTGGGCGGCACCACGCTGATCAACTGGACATCGAGCTTTCGCACCCCGCCCCCGACGCTCGAACACTGGGCCCGGGAACATGACGTAAAAGGCCACAGCCCTGCCGACATGGCGCCGTGGTTCGAGAAAATGGAGCAGCGGCTCGGGGTCGCCCCCTGGATGGTACCGCCCAACGCCAATAACGACGTAATCCGCAAAGGCTGCGAAAAACTGGGCTACAGCTGGCACGTGATTGCGCGCAACGTTCGTGGGTGCTGGAACCTGGGTTACTGCGGCATGGGCTGTCCGACCAATGCCAAGCAGTCAATGCTGGTGACGACCATTCCCGCCACCCTGGAAAAAGGCGGTGAATTGCTCTATCTGGCTCGCGCTGAAAAGCTCTCGATCAAGGACGACAAGGTCATCGGCCTGAGCTGTGTCGCGATGGATGAGCGCTGCGTTGCGCCTACGGGCAGGACGATCACGGTCAAGGCGCGACATTACGTACTGGCCGGGGGCGCAATCAACAGCCCGGCGCTACTGCTGCGCTCCGCGGCCCCCGATCCGCACAAGCGCCTGGGCAAACGCACGTTCCTGCATTTGGTGAACATGTCTGCCGCCCTGTTCGATGAGGTGATCAACCCGTTCTACGGCGCTCCGCAGTCGATCTACTCCGATCACTTCCAGTGGCAGGACGGTACCAGCGGCAAGATGTCCTACAAACTGGAAGTACCACCTCTGCACCCGGCGCTCGCCACCACGCTGCTGGGCGGCTTCGGCGAAGAGAATTCCCGACACATGGAGAATTTGCCGCACACCCACGCCATGTTGGCGCTGCTACGTGACGGCTTTCACCCGGATAGTCCCGGCGGCAGCGTCGAATTGCGCGGTGACGACACCCCGGTGCTCGACTATCAGGTTTCTGCCTATGCCTGGGACGGCTTGCGCCGGGCGTTCCACAGCATGGCCGAAATCCAGTTTGCCGGTGGCGCCAATGCAGTGATGCCGATGCATGCTGATGCTCGCCACGTCAAAACCCTGGCCGAAGCGCGCACGCTGATCGACAGTTTGAGCCTGGAGCTCTACCGCACCCGCCTGGGCAGTGCCCATGTGATGGGCGGTTGCGCCATGGGCGAAGAGCCGAAAAACGCCGTGACCGACAGCCTCGGCCGTCATCACCAGATCAGCAACCTGTCGATCCATGATGGCTCGCTATTCCCCACCAGCATTGGTGCAAACCCTCAATTATCGGTGTACGGACTGACCGCGCAACTGGCCACCGCGCTCGCCGACCGTTTAAAAAATCCGTGAAAACGAGGAATAGTCCCATCGTCTATAGTGCTTTCTTACCCAACAGGCGACTTGGCCGACCGGGAATGCTGCGATACCATCCGACTCCCCAACGGACTCCCGCCAGGACGACGCGATGAACCGAGTGTTGTACCCAGGTACCTTCGACCCTATTACCAAGGGCCATGGCGATCTGGTCGAACGCGCCTCGCGCCTGTTCGATCACGTGATCATTGCCGTCGCCGCCAGCCCGAAGAAAAACCCCTTGTTTCCCCTGGAACAACGGGTGGAGCTGGCTCGCGAGGTCACCAAGCATCTGCCGAACGTGGAAGTGGTCGGTTTCTCGACGCTGCTGGCGCATTTCGCCAAAGAGAAAAACGCCAACGTCTTTCTCCGTGGATTGCGCGCAGTGTCGGACTTCGAATACGAATTTCAGCTGGCCAACATGAACCGTCAGCTTGCACCGGATGTGGAAAGCCTGTTTCTCACTC
Source organism: Pseudomonas sp. HY13-MNA-CIBAN-0226 (assembly GCF_040310305.1). Classification (NCBI taxonomy): domain Bacteria; kingdom Pseudomonadati; phylum Pseudomonadota; class Gammaproteobacteria; order Pseudomonadales; family Pseudomonadaceae; genus Pseudomonas; species Pseudomonas sp. HY13-MNA-CIBAN-0226. Next base: position 249,120 of record NZ_JBEOPS010000001.1, read on the forward strand.
CATCCGAGCGATACTCGTTCATCTCCTCGACGCTGGTCCGTGAAATTGCGGCCCTGGGCGGCGATATCACCAAATTCGTGCACCCTGCGGTGGCGGATGCCCTCACCGAACGCTTCAAGAAATAACGCAGGCTGCAGGAGCCAGCTTGCTGGCGATGAACGTTAACGATGACGCGCGGGCTGCCTGGGTAAACTTGGCGCTCTCCCGTCCATCGCGAGCAAGCTGGCTCCTGCAGCGCCAATACGGCACAATTGCGCGCATTGGTTTATAGCGCCCGGGTCTTCCACCCTGGCTGGAGTTAGCATGTCCCTGATCATCACCGACGATTGCATCAACTGCGACGTCTGCGAGCCCGAGTGCCCGAACGCCGCCATCTCCCAAGGCGAAGAGATCTATGTGATCGACCCCAACCTGTGCACGCAGTGCGTCGGCCACTACGACGAGCCACAGTGCCAGCAAGTATGCCCGGTGGATTGCATTCCGCTGGATGAGGCACATCCGGAAACTGAAGAGCAGTTGATGGCGAAGTATCGGGTGATTACCGGTAAGGTCTGATTTCTGGAGTGTTGCAACTGGCCTCACTCCCGCTGCTCAAACCCCTCCCCAATGCACCCCAGGCACCGCACAAACGCTGCCCGCGCCGGGTCCACCACCAGCGCCTGCCCCGCATCCCCAATGCCGCCGCCCAGCGCGGTGAAGGGAAGCGACACCACAAACGCCCCGGCACCGATCACCGTCGCCACCACCAGCAAGGGTCGGGCGATCAGCAAGTCGCCGATCATGGCGTAGGCCGGGGGATTCTGGATGGTGTAGCGCGGGTCGCCGCTGCCATTGCTGGCTGCCAGCACCGGCGCTGCAACGCTCAATAACAACACGACGACTAGGGTTCGAAACGAATTCATGGCACGGTCCTTCGGCTGAGCAGTGAACACAGACTATAGCCCGTAGGACCAGTCAACTTTGACAACGAGGGCAAAAGACACTCGCACGCTGCCCCAGCTTTACTTCTCGCAACCCGGTTCCGCAGACCTTGCAGTGCTCGCCACCACGGCCGTAGACAAACAATTCCTGCTGAAAATAACCCGGCTGCCCGTCACCGCCGATAAAGTCGCGCAAGGTGGTGCCGCCGCGCTCGATGGCGTGGATCAGGATGCGCTTGATCTCGATGGCCAGTTTGAGATAGCGCGCCCGGGAAATGCTCTTGGCCTCGCGGCGCGGGTCGATTCCGGCGGCGAACAGTGCCTCGGTCGCATAGATATTGCCCACCCCCACCACCACTGCGTTATCCATGATGAACGGCTTGACCGCCATGGATCGCCCACGGGACTGTTGAAACAGGCGCTCGCCGTCGAACAGCTCGGTCAACGGTTCCGGCCCCAGGCGTACCAGCAGCTCGTGATTGAGCGGGTCAAGGCTCCAGAGCATGGCGCCGAACCGACGCGGATCGGTGTAGCGCAGGGCCAGGCCTGATTCCAGCTCGATGTCCACGTGCTCATGCTTGGCCGCCGGGGTGCCGGCCTCCACCAGGCGCAAATTGCCGGACATGCCCAGGTGGCTGATCAAGGTGCCTACTTCGGCATTGATCAGCAGGTACTTGGCGCGCCGCTCCACCAGCACGATGCGCTGCCCGGACAGGCGCACGTCGAGGTCTTCGGGTATCGGCCAGCGCAGGCGTCGATCACGCACAATCACCCGGCTGACACGCTGGCCTTCAAGGTGTGGCGCGATCCCGCGGCGAGTTGTTTCAACTTCTGGCAGTTCAGGCATGGCGCACTCGAATCAGGACTGGGTCAGAGAGGGATCAGCACTCAGCGATGATTGCCGAGGTCGCGAATGGTTTGCTTGAGGGTCTCGAAGTCGTAGTCCGAGAGGCCGACATAATCGAGCACCAGGTGACTGATGCTGTTCCACTCATGGTCGATTTTCTGATTGCCCAGCACCCGATACGACGCGCAGATGTGTTCGGCCATCTTGAGGATCGCCAGCAGGTTCTTCAACTGACTGTTGCGTGACGAGTCATCGCTGAAGATCGCCAGGGCATTGTGGTGGTTGGCGATCGCATGGGATACATGCTCCGGCAGACGCCAGGACTTCGCCGTGTAGTAGCCGACCACCGCATGATTGGTGTTGAACCGGCTGTTTTCCGTATCGACCACCCGACATTCCCCACTGGCGTTGGCGTAGGCCTCCTCCAGCACACCCATGTAGTCGGGGAAACGCTGCAGCATCAGCGGCACACCGCAATCGTGAAACAGACCCAGGGCATAGGCTTCGTCGCCCGCCTGTCCGCCGAGGCGCTTGGCCAGGGTCAGGCACGTCATCGCCACGTCCTGGGCGGTGTCCCAGAATCGGTTCAAGGTGACGATGGTGTCGTCGTTCATCTCGCCCTTGATCGACATCGCATTGATCAGGTTGATGACCGAACGGCTACCCAGCAGATTCACTGCGCGCTGGATCGAGGCGATCTTGTTGCTCAGGCCGTAATACGGCGAGTTGACGATCTTCAACAGTGAACCGGACAGGCCAGGGTCCTGGGAGATCAGCTTGGCGATCACCTCCAGGTCCGGGTCCGGCATGTACTGCTCCATTTGCAAATCCACCATGATCTGCGGCTGGGCCGGCACGCTAATGCCTTGCAGGGTCTGTTGAATCTGTTCGGTGGTCAGCTCTTGGGACATAAGTACGCGCTCTGGGACAGGCGGCAATTCTAACCTTTATGAAGTTGGATCCGACACACCAGCGGGCACATCGGAGGAACTTTCATCCACGCCTCGGCTTCGGACTGAGTAATGCCCACGGGCAAACATTTACCCACCTCAGGAGCTGTAATCATGTCCAATTCCCTGAACGGCAAGCGTGTCGCGATTCTGGTAACCGATGGTTTCGAGCAGGTTGAACTCACAGGTCCGAAACAGGCTCTGGAGGACGCCGGCGTTCAAGTCGATATCCTGTCGGCCGAGCAAGGCCAGGTCAAAGGCTGGAATCACGACGAGCCCGCGGATGATTTCAAGGTCGACGGCACGTTCAAGGGTGCCAGCGCCGACCATTACGACGCCATTGTGCTGCCGGGCGGTGTGCAGAACTCCGACACCATCCGCATCGACCAGGACGCCCAGCATCTGGTCAAGACCGGCACTTCGGCGGGCAAGCCTATCGCGGTGATTTGCCATGGCGGCTGGTTGCTGGTGTCTGCCGGACTGGTCAGCGGCAAGACCATGACCAGCTACAAGACCCTCAGGGACGATCTGTTGAATGCCGGGGCCAATTGGGTCGACAAGGAAGTGGTCAAGGACGGTAACCTGATCAGCAGCCGGCAGCCGGATGATATTCCGGCGTTCAATCGGGAGTTGATTGCTGCGCTTTCCGAGTAATAGTTCGAGGCCGCCTTCGCGGGCAAGCCCGCTCCCACAGAGATCTGCTGTGCATGCATAATTTGCATTCGGCACCAAAGCGCTGTGGGAGCCGGCGTTTCATCACCTGCAAGCCCGCCACCACCCCCAACACGCTATACTCCCGCTCTTTTTTCCGGAGCGACGTCATGTCCCTGCCTAGCCTGCGCCTCAAAGCCAACGCCGACCGTCGCCTGCGAAACGGCCACCTGTGGGTCTACAGCAACGAAATCGATGTAGCCGCCACACCGTTGAACGGCTTCAAGGCCGGCGATCAGGCGATCCTCGAAGCCGCCGGTGGCAAGACGCTGGGCATCGTTGCCATGAGCCCGAACAACCTCATCTGCGCCCGCCTGCTGTCGCGCGACATCAAGTTGCCGCTGGACAAGTCGTTACTGGTGCACCGCCTCAACGTTGCCCTATCGCTGCGCGATCGCCTGTTCGACAAGCCGTTCTATCGCCTGGTCTACGGTGATTCCGACCTGCTGCCAGGCCTGGTCGTCGACCGTTTCGGCGACATCCTGGTGGTACAGATCGCCTCCGCGACCATGGAAGCGCACAAGGAAGACGTGATTGCCGCACTGACCCAAGTGCTCAAGCCAAGCGGCATTCTGTTCAAGAACGACTCCGCCGCCCGTGATGCCGAAGGCCTCAACCGCTACGTTGAAACCGTGTTTGGCCTGGTGCCTGAGTGGGTTGCACTGGAGGAGAACGGCGTGAAATTCGAAGCGCCGGTCATTCAAGGCCAGAAAACCGGCTGGTTCTATGACCACCGCATGAACCGTGCTCGCCTGGCGCCTTATGCCAAGGGCAAACGCGTACTCGACCTCTATAGCTACATTGGCGGCTGGGGCGTGCAAGCAGCGGCCTTCGGCGCCAGTGAAGTCTTCTGCGTCGACGCTTCGGCCTTCGCCCTCGATGGTGTCGAGCGCAACGCCGCGCTGAACGGCGTCGCCGAGAAGATGACCTGCCTCGAAGGCGATGTGTTTGATGCCCTTAAAGAACTCAAAGCCAGCGAAGAACGTTTCGACGTGATCGTGGCCGACCCGCCGGCGTTCATCAAACGCAAGAAAGACATGAAAAATGGCGAAGGCGCCTACCGCCGCCTGAACGAACAAGCCATGCGCCTGTTGACCAAGGACGGCATCCTGGTCAGCGCTTCGTGCTCGATGCACCTGCCGGAAGACGACCTGCAGAACATCCTGCTGACCAGCGCCCGTCACCTGGACCGTAACATCCAGCTGCTGGAACGCGGCGGCCAGGGTCCGGATCACCCGGTGCACCCGGCAATTGCCGAGACGCGCTACATCAAGAGCATCACCTGCCGGTTGCTGCCAAACAGCTAAACACTATCTTTAGGAGCGAGCTCGCTCACGATGGTCGTCAACGATGACGCTGGCAGCCTGACACCCCGCGGCGTCCTCTGGTTTTTCGCGAGCGAGCTCGCTCCTACAGGGTGGCCGCACGTCTCGTGAGCGCGGCCAGTGCGCGTTCTGGCATTCCCTCTCGCCGCCAGCCGTGTAGAATCGCCTCATTCATCGCCAGTCATCCCCCGGCGGGTTTATGAGCTCAAGCTGAAGCGCGCGGCGATCCCGCAAAGTTATCGGCAACTTCCGGACACACGGCCATTTCTGAGTGTTCCAGACGTCAATAGAAGCTCACTTCCCCTTTGATACCTGATTAGCCGCCCGGAGTGCTTCATGCCTGATTACCGCTCGAAAACATCCACCCACGGCCGCAACATGGCCGGCGCCCGCGCACTGTGGCGCGCCACGGGGATGAAAGATGACGACTTCAAAAAGCCGATCATCGCCATTGCCAACTCCTTCACCCAGTTCGTACCGGGCCACGTCCACCTCAAGGACCTGGGCCAACTGGTTGCCCGTGAAATCGAACGCGCTGGCGGCGTGGCAAAAGAATTCAACACCATCGCCGTGGATGACGGCATCGCCATGGGCCATGACGGCATGCTGTATTCGCTGCCGAGCCGCGAGATCATCGCCGACTCCGTCGAGTACATGGTCAACGCCCACTGCGCCGATGCCATCGTCTGCATTTCCAACTGCGACAAGATCACCCCTGGCATGCTGATGGCCTCCCTGCGCCTGAACATCCCGGTGATTTTCGTTTCTGGCGGCCCGATGGAAGCCGGCAAGACCAAACTCGCCTCCCATGGCCTCGACCTGGTCGATGCCATGGTGATCGCCGCCGACTCCAGCGCTTCTGACGAGAAAGTCGCTGAGTACGAGCGCAGCGCCTGCCCGACCTGCGGTTCGTGCTCCGGCATGTTCACCGCCAACTCGATGAACTGCCTGGTCGAAGCCCTCGGCCTGGCGTTGCCGGGTAACGGTTCGACCCTGGCGACCCACAGCGACCGCGAACAGCTGTTCCTGCAGGCCGGCCGCACCATCGTCGAGCTGTGCAAGCGTTACTACGGCGAGAACGATGAGTCGGTACTGCCGCGCAACATCGCCAACTTCAAGGCGTTCGAAAACGCCATGACCCTGGACATCGCCATGGGCGGTTCCACCAACACCATCCTGCACTTGCTGGCCGCCGCCCAGGAAGCCGAGATGGAGTTCGACTTGCGCGACATCGACCGCCTGTCCCGATTCGTGCCGCAACTGTGCAAAGTCGCACCGAACATCCAGAAGTACCACATGGAAGACGTGCACCGCGCCGGCGGGATCTTCAGCATCCTGGGCTCGCTGGCCCGTGGCGGCCTGTTGCACACCGACCTGCCGACCGTGCACAGCAAAACCCTGGCCGAAGGCATCGCCAAGTGGGACATCACCCAGACCGACGATGAAGCCGTGCATCATTTCTTCAAAGCCGGCCCGGCGGGCATCCCGACGCAAACCGCATTCAGCCAGTCGACCCGTTGGGAAACCCTGGACGACGACCGTGAAAACGGCTGCATCCGCAGTGTTGAGCATGCGTATTCGAAAGAAGGCGGCCTGGCCGTTCTGTACGGCAACATCGCGCTGGACGGTTGCGTGGTGAAAACCGCCGGCGTCGATGAATCGATCCACGTGTTTGAAGGCAATGCGAAGATCTTCGAGAGCCAGGACAGCGCCGTACGCGGCATCCTCGCTGACGAAGTGAAGGCCGGCGACATCGTGATCATCCGTTACGAAGGCCCCAAAGGCGGCCCGGGCATGCAGGAAATGCTCTACCCGACGTCGTACCTGAAATCCAAAGGCCTGGGCAAAGCCTGTGCCCTGCTCACCGACGGTCGTTTCTCCGGCGGCACCTCGGGCCTGTCCATCGGCCACGCTTCGCCGGAAGCGGCAGCCGGTGGTGCGATTGGTCTGGTGCAGGACGGCGACAAGGTGCTGATCGACATTCCGAACCGTTCGATCAACCTGTTGATCAGCGATGAAGAAATGGCCGGCCGGCGTGCCGAGCAGGATCAGAAAGGCTGGAAGCCTGTGGAAAAACGTCCACGCAAGGTGACCACTGCCCTGAAGGCCTATGCCCTGCTGGCAACCAGCGCCGACAAGGGCGCGGTGCGTAACAAGGCGATGCTCGACGGGCTGTAAGGCTTAACCGTCGAACACAACAATGCCCCGCCAAGCGCGGGGCATTTTTGTTTCAGAAGATCCCCCGTAGGAGCTGCCGGAGGCTGCGATCTTTTGATCTTTCTTGGACGCGACCTCTGAAGATCAAAAGATCGCAGCCTTCGGCAGCTCCTACAGGGATCGACAAATCTGGGATTATTGGATTTCTTCAGGCTTCACGATCACCCAGTTCTTGTCTGCCGTCACCGGCAATCCTTCCTTGGCCTGAGCCGCTGCATGCTTGGCCATCATGCCGTTTATCTGGGTCATGTATTTGTCCTTGCGGTTGATCCACAAGTGAATACCGCCCTTGGCCACGTCGACGCTGTGAAACAGCATGAAACCATCGCTGGTTGGCGTATCGCCGCCGACCAGCACCGGTTTTTTCCACTCGTCGATGTAAGTCAGGATCGCCGCCTGCTTGCCCGCCATCCAGGTCGCCGGGGTCCACAGGTACGGGGTCAACTCCAGGCCCAGGTTGGCCTTCTCGTCATACTTGCCGGCCGTAATCTGCTTGCGTGCAGTGGTCAGTTCGCCGGTCTTGGTGTCCTTGAGCAGCAGGCTCACGCCGATCACGTTCTGCGGCTTGACGTTGTAGCCGTACTGCGGATCTGACGCCACCATGCGCACCAGCTCTTCCGATGCGGCAGTCATCACGTAGACCTCAATGCCGTTTTCCATCAGCTTGTTATAGAGCTCTTTTTGCCCAGTGAAGATTTTCGGCGGGTTAACGTCGAGTTTCTTCACCACGTCGCCTTCGTAGTAAGTGGCTGGCACCGGTTTGCCTGATGCCATCAACTCATCGACATAACCCTTGAGCTCTTTGAGCGTAAACCCGGAAAACACCTGCGCGACCCATGGATAGCAGACCATGTCGTCGAGTTCGCAAAGGCGATAGTAATAACTGAAGAGGCTTTCCTTGTGCTCGGCGGTGTCTTTGAACGGAATCAGCTTCAGGGAGGGATCAAGCTTCTCGCGGGTGATCAGGCCTTTGTTCTCCATGAACGGCAGCAACGACTCTTCCAGGTCATAGCGGTAACTGGTGTTGTCCATGTCAAACACCGCGTAGTTACCCTTGTTGGCGTTGGCCGCGATCATCGCGTCCAACGCCTTGGCCTGATCGGCTGGCCAATGTTTCAGATCCGTGGCGAAGGCCTGGCCAGCAAGGCCCAGGCAGAGTGCTGCGAGCAAAAATTTCGGAGCAAGCTTCATCGTAGTTCTCCCTGATTCAAAGAGCTCGACGCTATCAAATAAGTGTGACATTCCCCGCCCGCCTGCGACCGTTCACGTCTCCATTGCGCCAACTGCATTCCCGGAAGCGACATGCGCTTATTCCGAAAACGACAGTTATCATGCGTTTTTGATATTAATTCATTAGTTTTCAAGCTGTTAGGCTTGCCGGTTCGCAGCTGCCCCGCAAGGCAGCGGGCACAAGTCTTTCTCGGAGTTTTCATGAATCTGCCGCTGATCCTCAATCTGCTGGTGTTCCTGGCCTTGCTGTTCGGCTTGGCACAAACCCGCCACTCCAACTGGAGCCTGGCGAAAAAGGTCCTGCTTGCGCTGGTACTGGGCGTGGCGTTTGGCGTAGCTCTGCACACCATTTATGGCGCGGGCAACCCGGTGCTGAAGGCGTCGATCGGCTGGTTCGACCTGGTGGGTAACGGTTACGTACAACTGCTGCAGATGATCGTGATCCCGCTGGTGTTCGCCTCCATCCTCAGCGCAGTGGCGCGGCTGCACAACGCCTCGTCACTGGGCAAAATAAGCTTCCTGACCATTGGTACGCTGCTGTTCACCACGGCCATCGCCGCGCTTGTCGGTATCGGCCTCACCAACCTGTTCGGCCTGACCGCTGAGGGCCTGGTCGCAGGCACCCAGGAAATGGCCCGCCTGCAGACCATCCAGACCGACTACGCCGGTAAGGTCGCCGACCTGAATGTGCCGCAGTTGCTGCTGTCGTTCATCCCGCAAAACCCGTTCGCTGACCTCGCGCGCGCCAAGCCGACGTCGATCATCAGCGTGGTGATCTTCGCGGCCTTCCTAGGGGTTGCGGCCTTGCAACTGCTCAAGGATGACGTCGAGAAAGGTCAGAAAGTGATCAACGCTATCGACACCCTGCAAGCCTGGGTAATGCGCCTGGTGCGTCTGGTCATGAAGTTGACCCCCTACGGCGTGTTGGCCCTGATGACCAAGGTGGTCGCCGGTTCCAATCTGCAAGACATCATCAAGCTGGGCAGTTTTGTGGTGGTGTCCTACATCGGCCTGGGCTTGATGTTTGTGGTGCATGGCGTGCTGGTGTCGGCGGCCGGGATCAACCCGCTGCGTTTCTTCCGCAAGATCTGGCCGGTGCTGACGTTCGCCTTCACCAGCCGCTCGAGCGCCGCGACCATTCCGCTGAGCATCGAAGCCCAGACCAGCCGCCTGGGTATCCCACAGTCCATCGCCAGCTTCGCCGCCTCGTTTGGCGCGACCATCGGCCAGAATGGCTGTGCCGGCCTGTACCCGGCAATGCTGGCGGTGATGGTTGCACCGACCGTGGGCATCAACCCGCTGGACCCGCTATGGATCGCGACGTTGGTGGCGATTGTTACCTTGAGTTCGGCTGGGGTGGCCGGCGTCGGCGGTGGCGCGACCTTTGCCGCGTTGATCGTGTTGCCGGCAATGGGCTTGCCAGTGTCACTGGTGGCTTTGCTGATTTCGGTTGAGCCGCTGATCGACATGGGCCGCACCGCGTTGAACGTGAGCGGTTCGATTACGGCGGGGGCGATTACCAGCCAGTTGATGCAGCAGACGGATAAAGAGTTGCTAGATGCGGATGAGCATGCGGAGTTGGCGCACGCTTAAGTTCTTTAGCGTCTGATCTGGCCTCATCGCCAGCAGGCTGGCTCCCACAGGGATTTTGGGTGTTCACACAATCTGTGTTTCACCTCAAACCCACTGTGGGAGCCAGCCTGCTGGCGATGTTTTTAGGCCTTTTCCCAAACTTCAAAGTTGTACGCTGGTTTGTCGCCTTCAGCTGGATTCGAGGTGTTGGACACCAATGTCCACTGCATCAAATCAAACTCCGGAAACCAGGCATCCCCCTCGGGGCTCAGCGCCACACGGGTCAGGTACAGGCGATCCGCCTGCGCCATGCCTTGCGCATACAGCTGCGCCCCGCCAATCAACATCACCTCATCGACACCCTGCTGGTTCGCCCATTCCTGCGCCCGAACCACTGCGGACTCCAGCGACGGATAAACCTCGGCGCCGTCCAGCTGCAGACCGGCCTGGCGACTGACGACGATATTCAATCGTCCCGGCAGCGGGCGACCCAGGGAATCCCAGGTCTTGCGACCCATGATGATCGGCTTGCCCAGGGTGGTGGCCTTGAAGTACTTGAAGTCCCCCGGCAAGTGCCAGGGCATGCTGTTGTCGATGCCGATCACACGGTTTTCACCGAGGGCTGCGATCAGGCTGAGGGGGAGTGATTTAGTCATGTCGGCGAGGATACCAGAGCCTCAACTTCTCGCAACGCAGGCCCCCAACAAGCGCTGCAGCGGTTATGCTCACGGCTCAATTAAGCGACGGGATGCCGCGTGACTGAACTGACTAACCTCTGGCTGACTGAAACCATCCGCCTGCGCGAAGAACATGCCGGGGCCCTGGACGATATTGAAGCCAATCGAATAGCCCGCAGCGAAGGCGGCGACCTGCCGACACGGATTCAACGCCGGGCCCTTTGGCTGGCGGAGCGCGACGGGCTGAGCAGCGCCCTCAGCCATTGGCTGCAAGGTGCGCGACTGGCGCTGATTGTCCTGGCGGCACTGGCAGTGATCAGCGGCGCCGGCCTGGCGTTTGCCGCGCTGAGCGACGGGAAGTTGCCGGTCAATGTGTTCTGGGCCTTGGGCAGCCTGCTCGGGCTCAATCTGATTTTGCTGCTGAGCTGGGCCCTGGGCCTGATGTTCGCCGGCGAACACGGCGCCAGTCTCGGTCGTTTGTGGCTGTGGCTCAGCGAAAAACTCGCCCGGGACGCCAAGGCCGCGCAACTGCCGCCCGCGCTGCTGCTGTTGCTGCAACGACACAAGCTCAATCGCTGGGCGATCGGCTTGCTGGTCAACCTCCTCTGGTTGCTGGCGATGCTTAGCGCACTGGTGATGCTGCTGACCCTGATGGCCACCCGGCGTTACGGCTTCGTCTGGGAGACCACCCTGCTTGGCGCCGACACCTTCGTCGCCATGACTCAAACCCTGGGTGCCCTGCCTGCCTTGCTTGGCTTCAACATACCCACGGTCGAGATGATCCGCGCCAGTGGCGATGCGGCGCTGAACATCGAAAGCGCCCGGCAAGCCTGGGCCACCTGGCTGGTGGGCGTGCTGGTGGTCTACGGGGTCGTTCCCCGCCTGCTCCTGGCGTTGTTCTGCCTATGGCGCTGGAAAACCGGCCAGGCAAAATTGCATCTGGACCTCAACCTGGCCGGCTATGCGCAACTTCGCGAAAGGCTGATGCCCAGCAGCGAACGACTGGGCATCAGCGATGCTGCGCCCGAGCGGTTGCATCGGGTGCAAAGCAGCACCAGCGACTTGCAAAGCGAGGGCGCGCTACTGGTCGCTATCGAGCTGGACGATCAACGCCCGTGGCCGCCGCAGTTGCCGAAGAATGTCAGCAACGCGGGGATTCTCGACAGTCGTGAATCGCGCCACAAACTGCTCGAACAGCTCAGTCGGTTTCCCCCCGCGCGCCTGGCCATCGCCTGCGATCCACGCCGCTCGCCGGATCGCGGCAGCCTGGCGCTCATCGCCGAACTGGCTCGCAACGCCAGCGCCACACGTGTCTGGCTGCTGCAGGCCCCACCCGGCGAGGCCCTGGATGCCGAGCGCCTGGGCGATTGGCATGTGGCGCTGCAACAGCTGGAACTGCCGTTCGCCGACAGCGCGCCATTGAACTGGCTGGAGAACGGTCATGACTGATTCGCGAAAAAACCCGCTGAAACTCGCGGTGGTGGGTCACACCAACGTTGGCAAAACCTCGTTGCTGCGAACCCTGACCCGGGATGTCGGATTCGGCGAAGTGTCTCATCGGCCCAGCACCACCCGCCATGTCGAAGGTGCGCGCCTGTCGGTGGACGGCGAGCCGTTGCTTGACCTGTTCGACACTCCGGGCCTGGAAGATGCCATCGCCCTGCTCGATTATCTCGAGCGCCTGGAGCGCCCCGGCGAGCGCCTCGACGGCCCGGCACGCCTGGCCCGATTCCTTGAGGGTAGCGAGGCCCGGCAGCGTTTCGAGCAGGAAGCCAAGGTACTGCGCCAGTTGCTCACCTGTGATGCCGGCCTTTATGTCATCGATGCCCGCGAACCGGTGTTATCCAAATACCGCGACGAGCTCGAAGTGCTGGCCAGTTGCGGCAAACCCCTGCTGCCGGTGCTGAACTTCGTCAGCAGCGCCAACCATCGTGAACCGGATTGGCGTGAAGCATTGGCGCGGCTGGGTCTGCATGCCCTGGTACGCTTCGACAGCGTCGCCCCGCCGGAAGATGGCGAACGTCGACTGTATGAAAGCCTGGCACTGCTGCTGGAGAACGCCCGGCCGCAGCTGGAACGCCTGATCGCCGATCAGCAAGCCCAGCGCCTGGCCCGCCAGCATAGCGCCGCGCGGTTGATAGCCGAATTGTTGATCGACTGCGCCGCGTGTCGACGCAGCGTCGCCGCCGAGGCCGAGCAGGAACAGCAGGCGATCAGCGAACTGCGCAAGGCCGTGCGCCAGCGGGAACAGCGGTGCGTCGAAGCCTTGCTCAAACTCTACGCTTTCCGCCCGCAAGATGCCGCCGCCAGCGACTTGCCGTTGCTTGATGGCCGCTGGGGCGATGACCTGTTCAATCCCGAAACCCTCAAGCAACTGGGCGTTCGGGTCGGCGGTGGCATCGCCGCCGGCGCAGCCGCCGGTGCCGGTGTGGATTTGCTGGTCGGTGGTCTGACGCTGGGCGCCGCGGCACTGGCAGGCGCCATTGCCGGCGGCGCCCTGCAAACCGCGCGCAGCTACGGCAGCCGCCTGCTGGGCAAGATCAAGGGCCAGCGAGAACTGACTGTCGACGGCAGCGTGCTGCGGCTGTTGGCATTACGCCAGCGCCAACTGCTGCTGGCCCTGAATGCCCGCGGGCATGCAGCGCTGGAGAGCATCCAGGTCGCCACGCCACAGGACAAGACCTGGCGCGAAGGCAAGTTGCCGGAAGCACTGAACAAGGCCCGGGCCTATCCCCAGTGGTCGTCGCTCAACCCCCATGCGAAGTTGAATCAGGCGGAGCGGCAGGAGCAGATAGAGGTGCTGGCGCAGCAGCTTTAGACCTCTGGTTACTGTACAGCCCCTTTCGCGAGCAAGCCCGCTCCCACAGTGGATCGGTGTTGGACACACACTATGTGACCAACCCTGAACCAGGTGGGAGCGGGCTTGCTCAGGGCGGCGGTGCGACGAAGAAAGCAACGCGGTCCGTCTGCCCTAGATCACCAATAGCCGCAACGCCTTGGCCTTCAACACCCCCAGATCAATCACCGGAACATCCATCTCCTTGGCTAACTCATCCCACTGCCGCATGCGCAGGCTCACGGCGCACAAGGGATCACGCTCGAATGCCTCAGCTTCCTCAATGGACATCACCCCACCCTGATGCACCAGGGTCCGGCGACTGGCTTCACTCAATCGCTCGTAGTACCCAGGCTCCCTGAGGGTCAGATAACGCTTGGCCTGAACGTGATACTCGACCAGCCGCGCCAGGCGCTCGCTGAAACCTGCGCGCCGCAGAAAATCGGCACCCAACTGCTCATGGCTGACCACGCCAAATCCGCCCATGTTCCTGGCGTCATCGGCAGCGCAGATATGCCCGATGTCGTGGAAGAACGCCGCCAGCACCACCTCATCGTCAAAACCTTCGGCCATGGCCAGTTCGGCGGCCTGTGACATATGCTCGATCTGCGACACCGGCTCGCCGATGTAGTCGCTGGCGCCGTAACGCTCGTACAGGGCGAAAACCTCGCCAATCACTTGCTCATTGCGCTCCATGATTATTCCCCCAGCAAGATCGCCACGTTGCGCTCAGCCATGGCCGGCCCGACGCTCATGCCGACCCCGCTGTGCATCAGCGCTGCACTCAGCCCGCCGGCAGGACGCAGGAACGAAAAGGGCGCCGGACCCCGTGAACCGTAGACGCCCTGCCAGCGCTCCACCACTTTGATCTTGCAGCCAAGCGTCTGCTCGGCCAGTTCGATCATGTAGTCATCCACCTGCTCGGCATTGAAGGGTGAGGCATCGTTGCCGTAATGGTGCGAGTCGCCAATGATCAATTCGCCGTAAGGCGTCGGGCTAATCAGCAGGTGAATGCCGTTTTCGTGCAAGTAGGGTGTTTCTCGCACAATCTGCGCCTGCACTGCCGCAGCTTCGGGCAGATCGGCAAAAGCACCGTAGTGCACGCAGCTCAGGCCGGTGAGCAGCGCATGTTGCAGGTTGAGGTTGACCTGCGGCCGCGCCCGCAGCATTTGCAGGCGACAGACTTGCGGGTTGAGCTCGGCGATGGGGCCGGCCAGCAGGGTCTGATAATCATGACCGGAGCAAACGATGATCTGCCCGGCACTGAATACCCCCGCAGTGCTGTGCACGCGGCCCGGTTCAATGTCGCGCACCAGCGTCGAAAAATGAAACTCGACGCCCAGCTCGCGGCGCAGGTAGTCGATCAATGCCGGGATCGCTTCCCGGGAATACAGTTGCTGATCCTCCAGGCCATGCAGCGCGGCCCGGTGATGGCGGAATTGACCGCCGTACAAATCGCGTAGCGCTGAGCCGCGCAGCAGGTCGACGCGGTAATCGTGTTCCACCGCGCGGCCGGCGCAAAAGGCTTCGAGCAAACCTTCTTCGGCTTCCGTGCGGGCGAACAGGTACGAGCCATTGCGCTTGAGCTGCAGCCCGGCAAGTTGCGCCCATTGGCCCCAGATATCACGGCTGGCCTTGGCCAGTTCGAGCATCGGGCCGGGTGGCTGGCCGGTGACCAGGGCCTGGCCGAAGTTGCGCACCGAGGCGCCCAGGGGTGTTTCGCTGCGTTCGAAAACGCTGACCTTGAGCCCGCGCCTGGCGGCGGCGTAGGCATGGGACAGACCCAGGATGCCGGCGCCGACGATCAGTATGTCGCTGTGTTGTGTCATGGGTTTTGTCCTGAATTCGAAGCCGCCTTCGCGGGCAAGCCCGCTCCCACAGGTTTATTGGTGTTCACAACATCTGTGTTCACTACAAATCCCTATTGGAGCTGGCTTGCCAGGCCCCACAGGCTCTGTGGTGTTCACAGCATCTTTGTTCACTGCAGCTCCCACAGGGTTTGTAGTGAACGCCAAATTCGCGAACACCTCGAAACCTGTGGGAGCGGGCTTGCCCGCGAAGTGGCCCTGTCAGCCGATAAAGATCCTACTTGGCAGCCACTTTCTCGGACTTGCCGTCATAGCGCTTGCGCCACTCGGTCAGGATTTCGTCGCGATTCTTCGACGCCCAGGCAAAGTCGTTCTTGATCAAGCGCTGCTCGTAATCCGCCGGCAGCTCGGTCTGTGGCTTGGCGATTCCCGGCTGAGCCAGCACCGCAAAATTCTCTTTATACAGCTCCATCGCCGCCGGACTGGCAGAGAAATCAGCCAGCTTCTTCGCCGCTTCTTCGTGCTGCGAGCCCTTGATCAGCGCGGTGGCTTCGATCTCCCAGCCAAGGCCTTCCTTCGGCAGGATGATGTCGAGCGGAGCGCCCTGGCGCTTGAGCTGAACGGCCGGGTATTCAAAGGAAATGCCGATCGGGAATTCGCCGGAGGCGGCGAGCTTGCAAGGCTTGGAGCCGGAGTGGACGTATTGCCCGATGTTCTGGTGCAGGTCGTCCATGTACTGCCAGCCCTGCTTCTCGCCGAAGGTTTGCAGCCAGGCGCTGACGTCGAGGAAACCAGTGCCGGACGACGCCGGGTTAGGCATCACGATTTTGCCTTTGTACTCAGGCTTGGTCAGGTCCTGCCAGCTTACCGGCTTGGTCAGCCCCTGTTTCTCGGCCTCGACGGTGTTGAAGCAGATGGTCGCGGCCCAGACATCCATGCCGACCCAGGCGGGTGGATTGGCGGCGTCACGGTAGTTGCCACCGATCTTGTCCAGGTCCTTGGGTGCATAGCTCTGCAGCATGCCTTGCTGGTCGAGAATCGCCAGGCTCGATGCCGCCAGGCCCCACACGGCATCAGCCTGCGGGCGGGCTTTCTCAGCCAGCAGCTTGGCGGTGATGATGCCTGTAGAGTCGCGAACCCACTTGATCCCGATGTCCGGGTTGGCTTTCTCAAATGCCTCTTTGTAAGTCTTGAGCTGTTCCGCTTCGAGCGCGGTGTACACCGTCAACTCGGTTTTCGCCGCAAAGGCGTTCAGGCTGAAAGCGGTGAGGACAGCAGCGGCCAGGGCCATAGGCTTGAACATGATGCAGCTCCTTTTATGGGGACAGATCTATTTTCCGGGCACGGTCTGCCGCCAGGCCTGGGAGCGACGCAGCAAACCGCGCGAGGCCCAGGCCAGCAGCAGGGACACGCCCGCCGAGGTGAACAGAATCAGGGTCGACATCGCGGCCGCACCGCCAACGTTGCCGGCGTCATCCATGTTCAGCACCGCCACCGCCGCGAGGATGGTGTCGGGGCTGTACAGGAAGATCGCGGCCGAGACGGTGGTCATCGCCGAGACGAACAGGTAGCGCACGATGTCCAGCAGCGCGGGCAGGCAGATCGGCACGGTGACACGCAGGTAGTGCCGATACAGCGGTGCCTTGAGCGACAACGCAGCGGCTTCGAACTCGCCATCGAGTTGGCGCAGCGCTGTGGTGGCGGTCATCTGGGCGGTGGTCAAATAATGAGCAATCGTGCACACCACCAGCAGCGTCATGGACCCGTACAGCACATGCAGCGGGTTGCCAGTGAGATTGAAGAAGAAGACATAACCCAGGCCGAGCACCAGGCCGGGCACCGCCATCGGCACAAAGCTGAGCATGCGCAAGGTCAGGTTCAGGCCGCGCTGGCCCTTGGTTTTTTCCATCAGGTAGGCGCCGGTGAAGATCAGCACGCTGCCGATCAGCGCTGTGCACACGGCCATCTTCACGCTGTTGCCGTAGGCCAGCCAGCCACCACCTGCCGTGTCGTTGAACTGGTAGTGATTGAGCGACAGCGACAGGTTGTACGGCCAGAATTTCACCAGCGACGAGAACACCGCCATGCCAAATACCAGCAACAGCACCGCGCAGATCAGCATCACGATCGCCAGGTAACACCTGTCTCGCAGGGGCGATGGCAGCGGTTTGAACACTTGCGCCCTACCGCTCATGGAGTCGCCGTGACGGCGACGCAACCAGGCGTCGACACCGAAGCTGAGCAGTGCCGGCAGCAGCAGGACCATGCCGATCAGAGCGCCACGGCCGAACTGTTGCTGGCCGACCACCGCCTTATAAGCTTCCAGTGCCAGCACTTGATAATCGCCGCCGACCACCACGGGCACGCCAAAGTCGGTAATGGTCAGGGTGAACACCAGGCAGAACGCCGCGAACACGGCCTGACGCGTCGCCGGCCAGGTGATGCTGCGAAAAGCTTTCGCCGGACTGGCGCCCATGCTGGAAGCCGCGTCGAACAGGCGCGCATCTGCCAATGACAGCGCTGACAGCAGGATCATCAAGGCATGCGGGAAGGTGTAGATGACCTCGCCCAGAACAATGCCCCAGAAACCGTAGATGTTGTCCGAGAGCAGGCCGCGCAACATGCCCTGGTTGCCGAACAGATAGACCAGGGCGATTCCCGGCAGCATTGAGGGCGCCATCAGCGGCAACAGGGAAATACCGCGCCAGACGCCTTTGCCTGGAATCAGCGTTCGTTGCAGCGCGTAGGCAAAGAGGTAGGCCAGCGGGACGACAATAGCCGCTACGCTGAGGGAAACTTTCAGGCTGTTGCCCAACAGCCAGTGGAAGTTCGCACTGGTTACCAACTCCCGGGCGGCGACCAGGCCACCGCCCTGCCCGGCCTCGGCGCTGAACCCGCGCCAGAAGATCGCCAGCAACGGCAGCAATACCGCGACGCCGAGCAATACCAGCAAAACCATTTTGCCGCCGACCACGAACAGCCGATCGCCGATCTCGGCCCGGGAAGTCTGCCGCACCTGCTTGCGCGGCATCGGCAGGGCGATGTTCGCGCTCATCAGGCGAATACCTGCAGGCTGCGCGGTGGCAAGGCCACCATGATCTGCTGCGCGCCAAGACGCGGCATGGCTTCAGGCGCCAGCTCGGCGAGCAGCGCATGGCCAGGCAATTGGTCGAGTTCGAAACTCATGCGGCAGCGGTTGCCGAGGAAAGTGATCTCGCGAACCTTGGCCGGGAACAGGTTTTCCTCATGCACCGTCGGGTTGACGCAGATGGCTTCAGGTCGGCAGAACAAGCGCCCCGATGCGGTTTTCGCGCCCCCCTCCGCCAGGCGCATGTTCATCCCGCCCACCTGGGCATGGCTGCCATTGCTGCGGCTGAACGGCAGCCAGTTGCCTTGGCCGACGAACTCGGCGACAAAGGGAGTCGCCGGACGGTCGTAGATTTCCTGCGCGGTAGCGTACTGCTCGACCTTGCCGTTGTTCATCACGGCGATGCGGTCGGCCATCAGCATGGCCTCGTCCTGGTTGTGCGTGACCATCAGGGTGGTAATGCCCAGGTTGCGCTGCAGCTGGCGCAGCTCGGTGCACAGATGCTCGCGAACCCGGGCGTCGAGGGCCGACATCGGCTCATCGAGCAGCAACAGCGACGGTGCCGGCGCCAATGCCCGCGCCAGGGCGACGCGTTGCTGCTGGCCGCCGGACAGTTGCCCGGGGTACTTTTTTTCACTGCCGATCAGGCCGACCAGCTCCAGCATCTGCCCCACACGCTTACGCACTTCATCGCGACCACTGCCGGCTAGGCCATAGGCGATGTTTGCCTCGACGGTGAGATTGGGGAACAAGGCGTAGGACTGGAACAGAATGCCGTAGTCCCTGGCCTGGGGCGCCAGGTGGGAAACGTCGCGATCGCCCAGGTACAGCTCGCCGCTGTCCTGTTTCTCCAGGCCGGCGATGCAGCGTAGCAAAGTAGTCTTGCCGCAGCCCGACGGACCGAGCAGGCAAACCAGCTCGCCGGCTGCCACGTCGAGGGAAACGTTATCCAGCGCAGTGAACGCGCCAAAGCGTTTCTGCACGCCGCGCACTTTCATCGGGGCGCCGGGGTTGGTCAGGGCAGTTGCGATCGAGTGGTTCATGGACAGACCTCATAAAGCAGATGAGAGCCATCCTAGGGATGTAATGCGTACGTGATGTGGCAGTGAGGCAAAAACGGCTGATAGTGGTATTCAGGGATTTGGGTTGAAGTCAAAAGATCTCAGGCCGGCGCCATCTCTTGCGCCAACCCGAGAAACGCCGCCGGCAACCGCGCGCCCTTGCGCTCCTTGAGGCAGTACAGGTATTCAGGGATCTGCGGCGCATTCTCGATGGTCAACACCCGCAGTTGCGGATCATGCGGCACTTCCTGGCGGGCAATGATGCTGATACCGATATTGCGCAGCACTGCCTCGCGGATCGACTCCCGACTGCCAATTTCCAGCAGCGGTCCGAAACCCACGCCGGCACTGGCCAGCAGCTCTTCAGTCAAGCGCCGGGTGGTGGAGCCGGATTCGCGCATCAACAGGGTATGCCCGGCCAACGCGCTGAGCGGCACATGATCATGCACCGCCAGCGGATGATTGCGATGCACCGCCAGTACCAGTGGATCGGTACCCAGCACTCGACGGATCAATCGCGCATCATCCAGCAACTGCGAGGAAGCAGCGACGTCGACGCGGTACTCCTCCAGCGCCTCCAGCACCTGCTGCGAGTTGCCGATTTCCACCGACACCTCCACCTGGGGCAGGCGCTCGCGAAAGGTCTTCACCAGGTCGAGAATGTAATAAGGCGCAGTAGCCGCGATGCGCAAAGTGCCTTGAACCTGACCACTGTTGCGCAGGAAGAACTCGATGTCCGCCTCCTGCTGCATCAATGCCTTGACCATGGGCAGCAGTCGCGCCCCTTCATCGCTGACAGTGAGGCGGCGGCCACCGCGATAGAACAGTTCAACCGAGTACTGGCTTTCCAGATTGCGAATCTGGGTGGTCACCGTAGGCTGGCTCAGCCCGAGCTTTTTCGCCGCCTGGGTGATGCTGCCCAGGCGGGCCACCATATAAAACGCCTTCAGCTCCGCACTCAGCACACCCGATCCTCATCGCTTACTTGCGCAACAAACGCAAACCATTGAACACCACCAACAGGCTCACGCCCATGTCGGCGAACACCGCCATCCACATGGTGGCGACCCCGGCGAAGGTTACCCCAAGAAAGATCGCCTTGATTACCAATGCAAGGGCAATGTTCTGCTTGAGGATGCTCGACGTTTGCCGCGACAGGCGGATAAACGCGGGGATCTTGCGCAGATCGTCGTCCATCAGGGCGACATCGGCGGTCTCGATGGCGGTATCGGTACCAGCAGCCGCCATTGCGAAACCGATCTCTGCCCGAGCCAGTGCCGGCGCATCGTTGATGCCATCGCCGACCATGCCGACGTGATGGCCCTGTGCATAAAGTGCTTCGATGGCTTGCAGCTTGTCGGTTGGCAGCAGGTCGCCCTTGGCTTCGTCGATACCCACTTGCGCGGCAATCGCCTGAGCGGTGTGGACGTTGTCGCCGGTAAGCATCAGGGTTTTGATGCCCAGTTCGTGCAGTTGCCGGATCGCCTCGCGGCTGGACTCCTTGACCGTATCGGCCACGGCGAATAGCGCCAGCGGGCCGGACTTGTCGAGCAACAAGACCACCGATTTACCCTGTTTTTCCAGTGCAAACAGCTTCTCTTCCAGTTCCGGCGAGCAAAGATTCAGCTCTTCTACCAGCCGATGGTTGCCCAAATGGTAGACCTGACCGTTGATTTCACCGCGCACACCGCGACCAGCCAGCGCTTCAAAGTTATCCACAACCAGCGGCGCGAATTGTTTATCCACAGCCGCATTGGCGATGGCCAACGACACCGGGTGATCCGAGCGACCGGCCAACGCCGCCGCAATCGCTGGGGCGGTTGCGTCAGCGGTTGGGTCAAGCGACAAATAATCGGTCTGCACCGGTTTGCCATGGGTGATGGTGCCGGTCTTGTCCAACGCCAGGTAATCGAGCTTGTAGCCGCCCTCCAGATAAACCCCGCCCTTCACCAGGATGCCTTTGCGCGCCGCCGCCGCGAGGCCGCTGACGATGGTCACCGGGGTGGAAATCACCAACGCGCATGGGCAAGCGACCACCAGCAAGACCAACGCCCGGTAGATCCAGTCGAACCAGGCGCCGCCCATGAATAGCGGCGCAATCACGGCAACGGCCAAGGCCAGCAGGAACACTGCCGGGGTATAGATTTTGGAGAACTGATCGACGAAACGCTGGGTCGGCGCCCGTGCGCCCTGCGCCTGTTCCACGGCGTGGATGATCCGCGCCAGCGTAGAGTTATTGGCCGCAGCAGTGACGGCATATTCCAGGGACCCTGCCTGGTTGATGGTCCCGGCGAACACCTTATCGCCCACGGTCTTCTCGATCGGCAGGCTTTCGCCCGTGATCGGCGCCTGATCGATGGTGGAACTGCCCGAAACGACTTCGCCGTCCAGGCCAATCCGCTCGCCGGGACGCACCCGCACTCGCGCGCCGAGCTCGATGGTTTTGACGTCTTGCTCAATCCAGCGGCCGTCGGCTTGCTGCACCGTGGCCTGTTCCGGGGTCATCTGCATAAGGCCGCCAATGGCGTTGCGCGCTCGATCCAGCGACTTGGCTTCGATCAACTCGGCCACGGTGAACAGGAACATCACCATCGCCGCTTCCGGCCACTGGCCAATCAGGACCGCGCCGGTGACCGCGATGCTCATCAACGCGTTGATGTTCAGGTTGAGGTTCTTGAGCGCAATCCAGCCTTTTTTGTACGTAGTGAGGCCACCACTGAGGATCGAAACCAGCGCGATGATCGCCACCACCCAGTCCGGCGCGGCGTTGGTGAAGTGGATCACTTCTGCAGTCAGTGCACCCACACCCGACAGCGCCAGAGGCCACCAATGCTTTTTCTCGGGAATCGGCGCAGGCGTTTCGGCGCCCTGCTCCATCGGCTCGGCCACCATGCCCAGCGACTTGATCGCCTCGATGATCGGCGCCGTACTGGGCAGGTCATGGGTCACGCCCAGGACCCGATTGATCAGGTTGAATTCGAGTTGCTGCACACCTGCCATTTTACCGAGCTTGTTCTGGATCAGCGTCTGCTCGGTCGGGCAGTCCATGGCATCGATGCGGAAACTGCTCAGGCGCGCGCCGTCGGTCGGCGTTTCGCTCAGCTTGATCAGCGACGGCGCAGCGGCTTTGGAAGCACAGCACGAGTCGCCATGGCTGCCATGGTCATGCTGTTGTACAGGCTGAAGCTTGGGGGCGTGATCATGATCGTGATCCGCGCCGGGTTTGTGGATGTGCTGGGAGTCGCTCATTGGTTTGCGTCCATGTAGGTGCCTGTTGCCAAGTAAAGACCCTGTAGCCACTATAGGGTCAAGCACCCATTTGGAGATTTGCAGCCATGAAGATCGGAGAGCTGGCCAAACTGACCGACTGCGCCGTGGAGACCATCCGCTATTACGAGCGTGAGAACCTGCTGCCAGAGCCCGCGCGCAGTGACGGCAACTACCGCGTATACACCCAGGCCCACGTCGAACGCCTGACGTTTATCCGCAACTGCCGCACCCTCGACATGACCCTGGAAGAGATCCGCAGCCTGCTGGCATTGCGCGACAGTCCGCAGGATCAGTGTGAAAGCGTGAATGCGCTGGTGGATGAGCACATCCATCACGTCAGGGCCCGGATCGAGGGCTTGCTGGCATTGCAGGCACAGCTTCTCGACCTGCGCCAACGTTGCGGCGAGGGACCAGGGAGCGAGCATTGCGGGATTTTGCAGCGGCTGGAGGTGAGTGGCGGGGTTGTCGCGACGGAAGTCGAGCCCTCCCATGTTGGCCGCAGCCACGGCCACTAAAAGCACCACCCATCCCCTGTAGGAGCTGCCGAAGGCTGCGATCTTTTGATCTTGCTGTGAATCAAGATCAAAAGATCGCAGCCTTCGGCAGCTCCTACGCGGAGAGATAACGGAGGCGTTAGACCGCCATCGGCGCGGTCATTGGCGCGTGGTGCTGATAGCCTTCCAGCGAGAAATCGCCAGGCTCGATCAGCTCCAGCCACTCAGGCTGATAAACACCGGTCTTGGCAAACTCCGGCACCCGGTCGCTGATCACCAGTTTGGGCATCGGGAACGGCTCACGCGTGAGCTGCTCGTTGAGCATGTCCAGATGGTTCTCGTACACGTGCGCATCACCGATGAAGTAGGTGAACCAGCGCGGTGTATAGCCGGTCAGGCGGCCGATCAGGCTCAGCAGCGCGGCGCCTTCGGTGAGGTTGAACGGCGTGCCCAGGCCCAGGTCATTGGAGCGGATGAAGAGGGTCAGGGAAATCTCCCTGGTCTCGACATTCGGGTGGAACTGGTACAGCAGGTGGCACGGCGGCAGGGCCATTTCATCGAGCTGCGCGACGTTCCAGCCGTGGAACAGGATGCGCCGGCTACCTGGGTCCTTGATGATGGTGTCGATACACTGGCGGATCTGGTCGATCGCCTTGTACAGCACCACATAAGCCTCGCCGTCTTCTTCGCCCGCGGCGATCTGCCGATATCCCTGGCTCAGGGTCTGCTCGATCGCCGCCTGGTTGCTGACCGGGATCTGCTTGTATGCCGGCCATTTGCGCCACTGCACACCGTAGATCTCGCCGAGATCGTCTTCACCCTGGCGGAACGGGTTGGCCAGCCATTGCGCATTTTCGTTGGCGTTCTGGTCCCAGACCTTGCAGCCCAGGGCGCGGAATTCGGCGGCGTTGTTCACCCCTCGCAAGAATCCGCACATTTCGCCAATGGCCGATTTGAAGGCCATTTTGCGAGTGGTGATTGCCGGAAAACCTTCTTGCAGGTCATAACGCAGCATCGCACCGGGAAAACTGATGGTGTTCACGCCGGTACGGTTGGCCTGCTTGGTGCCGTTCTTGATGACGTGGGCGACCAGTTCGAGATATTGCTTCATGAGTTACCTGTGTCCTTGAGCCCGGGGCCCGAGCCCCGGGTTCGAATTTTATACTGCCGCTGCCGGAGTAGCCGGGGCGCGGTGATACGCCAGCCAGATCAGGAACAACCCGCCAACGATCATCGGTACGCACAGCACCTGACCCATGGTCAGCCAGTTCCAGGCCAGATAGCCCAGTTGCGCGTCCGGTACGCGGACGAATTCAACGATGAAGCGGAAGATGCCGTAGAACAGCGCGAACATCCCCGACACCGCCATGGTCGGCCGTGGCTTGCGGGAAAAAATCCACAGGATCGCAAACAGCGCCACGCCTTCCAGTGCGAACTGGTACAGCTGCGACGGGTGACGCGCCAGTTGCGCAGGATCGGTCGGGAACACCATCGCCCACGGCACGTCCGTTGCCTTGCCCCACAGTTCGGCGTTGATGAAGTTGCCGATACGGCCGGCACCCAGGCCGATCGGCACCATCGGTGCGATGAAATCCATCAGCTGGAAAAACGACTTGTTGTTCTTCTTGCCGAACCACAATGCCGCCAGCATCACGCCAATAAAGCCGCCGTGGAACGACATGCCGCCCTTCCACACTTCGAAAATCAGCGTCGGGTTGGCCAGATAGGCATTCAGATCGTAGAACAGCACATAGCCCAGGCGGCCGCCGACGATCACGCCCATCGACATCCAGAACACCATGTCGGAGAGCTTCTCCTTGGTCCAGGTCGGGTCGAAGCGGTTCAGCCGGCGGGACGCCAGCCACCATGCGCCGCCAATGCCGATCAGGTACATCAGGCCGTACCAGTGGATTTTCAGCGGACCGATGGCCAAGGCCACCGGGTCGATCTGCGGGTAAGGCAGCATTGCGACTCCTCGTTAGAGTTGAAACTTTCTAAATTCCCGGGCGACGCTGTCACGCCAGGATTAAGCCAGTATTGCGGAGCGCGTCAAAGCAGGAAGCTGAGCCCGACGCAGAACAGCAAAGCGGCAAACAGTCTTTTCAGCAATTTCGGCGACAGTCGGTGAGCCAGCCGCGCGCCCACCCGGGCGAAGAACATGCTGGTCAGGGCAATGCCCAGCAGCGCCGGTAAATAAATAAAACCGAGACTATGGGCCGGCAACAACGGATCGTGCCAGCCCAGAATCATGAAACTTAAAGCACTGGCCAGCGCAATCGGCAGGCCGCACGCCGATGACGTGGCCACCGCCTGCTGCATTGGCACGCTGCGCCAGGTGAGGAACGGCACGGTCAGCGAGCCACCGCCGATCCCGAAAATCGCCGAGGCCCAACCGATCACGCTGCCGGCCAGGGTCAGACCGACTTTGCCGGGCACCGTTCGGCTGGCCTTGGGCTTGACGTCCAGAGCCAGCTGCACAGCGATGACCAGCGCAAATACGCCAATAATCTTCTGCAGGTTCGGCCCGGAGATCGCTTCGGCCGTCAGCGCACCAAAACCGGCGCCCATCAGGATACCCACGGTCATCCACGCGAAGATCGGCCAACGCACGGCCCCGCGGCGATGATGCTCGCGAACCGCATTGACCGAGGTAAAAATGATCGTCGCCAGGGATGTACCCACCGCCAGGTGAGTCAGGATCGACGCATCGAAACCCTGCAAAGTGAAACTGAACACCAGTACCGGGACGATAATGATGCCGCCCCCCACCCCGAACAGCCCGGCCAGTACGCCCGCACAGGCGCCCAGCGCCAGATAGAGCAGAATTTCCATGGCCATATCCCTAGCATCGTGAAATCAGGAGCGGCATGGTAACGGATGCGGGGGCCAAGGCTCCACTGTGCAAGGCGATGGATCGACGGACGATGACTGCGTACAGTGGGAAAAAAACGCATGGGACCCTCTTATGTGCCTGATTGTTTTTGCCTGGCGACCCGGGCATGCCCAGCCGCTGATCGTGGCGGCCAACCGCGACGAGTTCTACGCCCGTCCCAGCCTGCCCCTTGCGCAGTGGTCGCAAGCGCCCCAGGTGTACGCCGGTCGAGACCTGGAAGCCGGCGGCACCTGGCTCGGTATTGGCGCCAATGGCCGCTTCGCCGCGCTGACCAATATTCGCGATCCCCATCAGCCACCAGCGCGCAAATCCCGGGGCGAGCTGGTCGCACGGTTCCTCAGTGGCGACATACCAATTGATGATTATTTAAACGACGTTGTCGGACGTTCGGTTGAATATGCCGGCTTTAACCTGTTGGTTGGCAACAATCATGAGCTGTGGCACTTCAACGCCCGGGAGTCGGAGGCGGTGATGCTGCAGCCGGGAGTCTATGGTTTATCCAATGCCGGGCTCGACACGCCCTGGCCCAAGTTGCTCAAGGCCCGCTCGGCACTGGAAAGAGCGCTGGACGATCCACAGCCTGATGTTCTGCTTGCGCTGCTCAACGACCCGCAGACAGCCGACTTTGCCGAGCTGCCGGATACCGGGGTGGGGCTGGCAACCGAGGCGTTGCTGTCGAGTGTGTTCATTGCCAGCCCGACTTACGGGACGCGGGCGAGTACGGCGCTGATTGTGCAGGCGGATGGCACTCGGCATATGGTCGAGCGGAGCTTCGGGCCGTATGGCGGGCATTTGGGGGAAGTGGAAATCAGGGTTTGATTTTGTCTTGCCTGTGCCGGCCTCATCGCGGGCAAGCCCGCGATGAGGCCATCAGCGGTTTAGAGCACCTTGGCAGTCGCCGGATTATTGATCCGCGCCAACCCAAGGTTCTTCAGCGCCAACTGCAACGAGCTGTGGATAACTTGCGGGTTGTCGATGGTCATCAGCTCTGCCAGCAACTCCTTGGCCTTGCTCAGATTGATCTGGCGCAGCATCCATTTCACCTTGGGCAGGTTGGTGGCGTTCATCGACAGGCTGTCGAAACCCATCGCCATCAACAACACCGCCGCCGCAGGATCACCGGCCATCTCGCCGCAGATACTCACCGGCTTACCCTCGGCATGGGCATCACGCACCACGTTCTGCAGCGCTTGAAGCACTGCCGGGTGCAGGTAATCGTAGAGATCGGCCACCCGCGGGTTGTTGCGATCCACCGCCAGCAGGTACTGGGTCAGGTCGTTCGAACCGACCGAAAGGAAATCGACTTGTCGCGCCAGCTCCTTGGTCTGGTACACCGCCGCCGGAATCTCGATCATCACGCCAATCGGGGGCATCGGAACATCCGTGCCCTCGTCGCGCACTTCACCCCAGGCCCGATGGATCAGGTGCAGGGCTTCTTCGAGCTCGTGGGTGCCGGAGATCATCGGCAACAGGATTCGCAGGTTGTTCAGGCCCTCACTGGCCTTGAGCATGGCCCGGGTCTGCACCAGAAAGATTTCCGGGTGGTCGAGGGTGACGCGAATGCCGCGCCATCCCAGGAACGGGTTGTCTTCCTTGATGGGGAAATACGACAGCGACTTGTCACCGCCGATATCCAGGCTGCGCATGGTGACCGGCTGCGGGTGGAACGCGGCGAGCTGCTCGCGATAGATCGCCAGCTGCTCCTTTTCGCTCGGGAAGCGCTGGTTGATCATGAACGGCACTTCGGTGCGATACAGGCCAACGCCCTCGGCGCCACGCTTCTGCGCCCGCGCCACGTCCGCCAGCAGGCCGGTGTTGACCCACAGCGGCATGCGGTGGCCGTCGAGGGTCACGCATGGCAGGTCTCGCAAAGAGTCGAGACCCAGGGCCAGTTGCTTCTCTTCTTCCACCACCTCGGCGAATTGCTTGCGCAGCACGTCACTGGGGTTGGTGTAGACCTCGCCACGATTGCCGTCGACGATCAGCTCGATGCCGTCAACCTTGGCGTATGGCAGGTCAACCAGGCCCATAACCGTCGGGATACCCATGGCCCGAGCCAGGATCGCAACGTGGGAGTTACCCGAGCCAAGCACCGAGACCAGGCCAACCAGCGTGCCTTCCGGAACCTCGCCGAGCATCGCCGGCGTCAGTTCTTCGCTGACCAGAATGGTTTTTTCCGGGTAGACCAGGTTTTGCTGGCGCTCCTCCTGCAAGTAAGCCAGCAGGCGTCGGCCGAGGTCCTTGACGTCCGATGCGCGCTCACGCAGGTAGGCGTCGTCCATCAGTTCGAAGCGGTTGACGTGATCGGTGACAACCTGGCGCAACGCGCCTTGGGCCCACTGCCCGGTCTTGATCACGGTGGTGACTTCGTTGCCCAGCGCGGCATCGTCGAGCATCATCAGATAGACGTCGAACAACGCGCGCTCTTCCGGGCGCAGCTGGGTCGCAAGCTTGGCCGACAAGGCACGCATGTCGGCACGCACACCTTCGATGGCAGTCTTGAACAGCCCAAGTTCGGCATCGATGTCGGTAATGGTCTTGTCCGGCACCACATCCAGATCCGCTGGCGGCAGCATGACCACCGCCGTACCGACCGCCGCGCCCGGCGAACCGGGAACGCCGACGAACTTCGCCTCCTGGATGCCCTTGCCCTGGCGCCCCAGCCCTCGGATCGAGCCGGTGGCCTCGGCGTGGGCAATAACGCCGGCGAGCTGCGCGCTCATGGTCACGAGGAAGGCTTCTTCACCTTCATCGAACTGGCGGCGTTCTTTCTGTTGAATGACCAGCACGCCGACGACGCGGCGGTGGTGAATGATCGGCGCCCCAAGGAAGGAGGCGTAGCGCTCTTCCCCCGTCTCGGCGAAGTAACGGTAGCGCGGGTGATCCGCAGCGTTTTCCAGGTTCAGGGGTTCTTCACGCGTACCGACCAGGCCCACCAGACCTTCGTTCGGCGCCATGCTGACCTTGCCGATCGAGCGCTTGTTGAGGCCTTCGGTGGCCATCAGGACGAAGCGGTTGGTCTCGGGGTCGAGCAGGTAGACCGAGCAAACCTGGCTGCCCATGGCCTCTTTGACGCGCAACACAATAATCCCCAACGCCGCCTTGAGATCCTTGGCGGAGTTAACTTCCTGGACGATCTTGCGCAGCGTATTGAGCATGGCTCGGGGTCGAACTCCGTCGTCAGTCGCGCGTTAAAAGGCGCGGGGCAAGCTCTTTGAGAGCGCGTCGATACACCTCGCGCTTGAATGTCACCACCTGGCCCAACGGATACCAATAGCTGACCCAGCGCCAGCCATCGAACTCCGGTTTACCGGTCAAATCCATCCGCACCCGCTGCTCGTTGGAGATCAGGCGCAGGAGAAACCACTTCTGTTTCTGGCCGATGCACAGCGGTTGGCTGTGGGTCCTGACCAGACGTTGCGGCAAACGATAGCGCAACCAGCCCCGAGTACAGGCGAGAATTTCAACATCTTCGCGTTCCAGGCCCACTTCTTCGTTCAACTCGCGGTACAAGGCGTCTTCCGGCGTCTCCTGGGGATTGATTCCACCCTGGGGAAACTGCCAGGCATCTTGATTGATACGGCGAGCCCATAGCACCTGTCCGGCATCATTCGTGAGAATGATCCCGACATTGGGGCGGAAACCATCGGGGTCGATCACGGCAACAACCTCGCAAACGCATGTCGTCGCATTGTTCCACAAAGGTTGTGAAGGCAGCAACGAGCCGGCCTACCTTATGTGCACTCTTGTGAAAAGTCCGTATTCTGGACGCCTTTCTACAGACTTTTCAGCGAGTAACTGCAATGCGGCTGGCTTTATTCGACTTGGACAACACTCTTCTGGGCGGCGACAGCGACCACGCCTGGGGCGATTACCTGTGCGAGCGCGGGTTCCTCGACGCGGTTGCCTACAAGACACGCAACGACGAGTTCTATCAGGATTACCTGGCCGGCAAGCTCGATAACGCCGCTTACCTGAACTTTTGCCTGGAGGTCCTGGGCCGCACCGAAATGGCCACGCTGGCGCAATGGCACCAGGACTACATGCGCGACTGCATTGAGCCGATCGTGTTGCCCAAGGCTATCGAACTGCTGGCCAAGCACCGCGACGCAGGTGACAAGCTGGTGATCATCACCGCGACCAACCGTTTCGTAACGGGGCCGATTGCCGAGCGCCTGGGCGTTGAAACCCTGATTGCTACCGAGTGCGAAATGCTCGACGGCCGCTACACCGGGCGCAGCACCGACGTGCCGTGCTTCCGCGAAGGCAAGGTCACCCGATTGAATCGCTGGCTGCAAGAGACCGGGCATTCGTTGGACGACAGCTATTTCTATAGCGATTCGATGAATGATTTGCCGCTGCTTGAGCAGGTGGCGAATCCGGTGGCGGTTGATCCGGACCCTAACTTGCGGGCTGAGGCCGAGAAGCGCGGTTGGCCGGTGATCACCCTGCGCGACTGAAGATCAAAAGATCGTCCGAAGGCTCGGGCCGCGTTCGGACGATCTTTTCGGGCTAAACCGGCTTAGCGCCCATTAACCCCGCAATCGCGACCAGGCAAACAAAACTGAACAGCGCCAAGGCAAAGGTAAATCTGCCATTACCCCCCGGCGCCTTGCGCAATTTGTTCAGCCGCACCAGCAGCCAGAACCACCCCAACGCCGCCAAGGTATAAAGCACACTGGAGGCCAGCAGCCAGGTCTGCCCCAAGGGCCAGCCCACCAGGTGCACCATCCACCAGCCGGTGAATGGCATGCTCAGCAGGGCCAGGCCCATCAGCAGCCAGACAAACACCCGTGGCCGCTGCAAGGTGCGCCTGCCCGCCGTGGCGTCGCCACCGCGCCGCGTTTGCCACACCCAGATCCCCAGGCCCAGCGCACAACCCAGCAATATCGCGGTCGCCGCAGTGTGGGCCATTTTCAGGGCGGTTAACGTGTCCATTGTTCGATTTCCTTATGGCTTGCCCAACAGCGTAGTCGCTCAGCCCAGAAACAGCAGATAGGCCGGGTTGTCGCTTTCGTCCCAATACGGATAGCCGATTTCTTCCAGCGCCGCAGGCACCAGGTGACGCTCGTCATGCGGTACCTGCAGCCCCGCGACGACTCGGCCGTCCGCAGCGCCGTGGTTGCGATAATGGAACATCGATATGTTCCAGCGCCCGCCCAGCTTGTTGAGGAAGTTGAACAGCGCGCCCGGGCGCTCCGGGAATTCAAACCGCAGAATCACTTCATCGACCACATGCGCGGCACGACCGCCCACCATGTGACGGATGTGCAACTTGGCCAGTTCGTTGTCGGTCAGGTCGAGCACCGGAAAGCCCTGCTCGCCCAGGCTGGCAATCAGCGCGCTGCGCGGATCGGTGTCCGGATGCGTTTGCACCCCGACAAAAATATGCGCTTCGCTGCCGGTGTTGTAGCGGTAGTTGAATTCGGTGATCTGGCGCTTGCCGATGGCTTCGCAGAACGCCTTGAAGCTGCCAGGCTTCTCGGGAATGGTCACGGCGATGATGGCTTCGCGACCCTCGCCCAGCTCGGCTCGCTCGGCGACGTGGCGCAGGCGGTCGAAGTTGACGTTGGCGCCGGAGTCGATGGCCACGAAGGTATGGCCGGTGACACCATGCTGTTCGACGTACTTTTTGATCCCGGCCACGCCCAGCGCGCCGGCGGGCTCGGTGATGGAGCGGGTGTCGTCGTAAATGTCCTTGATTGCCGCACAGATTTCGTCAGTGCTGACGGTGATGACTTCATCGACGTAGTCTTTGCAGATGTCGAATGTGTGCTGGCCGATCTGCGCCACCGCCACACCGTCGGCGAAGATGCCCACGGTCGGCAAGACCACGCGTTCACCGGCAGCCATGGCTGCTTGCAGGCAATTGGAATCGTCCGGCTCGACGCCGATGACCTTGATTTCAGGTCGAAGGTATTTAACGTACGCCGCAATACCGGCGATCAGCCCGCCACCGCCGACCGGGACGAAAATGGCATCCAGGCGCCCCGGGTGCTGGCGCAGGATCTCCATGGCCACCGTGCCCTGCCCGGCGATGGTATGAGGATCGTCGTAGGGATGAATGTAGA
This sequence comes from Pseudomonas sp. HY13-MNA-CIBAN-0226, assembly GCF_040310305.1. Lineage (NCBI taxonomy): Bacteria > Pseudomonadati > Pseudomonadota > Gammaproteobacteria > Pseudomonadales > Pseudomonadaceae > Pseudomonas > Pseudomonas sp. HY13-MNA-CIBAN-0226. Next base: position 281,090 of record NZ_JBEOPS010000001.1, read on the forward strand.
CGTAGCCTTTTTCGTCGACCAGTTTCAGCGAGTAGGCCAGGGCTTCCGGGAATGAATCCCCGTGCAACACGACTTTGCCGCCGCGCGAGCGTACGCCTTCGACCTTGATCTCCGGGGTGGTCTTGGGCATCACGATGGTCGCTTTCACGCCCAGTACCTTGGCCGCCAGGGCCAGCCCTTGAGCATGGTTGCCGGCAGAAGCGGTGACGACACCGCGCGCCCGCTCTTCCTCGCTCAGTTGGGTGAGCTTGTTGTAGGCGCCGCGGATCTTGAACGAGAACACCGGTTGCAAGTCTTCGCGCTTGAGCCAAATGCTGTTGCCCAGCCGCTCGGAGAGCTGGCGAGCAGTCTGCAATGGGGTTTCTACGGCAACGTCATAAACGCGCGAGGTGAGGATCTTCTTGACGTACTGTTCGAGCATCGGAAAGCATCACTGAGCGGGTTGGGCAGGACCAACGAGTCTAACCCGGCTTCGCGCCACACGACCACACCCCAATCCAAAGCTTTGCCCCTACAGGGGTATGCCCCAGGTTTGAGCATGACCTTCGCTGCCCCGCAGCCTATAATGACGGCCTTCAGCCCCCTCTTCGGCACTTCGGAGCCCGCATGACCCAGGATCAACTCAAACAGGCAGTGGCCCAGGCCGCCGTCGACTTCATCCTCCCGAAACTCGATGACAAGAGCATCGTCGGGGTCGGCACCGGCTCCACCGCCAATTGCTTCATCGACGCCCTGGCGCAACACAAAGGCGCATTTGATGGCGCCGTCGCCAGCTCCGAAGCCACTGCCGCGCGCCTCAAGGGCCACGGGATTCCGGTGTACGAACTCAATGCCGTCAGCGACCTGGAGTTCTACGTCGACGGCGCCGATGAAAGCGACGAGCACCTGAACCTGATCAAGGGCGGTGGCGCCGCCCTGACTCGCGAGAAGATCGTTGCCGCCGTGGCCAAGACGTTCATCTGCATTGCCGACGCCAGCAAGCTGGTGCCGGTCCTGGGCGAGTTCCCGCTGCCAGTGGAAGTGATCCCGATGGCCCGCAGCCACGTGGCCCGCGAACTGGTCAAGCTGGGCGGCGACCCGGTCTACCGCGAAGGTGTGCTGACCGACAATGGCAACATCATCCTCGACGTGTACAACATGCAGATCACCAACCCGGTGCAGCTGGAGACGCAGATCAATGCGATCGTCGGCGTGGTGACCAATGGTTTGTTTGCTGCACGACCCGCGGACTTGCTGTTGCTGGGCACCAGCGAAGGCGTGAAAACCCTGCGCGCAGAATAACCAGAAACACCGATAAACCTGTGGGAGCGGGCTTGCCCGCGATGAGGCCATTACAATCAACATTCTGTTGACTGACCGGCCGCCATCGCGAGCAAGCCCGCGCCCACAGTGTTTTGGGGTATTGGTTAGTTTTGTTCGGGTTTCTTGAACACGTAGAACAGGTTCGGCTCGCTCACCAGGTACATCGTGCCTTCGTCATCCATGGCGATCCCCTCCGCCTGCGGCACGGTCTTTTGCAGGCCCTGGCGCCCCTTGCTCAGTGACATGGTACTGAGCGGGCGCCCGTCCACGTCCAGTTCCAGGATCAACCGCGACTCGTCCGACAGCGCCAGCAGATGGCCGCTGCGCTCGTCGTACTGCAGACTGGACAGGTCTCGCACGAACATCCCGGCATCGCGCTTGGGGTTATTGACCACATGTACCGCGTAGGACTTTTCCGGATTGTAGTGCGGAAAACCCTGTACTTCGTAGATCAGCATCGGGTCGCGCTCCTTGGCAACAAACAGGCGCTTGCCCACCGAGTCGTACGCCAGGCCCTCAAAGCCCTTGTTACCGGCCATATGCACACCAAGGGTCATCTGCTCGGCGTCCGCCGCGTCGAGGAAGGTGGTGTCTTCCTCCAGATGAATCTTGATCAATCGCTGCTCGCGCTCGTCAGTGATCACGTAGGTGTCGGCGCTGATGTACTCCACCGCTTCCGGATCGCCAAAGCCCACCAGCGAAATGCGCCGGATAATCTGGCCATCCAGAGACAGCTCGATCAATTCGGAATTCTTGTTGGTGACCGTGAACAGGCTTTTGCGCACTGGATCGAATGTCAGGGCCGACACGTCGTCATCCAGGCCATCGATCACCCGCGCCTCGACCGTGACCTGATAACGATCAAGACCAATGGAAAGTGCGCTCTCGGCCTGCCACAGCGCATGCAGGTTGAACCAGCCGCGCTCGAACAGGCGCAGGTATTGGCCCATGGCTACGAGGGCGATCAGCGCAATGACTAAGAAGATCAGGATCAGAGATTTGGGACGGGCCAATCGACGCATTCTGGTGTGCTCGGATTCAAAACAGGCGGATGAAATACCACGCCTGTCTGAACTGAAGCTTAATGGCCACTTGCCTGCGCCTACAACGTCCAAATTTCTCCTACAGGTTTTCAGCGTGTTTTTCGGATCAGTGTTGTTTTTCGAAGCGGTAAAACAAGTTCGGCTCGCTCACCATGTACAGGTTGCCAGCGTCATCCATGGTCACGCCTTCGGCTCGGGGGATGGTGTTCTCCAACCCGTTGAAGCCCCCCAGCAAGGTCATGAAGCTGACCTGCTTGCCCTGCTCGTCCAGCTCCAGCAGCAGGTGGGAATCGGCTGACAGCACCAGGGTATGGCCGGTGCGTGGGTCGATGGCCAGGGCAGACAGATTACGCAGGTCCAGTTCGTCACTGTCGAGCTTCTGCTTGTCGCCCGCCAGCGAGACGCCGTCGCTGCTTTTCCAGGTGAACAGCGCCGGTGGACGCTCTTCACCTAACAACATCTGCTGATTGCGCGAGTCCCAGACGATGGCTTCGAACGCCTTGTTCTGATCTTTCGAAGGGCCAAGATCGTACTTGGGGAAGTCGCCGATGTTCAGCTCCCGGGTATCGGCATCGACCTTGACGATGGACAGCAGGTGCTCGCGCTCGTCGACGATGGCCATCAGGCCATTGCCCATCACCGTCAGGCCTTCCGGATTGCTCCAGCCGGCCAGGGGCATCTTGCGCAGCACGTCGCCCTGCAAGGACAGTTCGACGAGGAACGGGTTCTTGCCCATGACCGAGAACAGGGTTTTGGTCTGAGGGTTGTACGCCAGGTCGGACGCTTCGTCCTTCTCCATGCCTGGCAGCAATTTGGCGTCGATGATTGCGGTGTAATTCGGCAGCCAGATACTTTCCTGGCGCTCGGCGGGGCTTTCGAAACGTTCCTGCAACCAGAGCGCACCGCGGTCATCCCAATGCATGGCAATGGCCAGGCCATAGGTTATGGCGGCAACCAGCAATAGCCAGTAATACCAGCGCATGAAAAAGCGCGGGCGGCGGGCAGGTTTCAGCGTGGGCAGCGGTGGGTTGGCCATTAACGGATGGATTCCGGATAGTCATGAATGGGAGTCATGGGAGCAATCCCGGTTGGGATGCAATTCCTGTGGGAGCAACGCTTGCTCGCGATGAGGCCTTTGAATTCAACATTGAAGTTGAATGGTGGACCGCTATCGCGAGCAAGCGTTGCTCCCACAGGCAGCTCTCCACAGGCAGCTTTGCTTCCACGGGAGGGTGTGCTGTCAGCGGACGCTGGTGGTAAAGCTGCTGGCGCCGGGCAATTCGATGACCAGTTCGTCGCCGACATTCAGCGGGCCAACGCCCACTGGCGTGCCGGTCAGGATCACGTCACCGGCCTGCAGCGAGAAGCATCCGGCCATGTGCTGGATCATCGGCACGATAGGGTTGAGCATGGCGCTGCTGTTGCCGTCCTGGCGAACTTGACCATTGATGGTCAGGCGAATGCCGATGTCGGTCAGGTCGGCGAAGGTGCTGCCGGATACGAACGGCGCAATCACCGCCGCGCCGTCGAATGACTTGGCGATTTCCCAGGGCAGGCCCTTGGATTTCAGTTCAGCCTGCTTGTCGCGCAGCGTCAGGTCCAGGGCCGGTGCGAAACCCGAGATCGCATCCAGCACTTCTTCCCGGCTTGGCTTGGTCGACAGCGGCTTGCCGATCAATACGGCGATTTCTGCTTCGTAATGCACCGAACCACGCTCGGTCGGAATGCTGAAGCCGCCTTCGAGCGGCACGACGCAACTGCCCGGCTTGATGAACAGCAGCGGTTCGGTAGGCACCGGGTTGTCCAGTTCCTTGGCGTGTTCGGCGTAGTTACGACCGATGCAGACCACTTTGCCCAGTGGAAAGTGGATACGCGTACCGTCGACATACTGGTGCTGATAGCTCATTGACCGGCTCCTGGTTCGTAGCGCTTAAGTTCGAAAGTCAAACAGCAAAAATCTTGCCCGGGTTCATGATGCCGTTCGGGTCGAACACTGCCTTGACGGCTTTCATGTACTCGATCTCAACCTCTGAACGGCTATAGGTCAAGTAGTCACGCTTGGTCATGCCCACGCCGTGTTCGGCGGAAATCGAACCGTTGTACTTCTGGACGGTTTCGAACACCCACTTGTTGACCGTGGCGCACTTGGCGAAGAACTCGTCCTTGCTCAGGTTATCCGGCTTGAGGATGTTCAAGTGCAGGTTGCCGTCGCCGATGTGACCAAACCAGACGATTTCGAAATCCGGATAGTGTTGGCCGACGATCGCGTCGATTTCCTTGAGGAACGCCGGCACTTTCGACACGGTGACCGAAATGTCGTTCTTGTACGGAGTCCAGTGGGAGATGGTCTCGGAGATGTATTCGCGCAGCTTCCAGAGGTTCTGCAGCTGGGTTTCGCTCTGGCTCATCACACCGTCCAGCACCCAGCCCTGCTCGACGCAGTGTTCGAAGGTTTCCAGGGCGTGGTTGGCCACTTCTTCAGTGGTCGCTTCAAATTCCAGCAGCGCGTAAAACGGGCAATCGGTTTCGAAAGGCGCCGGAACATCACCGCGCGCCATGACTTTGGCCAGGGCCTTGTCGGAAAAAAATTCAAAGGCCGTCAGGTCGAGTTTGCCCTGGAAAGCGTGCAGTACCGGCATGATCGAATCGAAATCGGCGGTACCGAGCACCATGGCAGTCAGGTTTTTCGGCGCGCGATCCAGGCGCATGGTCGCTTCGACCACAAAACCCAGGGTCCCTTCGGCACCGATGAACAGCTGACGCATGTCGTAGCCCGTGGCGTTCTTGATCAGGTCGCGGTTCAACTCAAGCAGGTCACCCTTGCCGGTGACGACCTTCATGCCGGCGACCCAATTGCGGGTCATCCCGTAGCGAATCACCTTGATTCCGCCGGCATTGGTACCGATATTACCGCCAATCTGGCTGGAACCGGCCGAGGCGAAATCTACCGGGTAGTACAGGCCCTTTTCTTCGGCGACATTCTGCAGGTGCTCGGTGACCACCCCCGGCTGGCACACGGCGGTGCGATCGGTGAGGTTTACCTCAAGAATCTGGTTCATGTAGTCGAACGACACAACCACTTCGCCGTTGGCTGCCACGGCGGCGGCGGAAAGCCCGGTACGACCGCCGGATGGCACCAGTGCCACCTTGCGTTCGTTGGCCCAACGGACAATGGCCTGAACCTGCTCGGTGGTCTTGGGAAACACGATCGCGGTGGGCGCCGGGGCGAAATGCTTGGTCCAATCCTTGCCATAAGCATTGAGGGAGTCGGCATCGGTCAGCACCTTGCCAGGCTCAACCAGGGTCTTCAGCTCATCAATCAGGGCAGGATTGGTCATCGACAGAACTCTCGAACAATTCATGGTCATCCTGAGAACGCTTCACGTCGCAGGAATGAGTGTTTAGCGGGGCGCCTATGCTAGCATACCGACCCCGCAGCATAGTGCCCAAAGGCGATTCTGCGGCGACGGCGTTCCTGCCGTCCGGGGTCAGCGACTGCTGACTTCCTGCCATTTTTCTCCGGGATACAGGTTTACGCAGATGAGCAAGACTTCTCTCGATAAGAGCAAGATCAAGTTCCTTCTTCTCGAAGGCGTCCACCAATCGGCTGTCGACGTCCTCAAGGCGGCGGGCTACACCAGCATCGAGTACCTCACTGGTTCTCTGCCGGAAGCCCAACTGAAGGAAAAGATCGCTGATGCGCACTTCATCGGCATCCGCTCCCGCACGCAACTGACCGAAGAGATCTTCGATCACGCGAAGAAGCTCGTCGCTGTCGGTTGCTTCTGCATCGGCACCAACCAGGTCGACCTGAACGCGGCTCGCGAACGCGGGATCGCAGTGTTCAACGCACCGTACTCCAACACTCGCTCCGTAGCCGAGCTGGTGCTGGCCGAAGCGATTCTGTTGTTGCGTGGCATCCCCGAGAAGAACGCTTCCTGCCATCGTGGCGGCTGGATCAAGAGCGCGGCCAATTCCTTCGAAATCCGCGGTAAGAAGCTGGGCATCGTCGGTTACGGTTCGATCGGTACCCAACTGTCGGTACTGGCTGAAGGCCTGGGCATGCAAGTGTACTTCTATGACACCGTGACCAAGCTGCCACTGGGTAACGCGACCCAGGTCGGCAACCTGCACGACCTGCTGGGCATGTCCGACATCGTCACCCTGCACGTTCCGGAAACCGCTGCGACCCAGTGGATGATCGGCGAGAAGGAAATCCGCGCCATCAAGAAGGGCGGCATCCTGATCAACGCTGCGCGCGGCACCGTGGTCGAGCTGGACGCCCTGGCGGACGCGATCAAGGACAAACACCTGATCGGCGCAGCCATCGACGTGTTCCCGGTAGAACCCCGCTCCAACGACGAAGAGTTCGAAAGCCCGCTGCGTGGCCTGGACAACGTTATCCTGACCCCGCACATCGGTGGTTCCACCGCCGAGGCGCAGGCCAACATCGGTCTGGAAGTGGCTGAGAAGCTGGTCAAGTACAGCGATAACGGTACCTCGGTATCGTCGGTGAACTTCCCGGAAGTGGCCCTGCCGGCTCACCCTGGCAAGCATCGCCTGCTGCACATCCACGAGAACATTCCGGGCGTGATGAGCGAGATCAACAAGGTCTTCGCCGAAAACGGCATCAACATTTCCGGTCAGTTCCTGCAGACCAACGAGAAAGTCGGCTACGTAGTGATCGACGTCGACGCCGACTACTCGGAGATCGCCCAGGAGAAGCTGCAGCACATCAACGGCACCATTCGTTGCCGCGTATTGTTCTGACAGCGATGTTGAGCGACAAAAAAGGGAGCCTTCGGGCTCCCTTTTTCATGCCTGCGAAAAATTACTCTACAGTCACGGTGATCTTTTTCGACACGATCGGCGGATCGAACGGAATGTGGCCGCTGTCACCCAGCTCAAGCTGCAAGGTGTGCTTGCCTGGCGGCAGCTTGATGGTCGCTTCGGTCTGCGCCTTGCCGAAATGCATGTGGTTGGCGTCCGTCGGAATCGGCTGACCGGCGGCTGGGAGCTCTTTGACATCAATCAGCAGGTGGTGGTGACCGGTGTGTTTGGTCGTATCGCCAGCCGGGGCCAGGGAGATGTCCTTGACGCCAAACTTGACCTTGAATTCCTGTGGCACCTTGGCGCCGTCTTCGGGCGACACGATGAACGCTTCTGCTCCCTTGGGAGCCGGAGTGGCTGCCGTTGCCAGCATCGAAGCCCCCATCAACAGGCCAGCCAATGCTGCTCGTGACATAAAGGTTTTCATTCTCTTCTCCAGTTTTTACGTAAAATCTGCGCAGTCATGACAACTTCATGACCATTTGTTGTCGAAGGCACTCGACAACCATAGCAAAGCGAGCCGATCCAGAGCCTCGCAATAATGAATTCAAAGGAGTGACCATGCGTTTTTTGCCTGGCCTGATCTGCCTGCTACCCCTTTTGAGCCCACTGGCTCATGCCGAGTTGATTGACGACATCAACGACCGTGGCGAACTACGCATCGCTCTTGAGGCTAATACACCACCCTTCAATTTCAAGGACGACGGCAAGCTCGCCGGCTTTGAAGTCGAACTGGGCCAGCTGCTGGCCCAAGAGCTGGACGTGCGGGCCGACTTCGTCGTTGCCGATGCCAGTGAGCTGTTGCCTGGGGTTGAAAGCGGCAAATACGACGTCGCCATCAACCACATAGCACTGACCCCGGATCTGAAGGATCGTTTCGACTTCACCGAACCTTACAGCTATGCCAAGGCGGATCTGATCGCGCAGAAAGAAGCGGAGCCGCGCTCCATACTGCTGGTGCAGAGCCTGGCGCAGGACAAACCCAAGGCGGCTGTGCCGGTGAAACTGGCCATTCCGTTCCAGAAGGGCAACCCGGCGTTTCATGCCAGCCTGGAGAATGCGCTGGGGCGGATCAAGGCGGACGGACGCCTGCAGGCACTGTCGCAGAAGTGGTTTGGTGCGGATACGAGTGTGGCGCCGAAGCCCTGAGCCGAGGCAGATGGATAACCCTGTGGGAGCGCGCTGCTCGCGATGAGGCCGGCATATCCAGCTAAAGTGTTGAGTGACAGGCCGCCAACGCGAGAAGGCTCGCTCCCAAAGGAAACGTGTTCGGGCGGTTAGTCTTGTGCGGTCAAAGCACGGGCCGCTTCCGGCAGTTGCAGCTCGCTGAAGACTTGCACCCCGTGGCGTCGCAGCAATGCCGCTGTGACGCCCTCACCGTTGACCTTCACACCGCTGAACGTCCCGTCATAAGTCAACAGATTCCCGCACGACGGGCTGTTGGCCTTCAGCACCGCAATCCGGATGCCGTGCTTTTGCACCAGTTCCAGGGCCTGACAAGCCCCCGACAGGAACTCGGCGCTGACATCCGCACCATCAGTGGTGATGACCGCCGCCCGCCCATCCAGCACTTCACCGCCCTGCCCGCCGGGGATTTCCGCAGCAGCCCGGGGAGTCGGCAAGCCGCCGGCCACCTCGGGGCACAAAGGCACGACCCGACCCTCACCGACCCATTGCTGCAACTGATCGAAAGGCCCACTGGCACCGCCGTCGTAGCGAACGCGGTGACCCAGCAGGCAGCGGCTTACCAGAATTTTCTGCATGGTCAGAAGGGCTCGTTGCCGCGACGCCGGAACCAGCCGGTCAACGACAGGCGATTTCGGCTGGCGGGCAGGACTTCGTGGGGCACCTCGCCGGACAGGAAGACCACCAGGCAGCCGCCGGTTGGCACGACGTCATGCTGCACGCCTTCGTCCAGGTACATGCGCAACTGGCCACCGTGCTCGGGTAGCCAGGCATCATTCAGGTAGACCACCGCCGACACCATGCGCCGGTCGTCGTCGCGAAAGCGGTCGACGTGCTTGAGGTAAAAGGCGCCTGGCGGGTACAGCGCGAAATGGCTTTCGAAATCCTCCAGGCCGAGGAACAGGCCCCGATTCATCGCCTCGCGCAGGCTGTCCATCAGCTGTAGATAACTGTCACACGCCAGCGCCTGGCCGGGTTCGATCCACTGAATGCGGTCACCACGAATGCCCTCGCGAATCTCCGAAGTGGGCCCGCGACCCACGGCGGCAGGCGCCAATTCACCTTCGGCTGAACGTTTATGGCACTCAGCAGCCAGTTCCCGGGTCAGACCCAGAGGCAGGAAAATATTCTGCTGCGACCAGCCATGTGTGGCCAGGTCGTCGACGATACGTAACAGCAGCGGATGATCAGAGGGTATTTGCATGGCGCGCATAGTATTCCTGTGCCTGCAAATCCGACAGAGCCATGCAGCGGCTTGATACGAATTCTCGACAAGTCCGAATGCCACACGGAGAATAGTCGCCTGCTGACAGGAGTCCCTAATGCGTCGTTTGCTTTTCTCACTGTTGATGTTCTGCGTTTTACCCGCCTGGGCAGACGATCACGACCAGTTGTACAAGGTCGCCGGTTGGCCGGAACAACGCGCGCATTTTAACGATGCCTTGTCGGCGGCACAGCAGCGTTACCAGAACAGCCTGCCACCGGCAGTGTTCCAGGCATTGGTGAACAACAGCAATCAGCGTTTTGCGCCTCAAGCGGTCGATCAGCGGGCCGAGGCACAACTGCGCAAGACCCTGGCCGATCCCAAGCCGGCATTGGCCTTTTTCCAGTCACCGCTGGGCAAAAAAATCGTCGCGGCGGAGTTGCTGGCAACCCGCCGCGATCAGCTGGCGAAGAATGCCAAGGGCTTGCCGAAAATCGAGGCCAGTGACACGCGCCTGCTGATCATCGGACATCTGGCCCAGGCCCTGCCTGCGCGCGAAGCGGGCGCCGAAGTCAGCCTGGCGATTGCCGGCGTCGCGGCGGACAGTCTGAGCTCCATGATCCCCGGCCTGCTGGGTGGCGGCCAGGCTCAGGGCATGTTGAATGGTCAGCGCCAGCGCCTGATGGACCAGATCGGCAGCGACCTGAACAACACCTTGCTGTACGTCTATCGCGACCTGTCGGATACCGAGCTGGAAGAGTTCGCGACCTTTGCCGAATCGACCGAAGGCAAGGCTTATTACCAGGCGGCGCTGGCAGCTATTCGGGCGGGGTTGGCGGTGGGGCAAACTAATCCTGGCGAATGATGTTCAGCGCCCGAGAGGGCCTCTTCGCGGGCAAGCCCGCTCCAACATGGACCACATTCGGCTGGATAACTCGGTCAACTGTGGAAGCGGGCTTGCCCGCGATGGGGCGATCACTGCCGCTACAAATTCCGCCCCTTGATCCGCTTGGTCAAGAACCCAAAATACTCCGCCCGCAAAGCCAGCGTCTCATTCGCCAGATGATGCCGCGCCTCAGGCAGCATCAACACCTGCGGCCGGTCGAATTTAGTCCGCAACACCCCAAGGTTATGCTGCCAGTCCACCGTCATGTCCGCCTGCCCCTGCACGATCAGCGGCCGACGCAAGCTGTGCGGTGCTGCCTCGATACGCTTGACCCAACGGGCGAGCGCGCCTACCCAGGCAGTGGGCAGGCGCAGCGGTTGTAGCGGGTCGGCTTGCAGGAAGGGCAGGAAGTCCGGATCGTTGGAGTTTTCGCTGAAGCGCCGGGCGATACCTTTGACGAAGGGCCTGAGCAGGTGATAACTCAATTGTGACCAACCCCACGCCCGCGGTCGAACCAGTGGCGACAGCAAAATCACCTGGCCCTGGGCTGGGCTTTTCGCGCCCGCGTTGAGCACATGATCAATCACAATCGCACCCCCGGTGCTTTGCCCGCACAAGTGCCACGGCTGCGGCAGATCAATCGACTCCGCTTCGGCAAACAAGCCCTGCAGCGTGTCCTGGTACTCGCTGAAATCCCGAATGCTCGCCCGCTCGCCACTGGACAGGCCATGCCCCGGCAGGTCGCAGGCAATGACGGCGAAGCCCTGATCCAGCGCCCAGTCGATCACGTGCCGATACAACCCGGTGTGATCGTAGAATCCATGAAACAGGAACAACGTCGCTTTCGCCCGCGCGGGCCACCAGAACTGACTGACCAGCTGATAACCACCCACCTCGAATCGGCCCAGGCCAGTGCGCAGTTCTCGCCCGGGAAAATCCAGGCCATAAAAGTGCCGATACGCCCGCGCTTGCTCCGACAATGGCTGGGCATCGGCCAATGGCCGCAGGCTGGCGCGCAAGTGATCGGGGGCGAAAGTGGCAGACATGAGCAATTTCCAGCAAGTGAAACGGACTTTATCGGCCTGCGATATTCATCTGTCCCGGCAAGCATGGCAAGCTAACCGACCTCCAAGGAAAGCATTCCATGCGCCCGGCCTACCGCACCACACTGCTCGCCAGCCTGCTCACCCTCGTGTGCGCCGTCGTACTGTGGGCGGCATACGACTGGTTTCAAGGTCGCTACCTGCGCGCATTCAGTGAACATACGGCAGTATTCTCCGGCGACCCCTTGCGTCTGCCGGACGACCTTGCAGGCCCCGGGGCCATTCGCCTGGTGCACTTCTGGGACCCTGCGTGCCCCTGCAATGTCGGCAACCAGCAGCATCTCAGTGAGCTGGTCGAGCGTTATGTTCCACAGGGCATCGAGTTCTACTCGGTGCAAAAACCCGGTAGTCACGGGCAGTTACCGAGCACCCTCGGCGGGCTGAAAAACATCAACGTGTTGCCTGGCTCCGAGCAGATCCCCGCCAGCCCCGCCGTGGCGATATGGGATCGAACCGGCAAACTGGCCTATTTTGGCCCCTACAGCGAAGGCCTGACGTGCAATTCCAGTAACAGCTTCATCGAACCGATCCTGCAGGCGCTGAACGAAGGCCGTGAGGTGAGCGCCACTCACACACTGGCGGTGGGGTGTTACTGCCCCTGGCCTGTCGCGGCAACGAAGTAGGGAAGATCCGGCAATACGAATCCCTCCTAAGGGCGATGGGCCGTCGCGGCAGGTCGTGTTAAACAGTGTCGCCAGGGAATTGCTGTCACTCATAACAAGAACAAGGAATCACCATGAAACGCCTCCTGACCGTTCTCGTCCTGCTGGTTGTGGTGCTCGCTGCCGGCGCTGGCTGGTATGTCTACAGCAAACAGCCGACGCGCAAGGGCATGGTTGAACTGCAACACCTGCAGGGTCCGGTCACGGTGCGCTACGACGAACGCGGGGTCCCGCATATCCGCGCCGAAAACGAACCCGACCTGTACCGCGCGCTGGGCTATGTGCACGCCCAGGACCGGCTGTTCCAGATGGAAGTGCTGCGTCGCCTCGCCCGGGGTGAACTGGCCGAAGTGCTGGGGCCCAAACTGCTCGATACCGACAAGCTGATGCGTAGCCTGCGCATCCGGGAGCGCGCTGAGACCTACTTCGCCAACCTGGATCAACAGTCGCCGGCGTTTATCGCCATGCAGGCGTATCTGGATGGCATCAATCAGTACCAGGACAGCCATGCGCGACCGGTCGAGTTCGACGTGCTGGGCATTCCCAAGCGCCCATTTACCGCACAGGACACCATCAGTATCGCCGGCTACATGGCCTACAGTTTCGCCGCAGCGTTTCGTACCGAGCCCCTGCTGACCTACGTGCGTGATCAACTCGGTGCGAACTACCTCAATGTGTTCGATCTCGACTGGCAGCCCAAAGGCGTGCTGGCCAATCACCAGGGTGGCGCTGCCAGGCCCCTTGCCAGTGTCGACTGGAAGGACCTCAACGCCCTCGCCCGCCTGAGTGAACAGGCCCTGGCGGAACACGGCCTGCCGCAGTTCGAAGGCAGCAACGCCTGGGTCGTCGCCGGCAGCCGCACCAAGAGCGGCAAGCCGCTGCTGGCGGGTGACCCGCACATTCGCTTCTCGGCGCCGTCGGTATGGTATGAGGCGCAGCTCTCGGCACCCGGCTTTGACCTTTACGGTCACTATCAGGCGCTGATGCCGTTTGCGTCACTCGGCCTGAATCACGATTTCGGCTGGAGCATCACCATGTTCCAGAACGATGACCTGGACCTGATCGCCGAGAAGGTCAATCCGGACAACCCCAACCAGGTCTGGTATCGCGGCAAGTGGGTGGACATGACCTCCAGCGAGCAGCAGATAGCGGTTAAGGGTCAGACCCCAGTGACCCTGGTACTGCGCCAGTCGCCCCATGGGCCGATCGTCAACGATGCGCTGGGCGCGAATGTGGGCAAGACCCCGATCGCCATGTGGTGGGGCTTCCTCGAAAGCCCGAACCCGATTCTCGAAGGCTTCTACCAGCTCAACCGCGCAGACACCCTGGCCAAGGCGCGCAGTGCCGCAGCCAAGGTCCAGGCGCCCGGCCTGAACATCGTCTGGGCCAATGCCAAGGGCGACATTGGCTGGTGGGCGGCAGCGCAGCTACCCAGGCGCCCCGCGGGCGTGCGGGGTGGCTTTATTCTCGATGGCAGCACTGCCGAGGCGGAGAAGGACGGCTTCTACCCGTTCAGCGCCAACCCTCAGGAAGAAAATCCGCCGCGGGGCTATATCGTGTCGGCCAACTTCCAGCCGGTATCGCCAACCGGCATGGACATCCCCGGGTACTACAACCTGGCGGATCGTGGCCAGCAGCTCAATCGCCAGCTCGGCGACAAAGCCGTCAAGTGGGACCTGGAAGCCAGCCAGAAGCTGCAACTGGGCACCACCACCGGCTACGGGCCACGCTTGCTCGCCCCGTTGTTGCCGGTGTTACGCGAAGTGGTGAGCGATCCTGCCGAACTGCGGTTGGTGGAGCAATTGGCCCAGTGGCAAGGTGATTACCCGCTGGACTCCACCAATGCCACGCTGTTCAACCAGTTCCTGTTCAACCTGACTGACGCGACCATGCATGACGAGCTGGGCGATGGGTTTTTCGACACCCTATTGTCGACCCGGGTGATCGATGCCGCACTGCCGCGCCTGGCCGCCAGCGCTGATTCACCGTGGTGGGACAACCGCGACACCCTGGTGAAGGAAACCCGCGCCGACACGGTCAAGGTGGCATGGCAAGCGAGCCTGGTGCACCTTCGGAACACGCTTGGCGCAGACTTCGCGCAGTGGCAGTGGGGCAAGGCGCATACCCTGACCCATGGTCATCCGGTAGGGCAGCAAAAACCGCTGGACCAGGTCTTCAACGTCGGCCCGTTCCCCGCGCCGGGCACTCATGAAGTCCCCAACAACCTGTCGGCGAAGATCGGCCCGGCGCCCTGGCCTGTCACCTATGGCCCGTCGACCCGGCGCCTGATCGACTTCGCCGACCCGGCCCACAGCCTGACCGTCAACCCGGTCGGTCAGAGCGGCGTGCCCTTTAACAGCCACTATGAAGACCAGGCCGAGGCGTATATCGAAGGGGTCTATTTCCAGGCTTACCTCAATGAAGAGGAAGTGGCGGCGAATACGCGCAGTACTTTGAAGTTGGTGCCAGTGGCTCAGTAGATTTGTGTTGCCTGGGCTGACGCCTTCGCGGGCAAGCCCGCTCCCACAGGATCTGCGCCGTACACATGATTTGTGATCGGCGCGACCATTGTGGGAGCGGGCTTGCCCGCGATGGGGCCCGCATGGACAACCCCAGACCTGCGCCTCACACCACCACCGCAAAATTCAGCCTGAACTGCTGGGGCGTCACCCCCAGCCGCCGGTTGAACACACTGCGCATGTGCTGTGCATCGCGAAAACCACACTGATACGCCACTGTCTTCAGTGGTGCACGGGTGCTCTCCAGCAACACCCGCGCCGCATCCACCCTAGCCCTTTCGACGAACTCCGCCGGGGTGATCTTCGCTTCCCGGGCGAACACCCGGGAAAAATTACGGGCGCTCATGTTGGCGGCGTTGGCCAGGTCGGCGATGGTCAGGTCCCCGGTGAGGTTGGCCAGCACATGGAGCTGCACCAGCGCCACCGCCGAGGTCGGTTCGGCATGGGGCGTGAGGAATGGACTGAACTGCGACTGCCCGCCCGAGCGCTGGGTGAACACCACCAGGCGCTTCGCCACGCTCAAGGCGACTTCCGGGCCGTGATCCTGGGCCAGCAGGAACAGCGACAGATCAATCCCTGCAGTCACCCCCGCCGAGGTGTATAGCGCGCCATCCTGCACGTACAGCCGGTCGGCTTCGACACGCGTACCAGGACATAAAGCGGCCAGCGCCGCCGCATCGCCCCAGTGGGTGGTCACCGTTTTGCCTTCCAGCAACCCGGCTCGGGCAAGCATGAATGCGCCATTGCAGATCGAGCCGAACCGTTGCGCCCGAGCGCTGGCGTCGCGCAGCCAGGCATCAAAAGTTGCGCCGAAATTCATGTACGGCAACTGCGGGCCGCCGGCCACCAGAAGCAGGTCATAGTCATCCAGCGCTTCGCAGTAATGCCGATGGGCATTGACTGCCAAACCGTTGGAACAGGCCATCACCCCATGCTCGACACCAATCACTTCCAGGCGATAGTGGTCGGCCGGTGCCAGGAAACGATTGGCCTCGGAAAACACATCCATGGGCCCGGTGACGTCCAGGGACTGAACGCCGGCAAAGACCACAATGGCAACGGTTTTACTCATGACAGACTTGCCCCCATTCAATGCCCCCAGCAGGAGTGAGCTTGCTCGCAATGGACTTAATGGCGCCATTTCGTCCAGGCAGTCCTCTTCATCGTTCAGCTCCATCGCGAGCAAGCTCGCGCCTACAGGAACTTAGCCAATCGCGGCGAAACAAGCGAGGCTGGCGCGATATGCACGTTCATTGGCAAGGATCGCAGCCATGGCTCGATTGTCCGCTGTGTGGTGCAGGAACAGACTTGTTCCATCAGCGCCACCAAGGCGTTCCCACGAGGAAAGCACCCATGAGCAGCCACATCGCCGGCATCCAGATCCCCGAAAGCGCCCTGGCCAGGGCCACCACCGAATACATTCGCGACGTCGAGTCAGACCTGCTTTATCACCATTCTCGCCGGGTGTTCCTGTTCGGCGCGCTTAGCGGCGAACGCCAGCAGTTGGCCTACGACCCCGAACTGCTTTACGTCGGCGCGATGTTTCATGACCTGGGCCTGGTGGAAGGCCACCGCTCTGCCGATGAGCGTTTCGAGGTCGACAGTGCGAACGCCGCCAAAGCCTTCCTCAAGCCCTATGGCTTAAGCGACGACGACATCGAACAGGTGTGGTTATCGATTGCCTTGCACACCACGCCGGGAGTGCCGCAACACCTTCGCCCCAACGTGGCCCTGGTAACAGCAGGGGTCGAGATGGATGTGCTGGGCATCGATTACGCGACGTTTTCCACCGTGCAGCGCGAGGCGGTGGTGCATGCGCATCCACGGGGTGAAGGGTTCAAGGAGTGCATCCTGTGTGCCTTTGCCAACGGCTTCAAGGACAAGCCAGGCACCACCTTCGGCACGGTGAATGCGGATGTGCTGGTGGACAGTGAGCCAGGTTTCAAGCCGATGAACTTTGTCGAGATCATCCGCAAGTCCCCGTGGATTTCCTGACCGCTGAAAAACCTGTGGAAGACTTCATGCTGCTGGGCTGCGGCACCTGGACTCCGCACCCGGCGAACAGCCCTTGCGGGCGTGAGCCTGCTCGCGATTGCGGACTGACATTCAACATCTTCGTTGAACGTTAAACCCTCATCGCGAGCAGGCTCGCTCCCACAGGTGTTCGAGCCTACAGACTCAAACGGCTTGCGGTGCCTGCGCACGACGCACGTCCGGTTGCTTCCATGAGTCGGCAGCGCTTTCCTCAATGGCCTGCTGGATCGCTTTCTTGCGCGACTCTTCCGCACGCCGGCTGAAGAACCACACCAGGAAGGTCACCAGCGACACCGCCAGCAGAATCAAACTGGCCACGGCGTTGATCTCAGGCTTCACGCCCAGGCGCACGGCCGAGAACACTTCCATCGGCAAGGTCGTAGACCCCGGCCCGGAAACGAAACTCGCCAACACCAGGTCATCCAGGGACAACGCGAAGGACATCATGCCCCCCGCTGCCAGCGATGGCGCGATCATCGGGATGGTGATCAGGAAGAACACCTTCCACGGCCGTGCGCCAAGGTCCATGGCGGCCTCTTCGATGGACAGGTCCAGCTCACGCAAGCGCGCCGACACCACCACCGCCACATACGCGGCACAGAACGTCGTGTGAGCGATCCAGATGGTGACGATGCCACGCTCCTGGGGCCAGCCGATCATCTGCGCCATTGCCACGAACAGCAGCAACAACGACAGACCGGTAATCACCTCGGGCATCACCAGCGGCGCGGTGACCAGGCCACCGAACAACGTGCGCCCCTTGAAGTGGGTGATCCGGGTCAACACGAAGGCCGCCAGTGTACCCAGCGCTACCGCCGCAACCGCCGTGTAGCAGGCGATCTCCAGCGAGCGCAGCACCGAGCCCATCAGTTGGGTGTTGTCCATCAGGCCGACGTACCACTTGATCGACCAGCCACCCCATACCGTCACCAGTTTGGAGGCGTTGAACGAGTAGATCACCAGGATCAGCATCGGCGCGTAGATGAACAGCAGTCCTACTACCAGCATGAAACTCGAGAAACGGAAGCGCTTCATTCCTTGCCCTCCATCTCTTTGGCCTGGCTACGGTTGAACAGGATGATCGGCACGATCAGGATCGCCAGCATCACCACCGCCAGGGCAGACGCCACCGGCCAGTCACGGTTGTTGAAGAATTCCTGCCACAGCACTTTACCGATCATCAGGGTTTCCGGACCGCCGAGCAGTTCCGGGATGACGAACTCACCCACGACCGGAATGAACACCAGCATGCAGCCAGCGACGATGCCGTTCTTGGACAATGGAATGGTGATTTTCCAGAAGCTGTTGAACGTGCTCGAGCCCAGGTCGGAGGCCGCCTCCAGCAGGCTGTTGTCATGCTTCACCAAGTTGGCGTAAAGCGGCAGGATCATGAACGGCAGGTAGGAATAAACCACGCCGATATACACCGCCAGGTTGGTGTTGAGGATTTGCAGCGGTTCGTTGATCCAGCCCATGGTCATCAGGAAGCCGTTGAGCAGGCCGTTGTTGCTGAGGATGCCCATCCACGCATACACGCGGATCAGGATCGCGGTCCAGGTCGGCATCATGATCAGCAGCACCAGCACCGTCTGCATCTCTTTGCGGGCACTGGCGATGGCGTAGGCCATCGGATAGCCGATCAGCAGGCAGAGGACCGTGCTGATCAGCGCCATCTTCAACGAGCCAAGATACGCGGCGATGTACAGCTCGTCGTCGCCCAGCATCGCGTAGTTGCCCAGGTTCAACAGCACCTGGAGCTTCTGGTCGATGAAGCTGTAGATCTCGGTGTACGGCGGAATGGCCACGTCGGCTTCGGCGAAGCTGATCTTCAATACGATGAAGAACGGCAACATGAAGAACAGGAACAGCCAGATGAACGGAACCCCGATGACCAGCTGGCGGCCACCGGGAATTATTCGATTGAGGCGGCGTTTGAATTTGCGCATGTTCATGAGCGGAGTACCACGCCGCTATCGTCTTCCCACCACACATAGACCTGGTCGCCCCAGGTCGGACGCTGGCCACGACGTTCGGCGTTGGCCACGAATGACTGCACCAGCTTGCCGCTTGGCAGCTCGACGTAGAACACCGAATGGCCGCCCAGGTAGGCGATGTCGTGGACCTTGCCGCTGGACCAGTTGTATTCGCACGTCGGCATGTCGGCGGTAACCAGCAGTTTTTCCGGACGGATCGCGTAGGTGACCGACTTGTCCTGCACCGAGGTGCTGATGCCGTGGCCCACGTAGATTTTGCGGTCCAGGTCCTTGCAGGTAATGATCGCGTGGCCTTCGGCGTCGTCGATGACTTCGCCTTCGAAGATGTTCACGTTACCGATGAATTCACAGACCAGGCGGCTGGTCGGGGTTTCGTAGATGTCGATCGGGCTGCCGATCTGGGCGATCCAGCCCAGGTGCATGATCGCGATGCGCTCGGCCATGGTCATGGCCTCTTCCTGGTCGTGGGTCACCATGACGCAGGTTACACCGACTCGTTCGATGATCTCGACCAGCTCCAGCTGCATCTGCGAGCGCAGTTTCTTGTCCAGTGCGCCCATTGGCTCATCGAGCAACAACAGCTTTGGCCGCTTGGCCAGGGAGCGCGCCAGTGCCACACGCTGGCGCTGGCCGCCAGACAGTTGATGCGGCTTGCGCTTGGCGTACTGGCTCATCTGCACCAGCTTGAGCATTTCGGCTACGCGGGCGTCGACTTCGGCCGCGGGAATCTTGTCCTGCTTGAGGCCGAAGGCAATGTTCTGCGCCACGGTCATGTGCGGGAACAAGGCGTAGGACTGGAACATCATGTTGATCGGCCGCTCGTACGGCGGCATATCGGTAATGTCCACACCGTCGAGGAAAATGCGCCCCTCCGTAGGCCGTTCGAAACCCGCAAGCATGCGCAGCAACGTGGACTTGCCCGATCCCGAACCGCCGAGCAGGGCGAAAATCTCGCCTTTCTTGATTTCCAGGGACACATCGTCCACGGCAATCGTCTCGTCGAACTTCTTCGTGACCCGGTCGATTTTGACCAGCACCTGTTTAGGTGTCTGGTCGCCCTCGAGGGCTTTCTTGTAGGCGCCGGAGGCAACTGCCATTTACGAAACTCCCAAAAAAACAGAGTGCAGTTCGCTCAAGGTGAGCCAACCTTGGATAGTTTTGAAGCTATTTACCCGACTTGACCTTGGTCCAGCTGCGGGTCATCAAACGTTGAATATTGGGTGGCAGCTCGATGGACACGTAGGTCTTGTCGAGGACTGCCTGCGGTGGATAAACCGCTTCGTCGGTGCGAATGGACTGCTCCATCAGTTTGTCCGACCCAGGGTTAGGGTTGGCGTAGCCGACGTAATCACTGACCTGGGCGATGACCTCAGGTTTCAGCAAATAGTTAATGAAGGCGTGGGCTTCCTTGACGTTGCTCGAGTCCTTTGGAATCGCCAGCATGTCAAACCACAGCGCGCCACCTTCCTTGGGAATCGAGTAGGCGATGTTCACGCCCTTCTTCGCTTCTTCAGCGCGGTTTTTCGCCTGGAACATGTCGCCGGAGAAACCGATAGCCACGCAGATGTCGCCGTTGGCCAGGTCCGAGATGTACTTGGAGGAGTGGAAGTAAGTCACGTAAGGCCGCACCGCCAGCAACTTGGCCTCAGCCTTCTTGTAGTCCTGCGGGTTGGTACTGTTGGCATCCAGGCCCATGTAGTTGAGCACTGTCGGCATCATTTCGTCAGCCGAATCGAGGAAGGCGACACCACAGCTGTGAAGCTTCTTGATGTTCTCCGGCTCGAACAGCACGGCCCAGGAATCGATCTTGTCGACACCCAGTACCGCCTTGACCTTATCGACGTTGTAACCGATGCCGTTAGTGCCCCACAGGTACGGCACGGCATAGAGGTTGCCCGGATCGTTCTGCTCCAGGCGCTTGAGCAGCACCGGGTCGAGGTTCGAATAGTTGGGCAGCTTCGACTTGTCGAGTTTCTGGAATGCGCCCGCCTTGATCTGCTTGCCCAGGAAGTGGTTGGACGGCACGACGACGTCGTAACCGGTGCGCCCGGCCAGCAACTTGCCTTCCAGGGTTTCGTTGGAGTCAAAGACGTCATACACCGGCTTGATGCCGGTCTCTTTCTGGAAGTCTTCCAGGGTGGTCTGACCGATGTAGTCCGACCAGTTATAAATATGCACCGTACCGGCGGCCTGGGCACCGACAGCAACTGTCAGTCCGGCAGCCATCAACAGGGCATTGCGAAACAAAGAAGAAATAGGCAAGTGGAGGTCCTCTGAAATTAGTTGGGCCCAAGTTGCCCCGCGCTGCATGACAGCCCTCGACTGCCCGACAACAAACCGGCGCGCAACTTACCCTCGAAAAACCGTTCCAGCAAAACTTTTATGCATATAGCCCTGTAGGAGCGAGCTCGCTCGCGATGGTCGCCAACGATAACTCGGGATGCCTGGCACCCAACGGTGCTCCAGCGTTCTTCGCGAGCGAGCTCGCTCCTGCAGGTTTATTTATTTACCCGATTTGATCTTGGTCCAGCTGCGGGTCAGGATTCGCTGGGTAGCGGCCGGCAAGTCGGCAATCGCGTACAGCTTGGCCAGAACGTCGGCTGGTGGATAAACGCCCGGGTCGCTGGTGATGTCTTTATCAACCAGCGGTGTTGCCGCAGCGTTACCGTTCGGGAAGCGCACGGCGTTGGTAATCTCTGCCATGATTTCCGGCTTCATCAGGAAGGTCATGAACTTGTAGGCGCCTTCGACGTTTTCGGCATCTTTCGGGATGGCGACCATGTCGTAGAAGCTGCCAGCACCTTCTTTCGGAATGTTGTAGCTGACCTTCACCTTGTCACCGGCTTCAGCCGCACGGGACTTGGCCTGGTAGATGTCGCCCGAGTAACCGATGGCCACACAGATGTTGCCGTTGGCGAGGTCGGAGATGTACTTGGACGAATGGAAGTAGCCGATCGAAGGACGGACTTTCAGGAACAGTGCTTCAGCTTCAGCCAGTTGTTTCTTGTCCTGGCTGTCGGTCGGATAGCCCAGGTAGTGCAGCGCCACCGGAATCATCTCGGTTGGCGAATCGAGGACACTGATGCCGCATGATTTCAGCTTGGCAGCATTTTCAGGCTTGAAGATCAGGTCCCAGGAATTGGTTGGTGCATCGGCGCCCAGTGCTGCCTTGACCTTTTCGTCGTTGAAGCCGATACCGATCGAACCCCACATGTACGGGAATGCATGTTCGTTACCCGGATCGCTCACCGATACCGCTTTGAGCAGGTCGGTATTGAGGTTTTTCCACAACGGCAGTTTGGACTTGTCGAGTTTCTGGTAAACGCCAGCCTTGATCTGCTTGGCCAGGAAGTTGTTCGACGGCACGACGATGTCGTAGCCGGACTTGCCTGCCAGCAACTTCGCCTCCAGCGTTTCGTTGCTGTCGAATACGTCGTAGACCACCTTGATGCCCGACTCGGCTTCGAACTTCTTGACGGTGTCAGGTGCGATGTAATCAGACCAGTTGTAGACGTGCAGAACCTTATCGTCCGCCTGAACTGCGCCTGCCATCATGCCCATCAGGGACATGGCCAGGAGGGTCTTGCCAGCTATCTTCATACCTAATGCCTTCATGGGTAATGCTCCAATTTTTCTTTTTAACCACGTGCTCAGCGGCCTTTGCCGGGCATCTGAAACAACCGGTAGTCTGGCAAGATCCGAGGCAGGCTTTCAAGGAAAGACCCATCCTTTGTTTGCCCTGAGCGAAATGCAAACCTTGCACCCCGCTCAGAGCCTAGCACTTAGGCTTGCAGCGCACTCAGTGTCAGGTCCAGGCACTTGCGAGCCTTGGTCACCAGCTCATCGATTTCCGCCTTGGTGATCACCAGTGGCGGAGCAATGATCATGGTGTCGCCGACGGCGCGCATGATCAGGCCGTTATCGAAGCAGAAGGTGCGGCAAATCATGCCGACGCCTTTACCTTCGTAACGCTTGCGAGTGGCCTTGTCCTGGACCAGTTCGATCGCCCCCAGCAGCCCTACCCCACGTACTTCCCCCACCAGTGGGTGATCGTTCAGTTCCCGCAGGCGACTTTGCAAATACGGTGCCGTTTCTGCGTGGACGTGCTCGATGATTTTTTCATCACGTATGATGCGGATGTTTTCCAGCGCCACCGCAGCCGCCACCGGGTGACCGGAATAGGTGAAACCGTGGTTGAAATCGCCGCCTTCGTTGAGCACTGCCACCACTTCGTCGCGCACGATCAGGCCGCCCATTGGGATGTAGCCGGAGGTGAGGCCTTTGGCGATGGTCATCATGTCGGGCTTGAGGTCGTAGAAATCGGAACCAAACCACTCGCCGGTGCGACCGAAACCGCAGATCACTTCGTCCGCCACGAACAGGATGTCGTACTTGGCGAGGATTTCCTTGATGCGCGGCCAGTAGGTCTCAGGCGGAATGATCACGCCACCGGCACCCTGGATCGGCTCGGCAATAAAGGCACCGACGTTATCAACGCCGATTTCCAGAATTTTTTCTTCCAGCTGGTTGGCAGCCCACACGCCAAACTCTTCAGGCGTCATGTCGCCGCCTTCGGCGAACC
This sequence comes from Pseudomonas sp. HY13-MNA-CIBAN-0226, assembly GCF_040310305.1. Taxonomy (NCBI): domain Bacteria; kingdom Pseudomonadati; phylum Pseudomonadota; class Gammaproteobacteria; order Pseudomonadales; family Pseudomonadaceae; genus Pseudomonas; species Pseudomonas sp. HY13-MNA-CIBAN-0226. The sequence goes on from NZ_JBEOPS010000001.1 coordinate 304,434, forward strand.
AGTACGGCTGGGCAATGTGAACGATGCCTGGAATCGGCAGGTCGCCCTGTTCGTGCATATAAGTCATGCCACCCAGGCTCGCGCCGGCCACAGTGGAACCGTGATAGCCGTTCTTGCGGCTGATGATGACTTTCTTGTTCGGCTGGCCCTTGATCGCCCAGTAGTGGCGCACCATCCGCAGCATGGTGTCATTGCCTTCGGAACCGGAGCCGGTGAAGAACACGTGGTTCATGCCTTCCGGCGCGATATCGGCAATGGCCTTGGCCAGTTCCAGTACGGGAGGGTGCGCAGTCTGGAAGAACAGGTTGTAGTACGGCAGCTCGCGCATCTGCTTGCTGGCTGCGTCAGCCAGTTCGTCGCGACCGTAACCGATGGCCACACACCACAGGCCGGCCATGCCGTCGAGGATCTTGTTGCCTTCGCTGTCCCACAGGTAGACGCCCTTGGCGCTGGTGATGATGCGCGGGCCTTTTTCCTTCAACTGCTTGAAGTCACTGAACGGTGCCAGGTGATGGTCGTTGCTCAGTGCTTGCCACTCACGGGTTTGCGGATTGTTACTAGTCATGCGAATTCTCCTAAGTTTGCAGTGAGGGCGCGGTTATTTCCTACCGCGCCGCGGCGCATCAGACGGCGAAGAGCAGGAATTCCCGCTCCCATGAACTGATCACGCGCTTGAAGTTTTCATGCTCGGCCCGCTTGACCGCGACGTAGCCAGTGATGAATTTCTTGCCCAGGTACTTCTCGACGGTCGCGCTGTTTTCCATGCGCTCCAACGCGTCCTCGATGGTCAGTGGCAGGCGCAGGTTGCGGCGTTCATAACCACGTCCCACCACCGGCGCACTTGGGTTCAAGCCTTCGACCATGCCGATGTAGCCGCAGAGCAGGCTCGCGGCGATCGCCAGGTAAGGGTTGGCATCGGCACCCGGCAGGCGGTTTTCCACTCGACGGTTCTGTGGCCCGGCATCCGGCACCCGCAGGCCCACCGTGCGGTTTTCTTCGCCCCACTCCACGTTTACCGGCGCCGAGGTATCCGGCAGGAAGCGGCGGAACGAGTTGACGTTCGGTGCGAACAGCGGCAGCAGCTCGGGGATCAGCTTCTGCAGCCCGCCGATGTGGTGCAGGAACAGCTGGCTCATGGTCCCGTCTTCATTAGAGAAGACATTCTTGCCGGTCTCGATGTCGATAATGCTCTGGTGCAAGTGCATCGCGCTGCCCGGCTCACCGGTCATGGGCTTGGCCATAAAGGTGGCAGCCACATCATGCTTGAGGGCCGCTTCGCGCATGGTGCGCTTGAAGATCAGGATCTGGTCGGCCAGGGACAGGGCATCGCCGTGACGGAAGTTGATTTCCATCTGCGCCGTACCGTCTTCGTGGATCAGCGTGTCGAGGTCCAGCTCCTGCAGTTCGCACCAGTCATAGACGTCTTCGAACAGCGGGTCGAACTCGTTCGCCGCCTCGATGGAAAACGACTGACGACCGATTTCCGGACGACCGGAACGGCCAATTGGCGGTTGCAACGGGTAGTCCGGGTCGTCACTGCGCTTGGTCAGGTAAAACTCCATTTCCGGCGCCACGATCGGCTGCCAGCCTTTGTCGGCATAGAGTTTCAGCACTTTCTTGAGCACGTTGCGCGGCGACAGCTCAATCGGGTTGCCTTGCTTGTCATAGGTATCGTGGATCACCTGGGCGGTGGGCTCCACGGACCACGGCACCAGGTACACCGCGTTCTGGTCGGGACGGCAGATCATGTCGATGTCGGCCGGGTCGAGCAGTTCGTAATAGATGTCGTCTTCGACATAGTCGCCAGTCACGGTCTGTAACAGAACGCTTTCGGGCAGGCGCATGCCTTTTTCCGCAATGAATTTGTTGGTCGGCGAAATCTTGCCCCGGGTGATACCGGTCAGATCGGCGATCATGCATTCGACTTCTGTGATCTTGTGGTCTTTCAACCAATCGGTGAGCTGGTCGAGGTTGTGACTCATAAATGCCTCTTAGGCTGAGTTTCCGGACTCTGATAAGTCAGGCGTTGTTTGACGCATCGGCGTCGTGTGGTACAGATTGCCCTTGCAATTGCCGGGCACATGAATGCTCGCCTCGAAAGAAGCGTGGGGCAACAGGTGTATGGGTGATGCGTGCAGAATTATCGGCAGTCTGCGCTACGAAGTACGGGCCGCTGGAGTGAAACGGTTCTATATTGGATGCAGAGCCGGTAAAGAGAATGCCATCCAGACCGTCCAGAATATCGGACGCTGCCAGCTGATCGGTCTGCCGTGAGCAGCCGGTGACGCCGATTAACGGCAGGCGAGACATGAAACACCCCGGTATTATTGCTGTTATGGGTTTGATTCGAGCTTAGCCTTGTTCATTTTTTTACACAACACCCCCGTAAAAAATACAACACGGCCCGCTCAAGCCTGCGGCTGGTAATAAGCCCGAGGGCAAAAAAATGCCCCAAAGTGCCTCAAAAAAGCCTCATGGGCGCTTTTTTAGGGCAAAAAAGGCCTCGCTTGACTTCGGCATGCCGTTCGGGTTGACTGAAACCCGAAGAGATCAATGATTGATATTTTTAACAACAAAGGTGTTGCATCATGTCGGTACCCCCGCGTGCCGTTCAGCTTAACGAAGCGAACGCGTTCCTTAAGGAACATCCTGAGGTTCTGTACGTTGACCTTCTGATTGCGGATATGAATGGTGTGGTGCGCGGCAAGCGCATCGAACGCACCAGCCTCCACAAGGTTTACGAGAAAGGCATCAACCTGCCGGCCTCCCTCTTTGCCCTGGATATCAACGGCTCGACGGTGGAAAGCACCGGGCTGGGCCTGGACATCGGCGATGCTGACCGAATCTGTTATCCAATCCCTGACACCCTGTGCAACGAGCCTTGGCAGAAGCGCCCTACTGCGCAACTGTTGATGACCATGCACGAACTCGAAGGTGAACCCTTCTTCGCCGACCCCCGGGAAGTCCTGCGTCAGGTTGTCGCCAAGTTCGACGAAATGGGTCTTACGATCTGTGCCGCGTTCGAACTGGAGTTCTACCTGATCGACCAGGAGAACGTGAACGGTCGCCCGCAACCTCCGCGCTCGCCGATTTCCGGCAAACGCCCGCACTCGACACAGGTTTACCTGATCGACGACCTCGACGAATACGTCGACTGCCTCCAGGACATTCTGGAAGGTGCGAAGGAGCAAGGCATTCCTGCCGACGCGATCGTCAAGGAAAGTGCCCCGGCGCAGTTCGAAGTGAACCTGCACCACGTGGCCGACCCTATCAAGGCGTGTGACTACGCGGTACTGCTCAAGCGCCTGATCAAGAACATTGCCTACGACCATGAGATGGACACCACCTTCATGGCCAAGCCTTACCCGGGCCAGGCAGGTAATGGACTGCACGTCCATATCTCGATCCTTGATAAAGACGGCAAGAATATTTTTGCCAGCGAGGATCCCGAGCAGAACGCCGCATTGCGTCACGCGATCGGCGGTGTGCTCGAGACCCTACCGGCACAGATGGCTTTCCTGTGCCCGAACGTCAACTCCTACCGTCGCTTCGGCGCACAGTTCTACGTGCCCAACGCACCGTGCTGGGGTCTGGATAACCGGACTGTAGCGGTACGTGTACCGACCGGTTCCGCCGACGCGGTCCGCCTGGAGCACCGTGTTGCCGGCGCCGACGCCAACCCGTACCTGCTGATGGCTTCGGTCCTGGCTGGCGTGCACCACGGCCTGGTCAACAAGATCGAACCGGGCGCGCCCGTGGAAGGCAACTCCTACGAGCAGAACGAGCAGAGCCTGCCGAACAACCTGCGTGATGCACTGCGCGAGCTGGACGACAGCGAAGTGATGGCCAAGTACATCGATCCAAAATACATCGACATTTTTGTCGCGTGTAAGGAGAGCGAGCTGGAGGAGTTCGAACACTCCATCTCCGATCTTGAGTACAACTGGTATCTGCATACTGTTTAAATTCGCATCAAATAAAAATAACGCCGCCAGCCTTACAGCTGGCGGCTTTTTTTATTCTCGCCATTCCCACTGGCAAAGAGGAATGATCCTACGCAAACGTAGGACGCGGACTGCATAGCTGAACATTGCGCAATCACACACTCAGGAACGCCGGACCATTACCGGAATTCCTACCAGAGTGGTGAAAAAATGATCATGAAAAAACAGCTATTGGCGTCGGCTCTTGCCTTGATCGTCTCCGGTGCTTGCAACACCGCCGGGGCAACGACGGGCAAACCCGTTGACTGGAGCTATACCGCTCCTATCGGCGCGGAAAACTGGGGAGGATTGAGCAGCGAATATGAAGGCTGTACGTCCGGCCAAGCGCAGTCTCCGATCGATATCCGTGATGCGGTTGAGACTGAAATTGCCCCGTTGGCGTTCACATTTCAAGCTGGCCCCGCTGCCATTCTGAACAACGGACATACCATCCAGGTATCGTCATCCGCCGCAGGCGGTATCACCTTGCCCTCAGGCAAGTACGCATTCGTGCAGATGCACTTCCATACGCCCAGCGAAGAAAAAATCATGGGCCGGACTTACCCACTCAACGCGCATCTGGTTTACCGCAACACAGCAGGCGAGCTTGCTGTGGTCGCATTGCTATTTGAAGAGGGCACACACAACCCGACCCTCGAACCGGTCCTGGCAGCCATGCCCGACAATGCAGGCGGCATGGAAACCCTGAAAACGCTGAACATTGCCAATCTATTACCCTCAAACCGTCGCTACTACTCCTACGCGGGATCGCTGACGACGCCACCGTGTACGGAAGGTGTGCGCTGGCATGTGCTTTCCTCAGTGCTGCAACTATCTACAACGCAGCTGCAGGCATTCAAGGCGCTGTACCCGATGAATGCACGCCCGGTTCAACCCTTGAACGGACGCAGCATACAAGTCGGAGGATAAACTGCTCTGTAATGTTATTGGGCAGCAGGCCGCCCCGTGCAGACAAGGTGCAGGGCGCCTCGTACAATGCTCGCTGCCCTTGCAGGAACACTCCGATGACGCGCACCGCCAACGTTCGCAAACCCCGCGCCCGCAGCCAGGCGCGGATCGACTCGATACTCGACGCCGCCCGCACGCTGCTGGCTGCCGAAGGCGCAGGCAGTCTGTCGATCTACAGCGTTGCCGAGCGCGCAGACATCCCGCCCTCCTCGGTCTACCATTTCTTCGCCAGTGTTCCGTCCCTGCTCGAAGCGCTGACGGCCGACGTCCACGCCGCTTTTCGCGCCTGCCTGCAAGCCCCCATCGACCACACCGCCCTCAATGGCTGGCGCGACCTGTCGCGGCTGGTGGAACAGCGCATGCTCGACATCTACGACGAGGACGCGGCCGCCCGACAGTTGATTCTCGCCCAGCATGGGTTGACCGAAGTGACACAGGCTGACCGTCAGCACGACATCGAGTTGGGGGACCTGATGCACAAGCTGTTCAATCATCACTTTGAATTGCCGAAGCTGCCGGACGATGTTGACGTGTTTGCGTTGGCGATGGAATTGGGTGATCGGGTGTACGCACGTTCGGTGCAGCAGCATGGGCAGATCACGCCGCGCATGGCCGAGGAAGGGATGCGGGTGTTTGATGCGTATCTGGGGCTTTATCTGCCGCCTTATCTGACCAAGCGCGCTCACTCAATCTGACTACGGTGCAGGTCATGCTGGCCTCATCGCGGGCAAGCCCGCTCCCACAAGAATCTCCAGCGAACAAAGATTTTGTAAGTGACAAATCAACCTGTGGGAGCGGGCTTGCCCGCGATGGCCACACCGCTGACTCCACTGAATCACGCACACAAAAAACCCGAAGGGCTCACACCCTCCGGGGTTGTGCGCAGTGCACGCCCTTTACAACTTGGCGATCGACACCTCGGTGGATTTCACGAACGCGATCACTTCACTGCCGACCACCAGCTCAAGCTCTTTGACAGAACGAGTGGTGATGACTGAAGTGACGATACCCGAAGCGGTCTGCACGTCGATTTCCGACAGCACGTCACCCAGCACGATTTCCTTGATCGAGCCTTTGAACTGGTTACGAACGTTGATGGCCTTGATAGTCATGAGGTTGTTCCTGTCGTTGGATAAGGTGAGTTATTGCGCCCAACGCAACTGCGTGGGCAATGGTGAAACAGGTTCGGGTTCCGGCGGCTCGCCGGGCAGTGACAGCACGCGGTTGAGGACTTCGGTTTCCAGCGCCGCCAGCCGGTGAGAACCGCGAACCCGAGGGCGCGGTAGTTCCACGTGGAGGTCGAGGCCGACTTCACCCTCTTCGATCAGGATCACCCGATCGGCAATCGCGACCGCTTCACTGACGTCGTGGGTCACCAGCAACACCGTGAAGCCGTGCTTTTGCCAGAGGCGTTCGATCAGTTGCTGCATTTCAATCCGGGTCAGGGCATCGAGAGCGCCCAAGGGCTCGTCCAGCAACAGCAAGCGCGGTTGGTGGATCAGCGCGCGGGCCAGTGCCACGCGCTGCTTCTGCCCACCGGACAGCGCCGCAGGCCACTCATTGGCGCGGTCGGCCAGGCCAACCGACTCCAACGCGTCCAGTGCTTGTGGCCGCCAGTTGCCCTTGAGCCCGAGGCCGACGTTGTCGATAACTTTTTTCCACGGCAGCAGACGCGCTTCCTGGAACATCAAGCGGGTGTCTTCCAGCGCAGCGCTCAAAGGCGCCGAACCCGCCAGCAGATCACCACCAGTGGGTTTGTCGAGGCCGGCGAGCAAGCGCAACAAGGTACTTTTACCGCACCCGCTGCGCCCGACCACGGCCACGAACTGCCCGGCCGGAATGTGCAGGTCGATCTCGCGCAGCACTTGCCGCGTACCAAAGGTCTTTTGCAGCTTGCGCACTGCCAGTGGAATTCCGCGCAGCAAGCGTGGAGGTTGTTGAGCCGTCATGCGGCACCTCCCTTGGCAGCCTGATAGGCCGGATGCCAGCGCAGCCATACTCGTTCAAGTCCGCGCGCAGCGAGGTCGGCCAGTTTGCCGAGCACCGCGTACAACAGGATCGCCAGCACCACCACGTCGGTCTGCAGGAATTCCCGGGCATTCATTGCCAGGTAACCGATGCCAGAACTGGCAGAAATGGTTTCCGCAACGATCAGCGTCAGCCACATGAAGCCCAACGCGAAGCGCACACCGACCAGGATCGAAGGCAGTGCGCCCGGCAGGATCACCTGGCGGAACAGGCTGAAACCGGACAAACCGTAACTGCGCGCCATCTCCACCAGCGCCGGATCGACGTTGCGAATGCCGTGATAGGTGTTGAGGTAGATCGGGAACAATGTGCCCAGGGCCACCAGGAAAATCTTCGCCGACTCATCGATGCCAAACCACAGGATGACCAGAGGGATCAGCGCCAGGTGCGGTACGTTGCGCACCATCTGCACCGAACTGTCGAGCAGGCGCTCGCCCCATTTCGACAGGCCGGTGATGAAACCCAGCACCAGGCCGATGCTGCCACCGATGGTGAAGCCCAAGGCAGCACGCCAGCCGCTGATTGCCAGATGGGTCCAGATTTCACCGCTGCGCACCAGGCTCACGCCGGCTTCAATGACGGCTATCGGCGCCGGCAGAATCCGTGTCGACAACCAGCCCGCCGATACCGACAACTGCCACACCGCCAGCAACAGCACCGGCAACGCCCAGGGCGCCAGGTTGTGGATAACTTTCTTCATGACACGCCTCAGCTCTGCGACGCGGCTTTGGGAAGGATATCGTTGGCGACCATCTCGCCGAACGGGCTGACGTAGTTGGCACCCTGGGGCAGCTGCGCACGCTCGATATCCAGGTGCGGGAACAACAGCTCCGCAACACGATAGGACTCTTCCAGGTGTGGATAGCCGGAGAAGATGAACGTATCGATGCCCAGGTCCGCGTATTCCTTCACACGGGCGGCCACTGTCGGACCGTCACCCACCAGTGCCGTGCCGGCACCACCACGCACCAGGCCGACACCGGCCCAGAGGTTGGGGCTGACTTCCAGGTTGTCGCGACTGCCACCGTGCAGCGCGGCCATGCGTTGCTGGCCAACCGAATCGAAGCGCGACAGCGACGCCTGGGCGCGGGCGATGGTTTCATCATCCACGTGGGAGATCAGCCGGTCCGCCGCTTGCCAGGCTTCAGCATTGGTTTCCCGAACGATCACGTGCAAGCGAATCCCGAACCGCACGGTACGCCCCAACTTGGCGGCCTTGGCCCGTACCTGTTCGATCTTCTCGGCAACAGCGGCCGGCGGCTCACCCCAGGTCAGAACCATCTCGACCTGCTCCGCGGCAAGGTCCTGCGCCGCTTCCGACGAGCCACCGAAGTACAGCGGTGGACGCGGTTGCTGGATCGGTGGGTAGAGCAGCTTGGCGCCCTTCACGCTGATGTGCTGACCGTCGTAGTCAACGGTTTCACCTTCCAGCACCCGACGCCAGATGCGAGTGAATTCCACCGAAGCCTGATAGCGTTCTTCGTGGCTCAGGAACAGACCATCGCCGGCCAACTCTTCCGGATCCCCGCCGGTCACCAGGTTGAACAGCGCCCGCCCGCCGGACAACCGATCCAGCGTCGCCGCCTGGCGCGCGGCCACCGTCGGGGAAATAATCCCGGGGCGCAGGGCGACCAGAAACTTCAGGCGCTGGGTTACCGGGATCAACGACGCGGCCACCAGCCACGAGTCTTCGCAGGAGCGCCCGGTGGGGATCAGCACCCCGCCAAAGCCCAGGCGGTCGGCTGCTTGCGCGACCTGTTGCAGGTAACCGTGGTCGACGGCGCGAGCGCCTTCGGCGGTGCCAAGGTAATGGCCGTCGCCGTGGGTAGGCAGGAACCAGAAGATGTTGAGGCTCATGGAGTGGTCTCCTTAGGAAGTCGAATTACGGTGCTTTGGCAACGGCCGCCGGTGGCGTCCAGATCACGTCCTTGATGCTCAGCGGCTTCGGAATCAGCTTGAGCTGGTAGAAGCTGTCGGCGATTTTCTGTTGCGCGGCCACCACTTCCGGGGTCAGGAATAGCGCGCCGTAGCCCTGGCGTTTCACCGACGTCAGGGTGATGTCTGCCGGCAGGCCAAGCAGTGGTGAAACCTGTTGGGTCACGTCTTCAGGGTTGGCCTTGGACCATTCGCCGACTGCGCGCACTTGCTCCACCAAAGTCTTGATCACCTCGGGATTTTTCTGCGCGTAGGGTTTGGTCGCCAGGTAGAACTGATGGTTGTCGACGATGCCTTTGCCGTCACGCAGGGTGCGGGCCTGCAGTTGCTGTTCGGCCGCAGCCTGGTACGGGTCCCAGATGACCCAGGCGTCGACACTGCCACGCTCGAACGCGGCGCGGGCATCGGCTGGCGGCAGGAACACGGTCTGGATATCGCTGTATTTGAGGCCGGCGTCTTCCAGAGCCCGCACCAGCAGGTAGTGAACGTTGGAGCCTTTGTTCAGGGCGATTTTCTTGCCCTTGAGTTCCTGCACCGATTTGATCGGCGAGTCTTTGGGCACCAGGATCGCCTCGCTGTGGGGCGCTGGTGGTTCATAGGCGACATAGAGCAGATCGGCACCGGCCGCCTGGGCAAACACTGGCGGGGTTTCGCCGGTAACGCCGAAGTCGATGGAGCCGACGTTCAGGCCTTCCAGCAACTGCGGGCCACCGGGGAATTCAGTCCATTGCACGTCCACGCCTTGGGCGGCGAGGCGTTTCTCCAGAGTACCCTTGGCCTTGAGCAGCACCAGGGTGCCGTACTTCTGATAACCGATTCGAAGTGTCTCGGCCTGAGCTTGAGTAATGGCGCCGAAGGTGACAGCCGCAGCAAACAGAGCGACCAGACCACGACGCAAAATGACAGTGCGCATAGCGCTCTCCTTTTTGCAGTTGGATTTTGGCTGCACCTGCTTGGCCGTTAGCGGCTGAGTAAGGTGGAGTGAAGCAAATTCAGGGGTGGATTGAGTGCGGGCTCAAATGCTCCAGCGAGCACTCAGCAAACGTTCATTCAACAGGTTCGGATCGATCGGTTTCGGCCGTCGCGCCATGGCGATAAGAAACAGCTCCAGTGACTCACCGAGTCGTTGTTCCAGCTCAGGCGCCAACTGCGCCTGGGCGCTGCCCTCGCCGTAAGCGATCTGACTGTCCACGGCAAAAATCCCGTGCAACATTTCCTGGGCTTTGAGCGCCGACAGCACCGGTTTGAGCGCGTAATCCACCGCCAGCATGTGCGCGATACTGCCGCCGGTAGCCATGGGTAAAACCACTTTGTGGTCCAACGCGCGCTCGGGCAGCAGGTCCAGCACGGTTTTTAGTGCACCGGAGAACGAGGCCTTGTAAACCGGCGTAGCGATCAGCAGGCCGTCAGCGTTTTCAATCTGTTGCAGCAGGTCGATCACCTTGGGGCTATCGAAGCGTGCATGCAGCAAGTCTTCGGCCGGGAAGTCCCGTACCTGGTAACTCACCACTTCCACACCTTGCTTGCGCAACCAGCGCTGAGAGTGGTCCAGCAGCACTCCGGAACGGGAGCGTTGGCTAGGACTGCCACCGATTGAGACAACCAGCATTCAGGAATTCCTTAAGCTATTTTGGCAATTCGCAGTGTGCGATCTCGCTTGGATGGAGTGACCTTAACAGCTGATTGTTATATCCATAAATCATATTTATTCATTTGGTTATTCGAATAAGAGATATGTAAAGAGTGGATGTCCAGGCAAAAAAAAGGCCGTCGAAACGGCCTGAAATCCCCTGCTTTGTGGTGTGGGTTCAAAAAGATCGCAGCCTTCGGCAGTTCCTACAGGGCCCGCCTATCCGTGTAGGAGCTGCCGGAGGCTGCGATCTTTTGATCTTCAACGATTGGGTTGCGGCGTCAGGCGCAGGTACGGCTTCACCGCGCGATAACCTTTGGGAAAGCGCTTCTGGATTTCTTCCTCGTCCTTGAGCGATGGCACGATCACTACTTCATCACCGTCCTGCCAGTTGGCCGGGGTCGCCACCTTGTAGTTGTCGGTGAGTTGCAGCGAGTCGATTACCCGCAGGATTTCATGGAAGTTACGGCCAGTGCTCGCTGGGTAAGTGATGGTGAGCCGCACCTTCTTGTTCGGGTCGATGACGAACAGCGATCGCACGGTCAGGGTGTCGTTGGCATTGGGATGAATCAGATCATAAAGGTCCGACACCTTGCGATCGGCGTCAGCCAGAATCGGGAAATTGACCTGGGTGTCCTGGGTCTCGTTGATGTCTTCGATCCATTTGTGGTGCGAATCCACCGGGTCCACGGACAGGGCAATCGCCTTGACGCCGCGCTCGGCGAACTGGTCTCTCAGCTTGGCGATAAAGCCCAGCTCGGTGGTGCATACCGGCGTGAAGTCTGCCGGGTGGGAGAACAGCACGCCCCAGCTATCGCCCAGCCATTCATGAAAACGAATGGTGCCGGCACTGGAATCCTGTTCGAAGTCGGGGGCGATGTCGCCAAGTCTGAGGCTCATGGTGCTGCTCCTGGTGAGTGCTTGATGAGCTCAACTGTGCCTGCGTTTTTTATCTATTAAAAAGAATAAATATCGATTTGTTTAGAATTAAAACGCATATAAAAAGCCAGTTAAAAAACACAAAAAAACCCGCCCGACAGTGTGCCGGGCAGGGCTTTTTTTACTTCAGTAACGCGAGCGCTATTACAACAGCGGGATCGAATAGCTGAGGATCAGGCGGTTTTCGTCCTGCGAACGGGTGTTCGGCAGGTCGGTGCGCCAGGTAGCATTTTTCCACATGAAGCCTACGTTTTTCAGCGGGCCTTCTGGTACCACGTAAGCCAGGGTGAAGTCGCGTTCCCACTCGGAGGCACCCGAAGCGGCCTGCTGACGGTTTGCACCAACGGTGTCGATATCGTCACCCTTGAGGTACACAGCACCAGCAGTCAGACCAGGCACGCCGACTTTAGCGAAGTCATAGGAGTAGCGTACTTGCCAGGTTTTCTCGCCAGCACGGCCGAATTTCTGGATCTGCATGTCAGTGATGGTGTAGTTCGACGAACCGTCGCCTTGGTTCAACCAAGGGAAATCGCTACTGCCGTTGCTGACCTGGTAACCGCCACCGAAGGTGTGACCGGCAACGGTGTACAGGAACAGGCCGCTGTACAGGTTGTTATCGACCGGGCCTTTACCGCTTGGCACGCCGTTGTAGTTACCGTTGCTGAAGTAAGCAGCGGTATTGGAGTTGGCACCGTCATCCGAGCTATTGAAATAACGCAGGTCAGATTTCAGAACGCCCGGGCCGATTGCCCAGTTGTGCACCAGACCCAGGAAGTGTTGCTTGTAGAAATCTTCCAGGTTGCCGTAGTAGTACTGGGCAGTCAGGTCTTTGGTGATCTTGTAGTCACCGCCGGCATAGATGAACTTGTTGCTGTTGGCGACACGAGCGTTGGCACCGCCGATCGACAGTTGTTCATTGTTGCTGGAGTTACGACCTTTGACGTGCTCGATCTGGCCACCGACCAAGGTCAGGTCCTTGATCTCGCCAGAAGTGATCTGGCCACCCTGCCAGGTTTGTGGCAGCAGGCGACCGTCGTTAGTGACAATGACCGGGTTCTTCGGCTGCAAGGTACCCAGCTTCAATTCAGTCTGGGAGATCTTGGCCTTGGCCGTCAGGCCCAGGCTGGAGAAGTTATCGACCGCTTCACCGTTGGATTTGCTAGGGAACACGGTGCCGCCATAGGAAGTGGCCGTCGCACCGTTAGTACCGCCACCGGAATCGAGGCGTACGCCCAGCAGGCCAATGGCATCGATACCGAAGCCAACAGTTCCTTGGGTGTAGCCGGAGATGAAACGCAGGTCGAAGCCTTGGCCCCATTCTTCGTTTTTATTGGCGCCGGTACCGTCACGGTTATCGGTGTTGATGTAGAAGTTGCGCAGGCCCAGGGTGGCCTTGCTGTCTTCGATGAAACCGGCGGCGCCTGCCTGCTGCGCCAAAACCCCTACGGCCACAGCCAGGGCCAAAGTGGACTTGTTCATTGTTTCGCTCCTATCGTCTCTAATTTTTTTTCGGTCCAGAGTCGAATGCTCTGGATCCTGAAATGCGCGGTGACCGCAAACCACGGGTCATCGCGTGATGCGTCTACCCCGGGCGTCTGACCAAGGGAAATGGGGCCCGCATGGTAAACGGATAAAAAATAATTTCATTCTTTTAATGCCATTCAGGAATAAGGGATGGCATTTAATCGTGTCAGGCCACCGGTATCGGCCCCAGCGGGACGCACTTTAGGGCTTCGCGTTAAAAGCCAAAAGGAATAATAAATTACATAGTAAGACCCAATTTGAATATAAGAAAAAATCCGAAAAAAAGCCCCGCCAGCTGGCAGGGCTTTTTCCGTGCTGGGTGTTACAGGAAGCTATAGGTGTAGTTGAAAATCACGCGGGTCTGGTCTTGCGCGGAGATGTTGGTGTCGCCGCGGTAGGTGCCGTGACGCAGGGTCGTGCCGAACCCCTTGAGCGCGCCGGTTTGAATCACGTAGTCCACGCGCAGGTCGCGCTCCCACTCGGTCTGGTCTTTGCCAACGCCGTTGGTGGCCTTGATGTCCTCGCCGCGCAGATAAGCGGCCGAGGCCTTCAGGCCTGGAACGCCCAGGGATGCGAAGTCGAAGGTGTACTGACCGAATGTGGTGTTCTCACCTGCACGCACGAAGCCGTTGATCATGGCGTCGGTGAACGAGTAGAAGCTCGAACCGCCGGCTCCTTCGTTGCGACCATTGCCGTCGACCACGCTGCCCTGGTTCAGGTAGACGAAACCACCGTCATCGCTCACACGCTGATGGCCCAGCAAGAATGCGTTCGGACCCAGGGTGTAGGTGAACATGGCGCTCCAGGTCTGGTTATCCACCTCGCCCGGGTTCTTCGCATAACCGCCGTTGTTGTTGAAGCGGTAACCCGCATCACCGTTCTTGCCGTCGGAGCTGCTGTCGAAATAGCGCAGGTCAGTCTTGAACGACTGGGTGGCGCTGATCGGGTAGACGTGTACCAGGCCCAGGAAATGCTGCTTGTAGTAGTCTTCCAGATTGGCGTAGTAGTACTGCAGCATCAGGTCTTTGGTGACCTTCCAGTCAGCACCACCGTAACGGAATTTGTTGCTTTCTTCAGTGCCGCCAGCGACTGCCAGACCGGTGGTGTTCGACGACGCTCGACCCGCGGCGTGCTCGAGCTGGCCGGCGTTGAACGTGACGTTGTCGATTTCCTTCGAGGTGATGGTGCCGCCTTCGAAGGTCTGTGGCAGCAGGCGGCTGTCGTTCGCGATCAGTACCGGCATGCTCGGTTGCAAGGCACCACCGAGGTGGGCTTCGGTTTTCGAGATACGTGCCTTGACGTTACCGGCTACCCGGCTCCACGGGTCGGATGCCGAGCCGTCAGTGTCACTTGGGAAGAATGAGTTGTTGTCCGGGTGATGACCGCGACCACCGTCCAGATGAATGCCGACCAGCGCCTGGGCGTCAAAGCCGAAGCCGACCGTGCCTTGGGTGAAGCCCGACAGGTAGTCGAACTTGAGACCCTGAGCAGCTTCGCGCTGATCATTGGCGGCGCCTTCGCGAGTGTCGGCGTTGTAATACATGGTGCGAGAACTGACGGAAGCCTTGCTGTCTTCAATGAATCCGGCGGCGCCTGCCTGCTGCGCCATTACCCCTACGGCCACGGCCAAGGCCAAGGTGGACTTGTTCATTTTTTAAGCTCCTCTCGTTTCTAATTTTTGTATTCCTGGCCCTGGGTCAAATGCCCGGGATCCTAGGATTTGCGATTAGCGCCAGACCGTGACCTGCAAGTCAATCGTAACCGTATGTGACTACGACCATGGTCTAATCCCCGTGAATCCAGCGTCGGCAGATAAATGCGCTTTGCATAAATCCAATACGAAGCATCCGATGTTTTTTAATAGCCTTTAGGAACTGACCACAGCGCGCGGTCCGGTGAACGCGAGCCTATAAGCTAATACCTAAAAGATATTTATTGGCCGTTTTTTAGATCGATTAGATTTAACGGAAATCCGTATTCCCTCTCATCGAAGACCAGGCCATGACAATCAAGCGCGCACTATCCAATCCAATTGTTACAGTTTGTGTATCGGCTTTAATTTCTTTTAACGCCGTCGCCGCCAACCTCACCGTGGGATATCAGACCGGGATTGATCCCAGCAAGGTGCCGCAGGCCGACGGCCTGTATGAGAAAACCATTGGCCAGAAAATCGATTGGCGCCGCTTCAACAGCGGGCCGGAGGTGGTCACGGCCATTGCTTCCGGGGATGTGCAGATCGGGAATCTGGGCTCCAGCCCGCTGGCCGCCGCGGCTTCGCGGAACCTGCCAATCGTTGCCTTCATCGTTTCGGCGCAGATCAATGCCGCCGAGGCGCTGGTGGTCCGTAACGGGAGCGGGATCAATAAACCGGAAGATCTGATCGGCAAGACCATCGCCACGCCCTTCGTTTCCACCTCTCATTACAGCCTGCTCGGCGCACTGAAGCATTGGGGCCTGAGTACTTCGCAAGTGAAGGTGGTGAACCTGCAGCCGGCGGAAATTGCTGCTGCCTGGAAGCGTGGTGATATTGACGGGGCCTTCGTCTGGTCGCCTGCCTTGGGCGAAATCCGCAAGACCGGCAAGACCCTGACCGATGCGGCCGAGGTTGGCCAATGGGGCGCTCCGACTTTCGAAGTGTGGGTGGCGCGCAAGGATTACGCGGAGAAGCACCCGGAAGTGATTGCCAGGTTCGCCAAGGTCACCCTGGACTCATTCGCCGACTACGCCGCGCATAAAGACAGCTGGACTGCCGATTCGGTGCCGGTGCAGAAAATCGCCAAATTGACCGGGGCCAATGCCACCGATGTGCCTGAACTGCTGGCCGGCTCGGCTTTCCCGGACGCCAAGGCACAGCAGACCACCGCGCTGCTGGAGGGCGGCACGGCCAAGGCGATTGGCGAGACGGCGAAGTTCCTGAAGGAACAGGGCAAGGTCGAGACGGTGCTGCCGGATTATTCGGCGTACGTCAGCTCTAAATACGTGGAATAAACGCGATCCCCCGTAGAGCTGCCGCAGGCTGCGATCTTTTGACTTGTTTTTAGATCAAAAGATCGCAGCCTGCGGCAGCTCCTACAGGGGGATTGCGTTACAGGGTTTTTTCGAAGATCTTCGAATTACGCTGATAGTTGTACAGCGACGCTCGCGCCGACGGCAGCCGGTCCACGCTGCTTGGCACGAACCCGCGCTCGCGGAACCAGTGGGCGGTACGGGTCGTGAGGACGAACAGGGTTTTCAGGCCCTGGGCCCGGGCGCGGGTTTCGATGCGCTCCAGCAGTTCATCGCCACGCCCGCCGTGGCGGTACTCCGGGTTGACCGCCAGGCACGCCAGCTCACCCGCATCCGAATCGGCAATCTGATACAGCGCCGCGCAGGCGATGATCATGCCTTCGCGCTCGACCACGCTGAATTGCTCGATCTCGCGCTCCAGCACCTCTCGGGAACGACGCACCAGGATGCCCTGCTCTTCCAGCGGGCTGATCAGGTCCAGCAAGCCACCGACGTCCTCAATCGCCGCTTCGCGCACGATTTCGAATTGCTCCTGGGCCACCAGGGTACCGCCACCGTCGCGGGTGAACAGCTCGGTCAGCAGCGCACCGTTTTCGGCATAACTGACGATATGACTGCGTGCTACACCGCCACGGCAGGCCTCAGCAGCGGCATCGAGCAGTTCCCCCTGATAATTGCTGCCCAGGCGCAGCAGGTGCGCCGGCACTTGCTGAGGACGCAACTCACGCACCAGGCGTCCGTTTTCGTCGATCAGGCCCAGGTCGGCACCAAACAGCAGCAATTTGTCGGCGCCCAGGTCGATGGCGGCGCGGGTCGCGACGTCTTCGCAAGCCAGATTGAAGATCTCGCCGGTTGGCGAATAGCCCAAAGGCGACAGCAACACGATGGAGCGCTCGTCCAGCAGGCGATTGATGCCTTTGCGGTCGACCCGACGCACCTCACCGGTGTGGTGGTAATCAACCCCTTCGAGCACGCCGATCGGCCGTGCAGTTACCAGGTTGCCGCTGGCCACCCGCAGGCGCGAGCCCTGCATCGGCGAAGATGCCATGTCCATCGACAATCGCGCTTCGATGGCGATCCGCAGCTGGCCGACGGCATCGATCACGCATTCAAGGGTGGCGGCATCGGTGATGCGCATCCCATGGTGGTAATGCGGGGTCAGGCCACGGGCAGCCAGGCGCGCTTCGATTTGTGGACGGGAGCCGTGAACCAGCACCAGCCGCACGCCCAGGCTGTGCAGCAGCACCAGGTCATGGACGATGTTGCCAAAGTTTGGATGCTCCACGCCATCGCCGGGCAGCATGACAACGAAGGTGCAATCGCGGTGGGCGTTGATGTAGGGGGAAGCGTGACGAAGCCAATTAACGTATTCGGGCATGAACCTGGGCCTGTAATAAATAGCAGCCAAAAAATGGGCGAAACGGAACAACGCACAGCGGGCTGATGGTTATCGTCGGAACAGGCTTGGCGACACGCGCGCTCTCCTCATGAATACGGGGTGGATACTACTGATTTAACCGGCCAACAATGTAGGCGATAGCGTTCAACCGACAGATTTGGCCGGTGTCAGGCAGTAATGTTCAATCAGTTGACGTAATAGATGCACCGTAGGCTGCAAACGTGACATTTCGAGGTATTCCCCCGGCTGGTGGGCACAGGCTATATCCCCAGGACCAAGCACCAGCGTTTCACAACCAAGGCGCTGAAGATAAGGCGCTTCGGTGCCGAACGCCACTGCTTCGGCCATGTGACCTGTGAGCTTTTCGGCGACGCGTACCAGTTCAGCGTCTTCAGCCTGCTCGAACGGCGGCACTTCAGGGAATAGCGGCGCGTAATCGATTTTTACCTGATGCCGTTCGGCAACCGGCATGAGCCGCTGCAAAATCTCCGCGCGCAAGGCCTTCGGGTCCATGCCTGGAAGCGGTCGCAAATCGAACTCCAGGGAGCACTGCCCGCAAATCCGGTTGGGATTGTCGCCGCCGTGGATGCACCCGAAGTTCATCGTGGGCGTGGGTACGCCGAACTGCGGGTTGCGAAACTCGCGTTGCCAGAGCAAGCGCAGGCCACGCAGCTCACCGATGGCATCGTGCATCGCTTCGAGGGCACTGTGTCCCAGGCGGGGGTCAGAGGAATGGCCACTCTGCCCGAGTATGTCGATGCGCTCCATCATGATGCCCTTGTGCATGCGTATCGGCTTCAGGCCGGTCGGTTCGCCGATCACTGCCGCGCGCCCCAGCGGCCGTCCGGCTGCGGCCAGCGCGCGGGCACCGGACATCGAGCTTTCTTCATCGCAGGTGGCGAGGATCAGCAGCGGCTGTTTGAACGGCTGGTCGAGCAAGGGTATGACGGCTTCGATCGCCAAAGCGAAGAAACCCTTCATGTCGCAACTGCCCAAACCCACCCAGCGGCCGTCGACTTCGGTCAGCTTCAGAGGATCGGTCTGCCACAAAGCGCCATCGAACGGCACGGTGTCGCTATGCCCGGCCAATACCAGGCCACCAGGACCGGAACCGAAGCTGGCGAGCAGATTAAATTTGCCGGGGCTGACCTGCTGGATGTCGCAGGCAAAACCCAGGTCGCCCAGCCAGGTGGCCAGCAGGTCGATGACAGGGCGGTTGGTCTGATCGAGACTGGCCTGGGTGCAACTGACGGACGGTGCAGCGATCAGCGCAGCGAACTGATCTTTCATGGACGGCAAAGGCATCGCTGACTCCAACTCCCGAATTGAAGTCCATCATAGAGCTATCTGGCGGCAGGAATAAACCGTCGCGGGGCGTAGGATGGACGAGTCCTGTACACTGCACGGCCTTGGCAGCCACACATTCCCCCGGCTGCGCTCCCGATCCTGGATTTTCCGGCCATGCAGAAAGAAACCGAAATCAAACTCCGCGTCAGCCGCGAAACCCTCGCAGCTCTGCGCGAGCACCCGCTACTGAAAAAACGCAACAAAAGTGGCTGGGAACGCCGTGAACTGATGAACCAGTACTTCGACACGCCTGAGCGCGACCTGGCCCGCGCCAAGGTTGCCCTGCGCCTGCGCCGTGATGGCGAAGAAGTGATTCAGACCCTCAAGACCCGCGGCCACAGCGTTGCCGGTCTGTCCGAGCGTAACGAATACGACTGGAAACTGCCCAAAGCCAAGCTCGATGTGAAAAAACTCGACGGCGAATGCTGGCCTGAAGAGTTGGCCGAACTGGACAAGAAGACCCTGAAAGCCATCTTCACCACCGACTTCGTTCGCGAACGTGCCGAAATCGCTTGGGGCCGTGGCAAAACCAAGGTGGTCATCGAAGCCGCGCTGGACCTGGGCCATGTAGTGGTCGGCAAGCAGAAAGAAGAAATCTGCGAGCTGGAACTGGAACTGCGCGAAGGCGAACCTGCTGCTCTGCTGGAACTGGCTGCCGAACTGGCCGCAACCCTGGCGTTGATGCCGTGTGACATCAGCAAGGCCGAGCGCGGTTATCGCCTGTACGACGCCAACAGCTATTCACTGAGCCTGCCGGCACCGCAAATCAGCGCCGAAATGCCGCTGGACGACGCATTTGCCGCGCTGTGCTGGCATTTGCTGGGCAGTAGCCAGCGCCTGGCCGAGCAGTACCGCTTCAATGGCCACTGGCGTTTGCTGCAGGACTGGGTCGAGAACCTGGCTGAAATGCGCGCACTGCTCAGCAGCCTGGGGCAAGCCGCACCGCGTCAATCGACCCACGACCTGCGAGTCGCGCTGGACGCGTTGCTCGAAGACTGGCGCCCACTGGTCCAGGCCGGGGTGGATGACGAGGATGTGCGCAAAGCCGCGCCTGAACAATTCCTGGAAGAGCTCGAAGACCCGCGCTGGGGTCTGTTCTCCCTCAACACTTCGCGCTGGTTGCTGGCCCGTACCTGGACCGCAGAGCGTAACGTACGAGGCAATCGCCAAGGCGCGGCGCAACTGGGCAGCTGGCTTCCACGCCTGCTGGGCGAAGAGGCAACCTCCTTGCAGCTGCAGCGCTATCAGCAGCAACCGGAAGACCTCGCCGAGCAACTGCCGCGCATCGAGCGCATCCAGTCCTGGCTGCACCATGCCCGCGGCGTGCTGGAGATCCCGGAAATGGATCGCCTTTACGGTGAGCTGAAACAGCTGGCGCAACTGGCCAACGAGCCGATTACCGACGAATCCCTGGATGCGCGCAAGCAGCAGGCGATTGCGGTTTATCAGAATCGTGCCTGGAAAATGTTGCTGCGTATGTAAGGACGCCATCGCGAGCAAGCTTTGCTTCCACAGGGTTGAGTCAGTTTCGACACAACCTCTGTGGGAGCAAGGCTTGCCATCGATGAGGCCCTCGCATTCAGCAAAAATTTCAAACTGGCAAACTGGTCGTCGACTTGATCTCCGATAACGCCACAATCGAGTTCACCTCCTGAATCCCCGGCACCATCGACAACTTCTCGAAGAAAAACCGCTCATACGCCTCGATGTCCGCCGTGACGATCCGCAACAAAAAATCCACCGAACCCATCAGTACATAACACTCCAGCACCTCGGGGAAACCGCGAATCGCCTCGGTGAATTCGGTGAAGTTCGAGCGCCCATGGGCGTTGAGTTTGATCTCGGCGAAAATCTGTGTGTTCAGCCCGATTTTTTTGCGATCCAGCAGCGTCACCTGGCCGCGAATGATCCCCTCCTCTTTCATCCGCTGGATACGCCGCCAGCAGGGCGACTGCGACAATCCCACCTGCTCGGCGATCTGCGCACTGGAGAGCGAAGCATCTTCCTGCAGCAGGGCAAGAATCTTGCGGTCGTAGCCATCCAGATCACTGTGCATAAATAAACCCGCTAACCCTATTAAATTGAATTGTACGATTCGAAGAATCGCCAATTAGGTCCATCATAGATAAGAAATACCCGGCTTCGAATGTAAAAATTCCTCCATTGATCCTGGAGCCTGCCCCATGCCTCACCTCGAAGCCGTAAAAAGTCCACACTTGCGCCCCGATGTCTGGAACGTCCATACCGCCCATTGCCGGGTGCACTACCAGTTGCTGGCCGAGGCCGAACCCGACCTGCTGTGTCGCGCGCTCAATCTGTTTGCCCTGCAATGCCTCACCCCGCACCAGGTCAATGTGCAGCGCAGCGACGATTTGTTGTCGATGCATATCGTCATTGATGGCTTGAGCTGGCATCGTGCCGAGGTGATAGCGGAAAAATTGCGTAATCTGATCAGCGTCTGCTCGGTCGATCTGCAAAACGCCGATTCCTCCTGGAATATCGCGGCTCAAGCGACAGGCTGAAACCCCTCGATACGGCTTCGTCGGGTAGTGGCCCAACGATTGGCGGCTGCGCGTCTATCCTTTGCGCACTGTTGTTCATGAGGAGCCCGCATGTCCGTTCAACTCGCCATTCAGGACCGCTGGCTGGATCTCAATGATTTGCTGCGCGAACTGGTCGCCCAAGGCTTTATCAGCCAGGACTCGGCCGAACTCGCACTCAATGCCAGGCGGCGCCACGCGGCTAATGGCCAACTGCACCCACTGGAGTTCATCGCCGGCCAGCATCTCGATGACCTCAGCCGCCCCGGCAAACATCTCGACCTGGAAAGCCTGACCCTGTGGCTGTCGCAGCAGGCCGGCCAACCCTACCTGCGCATCGATCCGCTGAAGATCAATGTTGCGGCCATCACGCCGCTGATGTCCTACGCGTTCGCCCAGCGCCACAAGATTCTTGCCGTCTCGGTCGACCGCGACGCCGTTACCGTGGCCAGCGCCCAGCCGTACGTCAACGGCTGGGAAGCCGACCTGACCCATGTCCTGAAGCTGCCGATCAAACGGGTGGTGGCCAACCCGGTGGACATCCAGCGCTTCAGCGTGGAGTTTTTCCGCCTGGCCAAATCAGTCAGCGGCGCGACCACCGGTGATCAACAGATCAATTCCATGGGCAACTTCGAACAGTTGCTCAACCTCGGCGCCAGCGACCAGGAACCGGACGCCAACGACGCGCACATCGTCAACATCGTCGACTGGCTGTTCCAATACGCCTTCCAGCAGCGCGCCAGCGATATTCATATCGAGCCGCGGCGTGAGCAGGGCACCGTGCGCTTTCGCATCGACGGTGTGCTGCACAACGTCTATCAATTCCCGCCGCAGGTGACCATGGCAATCGTCAGCCGCCTGAAAAGCCTGGGCCGGATGAACGTTGCGGAAAAACGCAAACCCCAGGACGGCCGAGTGAAAACCAAGACCCCGGATGGGGGTGAGGTCGAGCTGCGCCTGTCGACGTTGCCGACGGCGTTCGGCGAAAAAATGGTCATGCGGATTTTCGACCCGGAAGTGCTGCTCAAGGACTTCGATCAGCTGGGTTTTTCCGCCGAAGACCTGCGCCGCTGGCAGGACATGACCCGCCAGCCCAACGGCATCATCCTGGTCACCGGGCCGACCGGTTCCGGCAAGACCACCACGCTCTATACCACCCTCAAGAAGCTGGCGACGCCCGAGGTTAACCTGTGCACCATCGAGGACCCGATCGAAATGGTCGAGCCGGCGTTCAACCAGATGCAGGTCCAGCACAACATCGACCTGACCTTTGCCGCCGGCGTGCGCGCGCTGATGAGGCAAGACCCGGACATCATCATGATTGGCGAGATCCGCGACCTCGAGACCGCTGAAATGGCGATCCAGGCGGCGCTCACCGGCCACCTTGTGCTGTCGACGCTGCATACCAACGATGCACCCAGTGCCATCAGCCGCCTGCTGGAACTGGGCGTGCCGCACTACCTGATCAAGGCCACGGTGCTCGGCGTCATGGCCCAGCGCCTGGTACGCACCCTTTGTCCGCATTGCAAGGCGCCGCTGGCCCTGGGCGAAGAAGACTGGCAAACCCTGACCAGACCATGGCAGGCACCGCTGCCAGGTAACGCACAGCGCGCCATCGGTTGCCTGGAGTGTCGTGACACCGGCTACCGCGGACGTGCGGGCGTGTATGAAATCATGCAGCTGACCGACGGAATCAAGGCGCTGATCAGTCCCGATACCGACTTGCTGGCGGTGCGCAGGCAGGCCTTCAAGGAAGGCATGCGCAGCCTGCGATTATCCGGGGCACAGAAGGTCGCGGCGGGGCTGACGACCATCGAAGAGGTGCTGCGGGTCACGCCACAGAGCGAGCAGAAGTAATCCTTTTGTGTCTCTTGATGATGCGAGGGCCCGGTTCCGGTTCATATCCATGACCTGCACCGCTACACTTCTGCGGTCGAGAATTCATTGATGCACTCAACAGGGAATTGTTATGCAGATCGGTACCGTGCTCCTGCTTTTTGTCGGCCTGGTGGTCGCCATTCTTTTCATGGGTTTCAAAGTCGTGCCCCAGGGTTACCAATGGACGGTCGAACGATTCGGCCGTTACACCAACACCCTCAAGCCCGGCCTGAACATCATCATTCCGGTCATGGACCGCATCGGCCGCAAAATCAACGTGATGGAAAGCGTGCTGGATATTCCGCCGCAGGAAGTCATCACCGCCGACAATGCCACGGTGCAGATCGATGCGGTGTGCTTCTTCCAGGTGGTCAATACGGCGCAGGCGGCCTATGAGGTCAACAACCTCGAACACGCGATTCGCAACCTCCTGCAGACCAACATCCGTACCGTCCTTGGCTCCATGGAGCTGGATGCGATGCTCAGCCAGCGTGACGGGATCAACGAAAAACTGCTGCGCACCGTCGATGAGGCGACTGCACCGTGGGGCATCAAGATCACCCGAATCGAAATCAAGGACATCAGCCCACCCGCCGACCTGATGGCCGCGATGTCCGGGCAGATGAAGGCCGAGCGGATCAAGCGCGCCCAGATCCTCGAAGCCGAAGGCCTGCGTGCCGCAGCGATCCTGACGGCCGAAGGCAAGAAGCAGGCGCAGATCCTCGAAGCCGAGGGTGGTCGCCAGGCCGCATTCCTCGAAGCGGAAGCCCGGGAGCGTCAAGCCGAAGCCGAAGCCCAGGCCACCAAGGTGGTGTCCGAAGCGATCGCCGGCGGCAACGTGCAGGCGGTCAATTACTTCGTCGCGCAGAAGTACATCGATGCGCTGGGCAAGCTGGCCTCGGCCAACAACAGCAAAGTGATCCTGATGCCGCTTGAGGCCAGTTCGATGATCGGTGCGGTCGGTGGCATCGGCGAAATCGTCAAGGCGACGTTCGATAACAAGAAGGCCTGAGGCATACCATGTGGGCATTCCTGCAAAATCTGTCGTTCTGGGACTGGCTTGCCGTCGGCACGCTGCTGCTGATTCTTGAAGTGTTCGGAGCCGGCGGCTATCTGCTGTGGATCGGCATGGCCGCCGCGGCTGTTGGCGTGCTGACCTTCCTGCTACCGGGGATGTCCTGGGAGGTGCAGTTCCTGCTGTTCGGCTTGTTCTCGATCGCCACGGCGCTGTACTGGTGGCGACGCCAGCGCAGCGCAGTACGCCAGAGTGACGAGCCGAACCTCAACTTGCGAGGGCAGGAGTTGATCGGCAGGACCTTTGTCGTGCACGAAGCGATCGTCGACGGACGCGGCAAGATCAAGGTGGCCGACGGCGTGTGGATGGCCCGCGGACCCGATGCGGCCCCCGGCAGTCGGGTGCGGGTGACGGGGCAGCAAGGGGCGATCCTGCTGGTTGAACCTACCGAGTGAGCCACCACGGAACTGGATTGCCAGATTGGCGATCAAACGGGGTAGTTAATCCAGCGGAGTCACCCATCATGCGTTTCAAGTTTGCTGTCGCTACCCTCGCCTTGCTGTCCCTTCCAGTCGGATCGGCGATGGCCGACAGCTTTTGGCGTAACGTCATCTCGTCCGGCGCCACCACCGGTTCGACTTACCTGACGTTCAAGGATCACAAGCTGGTTGTCGCGGCTCAAGATGACGCAGGTAGCTTCGTCGCCAGCGACGGCGGCATCCGCGGCCCGTACCTGGAAGCCGCCATGCAGAAAGTCCGCGCCGACAATCCTGGCCTGCAGGCCACGGACATGGAACTGGCGAATGCGATTTTGGCGAAGAATGCCATTGCCTCGGAATAAGCCTGTTGGCTGAACAAAATGCCGCTCCCATGAGCGGCATTTTTTTGCCTGACATAACCTCTGCGTCCCCCGTGACATTCCTCTGTGATGCCCCATGTGCCAAGGGTCTATCAGCGGTAATCATCCACCGGCACGCACGCGCAAAACAGGTTGCGGTCGCCGTACACATTGTCCACCCGATTCACCGCCGGCCAGTATTTGTGCGCCTTGGTATGGGCATCCGGCGTCACCGCCTGCTCGATACTATAGGGCCGCTCCCAAACCCCGGTGATATCGGCCAACGTATGTGGCGCGCCCTTGAGCGGGTTGTCTTCAGCTGGCCAGTTGCCGTTCTGTACCTCGGTGATTTCCGCGCGAATGCTGAGCATCGCACCGATAAAGCGGTCCAGCTCCGCTTTCGATTCGCTTTCGGTAGGCTCCACCATCAAGGTCCCGGGCACCGGAAACGACATGGTCGGGGCATGAAAACCGTAGTCCATCAAACGCTTGGCAACGTCCTCCTCACTGATCCCGGTCAACGCTTTCAAGGGGCGCAAGTCGAGAATGCATTCATGCGCAACCCGGTCGTTGCGCCCGGTGTAGAGCACAGGAAAAGCCCCGGACAGATGTTGTGCCAGGTAGTTGGCCGCTAAAATCGCCACCTCGCTGGCATCCGCCAACTGTGGCCCCATCATCGCGATATACATCCAGCTGATCGGCAGAATGCTCGCGCTGCCCCAGGGAGCGGCACTCACGGCGTCATTCTGTGGCAGCGGCCCGTCAATCGGCACGACGGGGTGATTGGCCACGAACGGCGCCAGGTGCGCCCGCACGCCGATCGGCCCCATGCCAGGCCCGCCCCCGCCGTGGGGAATGCAAAAGGTCTTGTGCAGGTTCATGTGCGAGACGTCCGCACCAATGTCGGCCGGGCGCGCCAGCCCGACCTGGGCGTTCAGGTTGGCGCCGTCCATGTACACCTGGCCACCCTGGCTGTGGACAACTTCGCAGATTTCGCTGATCCCCTCCTCGTACACACCATGCGTTGAAGGATACGTCGCCATCAGGCAGGCGAGTTTGTCCCCTGCGGCGGCGGCCTTGTCTTTCAGGTCGTCGAGATCGACATTACCTGCCTCGTCGCACTCGACGATTACCACGCGCATCCCGGCCATCTGCGCCGAAGCAGGATTGGTACCGTGGGCCGAAGAGGGAATCAGGCAGATATCCCGCGCGCCCTGCTGCCGGCTCTCATGGTATTTGCGAATCGCCAGTAGCCCGGCGTATTCGCCTTGGGCACCGGAATTGGGCTGCATGCAAATAGCGTCGAATCCGGTGATCGCGCAGAGCCAGCGCTCCAGCTCCTCGATCATCAACGTATATCCCGCCGCCTGCTCCCTCGGCACGAAGGGATGCAGGTTGGCGAACTCGGGCCAGGTGATGGGGATCATTTCACTGGTAGCGTTGAGCTTCATGGTGCAGGAGCCCAACGGGATCATCGACTGGTTGAGCGCCAGGTCCTTGTTCTCCAGCTGCTTGAGGTAGCGCAGCATTTCGGTTTCGCTGTGATGGGCGTTAAACACCGGGTGGCGCAAGTAGGGAGAGGTCCTGAGCAGCGCCTCTGGAATACCGCTCGCCAGGGCTTGCGCGTCCATTTCCTCGACGATGAGCCCATGATCGGCACCCAGGAACACATCGAACAATCGGGCTACGGTAGTTTCATCGCAGGTTTCGTCCAGGCTTAGACCCAGTTGCCCGCGCCCCAGGATGCGCAGGTTGATCTGCGCCGCCCGGGCGCTTTCGATGATCGCCGTCTGGGTACCGCCGACCTCCAGGGTCAGAGTGTCGAAGAAGTGCTGATTGAGACGGATGATGCCGTGGCGCTCAAGTCCCGCAGCCAGGATGCAGGTCAGGCGATGAACCCTTTGGGCGATGCGCTTGAGCCCTTCAGGCCCGTGGTAGACCGCGTAGCAGCTGGCAATGTTGGCGAGCAGGACCTGGGCGGTGCAGATGTTCGAGTTGGCCTTTTCGCGGCGAATATGTTGCTCGCGGGTCTGCAGGGCCATGCGCAAGGCGACGTTACCGCGCGCATCCTTGGACACACCAATGATGCGCCCCGGAATCGCCCGTTTGTACTCTTCGCGACTGGCAAAGAATGCCGCATGGGGCCCGCCGTAGCCCATGGGCACGCCAAATCGCTGGGACGAGCCGAACACCACGTCGGCCCCCAGTTCTCCCGGCGCTGTGAGCATCAGCAGGCTTAACAGGTCGGTCGCGACGCAGGCCAGCGCCTGCTGTGCATGCAAGTGATCAATCAGCGGGCGCAGATCGCGAATTTCGCCATGGGTGTCGGGATATTGCAGCAGCGCGCCGAAGACCTGGTGCTGCCTGAGGTTGTCCACCGAGTCGATGATCAGCTCGAAACCGAAACCTTCTGCGCGGGTCTTCACCACCGAAATAGTCTGCGGATGACAGTTTTCATCGACGAAGAACAGGTTGCTTCGCGACTTGGCCACGCGCTTGGCCAGCGCCATGGCTTCCGCCGCCGCCGTGGCTTCATCCAGCAGCGAGGCATTGGCCAGCTCCAGCCCGGTAAGGTCGATGGTCAGCTGCTGGAAGTTCAGCAGTGCCTCCAGTCGGCCTTGGGCGATCTCGGGCTGATAAGGGGTGTAGGCGGTGTACCAACCGGGATTTTCCAGGACGTTACGCAAAATGACCGGCGGCGTGAGGGTTCCGTGATAGCCCATGCCGATCAGGCTGGTCCAGACCTGGTTTTGCCGGGCATAACCGCGCAGCTTGGCCAACGCCGCTTCTTCGTCGAGTGCGGGGGGCAGATCAAGAGCACGGTTCAGGCGAATACCCGGCGGCACCGTCTGCTCGATCAGCTCGACACGACTACCGATGCCCAGGCTGTCGAGCATGGCTTGCTGCTCGGCGGCATCGGGGCCCAGGTGCCGGCGAAGGAAGGCATTGGGGTCGCGTAACTGGCTCAGGGACGGCAACTGGGACATGACGGGCTCTCTCTTGAGTGGCGCTCGGCGTCGATGTAACACGGTCAAACCAGCATAGCAGGCACCGTCGCGGTGCCCGCGAAGATCAAAAGATCGAAAAAAAGCCCCGACAGGTCGGGGCTTTGGGGAGGTGCTGAACGCTTACTCGCCGATAGCGGCTTTGTAGGCGCCGGCATCGAGCAGCTTGTCCAGGTCAGCCACGTTGCTTGGCTTGAGCTTGAAGATCCAAGCGCCGTACGGGTCGGTGTTGAGCAACTCGGGCGAACCGCCCAGCTCTTCGTTGACTGCAATCACTTCACCGGCAATCGGGGAATAGATGTCCGAAGCGGCCTTCACCGACTCGACTACCCCCGCCTGATCTTCAGCGGCGAAGACTTTACCGACTTCAGTCAGCTCGACGAACACTACGTCACCCAGGGCTTCCTGAGCGTGGTCGCTGATGCCCACGGTAACGGTGCCATCGGCTTCAAGACGGGCCCATTCGTGACTTTCGGCAAAACGCAGGTCGGCAGGGATATTGCTCATTTCTGTGTCCTCGGGAATAAATA
This sequence comes from Pseudomonas sp. HY13-MNA-CIBAN-0226, assembly GCF_040310305.1. Lineage (NCBI taxonomy): Bacteria > Pseudomonadati > Pseudomonadota > Gammaproteobacteria > Pseudomonadales > Pseudomonadaceae > Pseudomonas > Pseudomonas sp. HY13-MNA-CIBAN-0226. The sequence goes on from NZ_JBEOPS010000001.1 coordinate 333,000, forward strand.
TCAGCGGTCAGTGCCCGCCAAAAAAGTTAGATCAAGGTTTTGCCATGGCGTACGAAGGTCGGTTTGACCACTCGAACCGGGTACCACTTGCCACGGATTTCCACTTCGGCGCGGTCGGCAGTGGCCATCGGCACGCGCGCCAGTGCAATCGACTTGCTAAGCGTAGGAGAGAAACTACCACTGGTGATCTCTCCTTCGCCAACATCGGCTATGCGAACGACCTGATGAGCGCGAAGTACCCCACGCTCTTCCAGCACCAGGCCGACCAGTTTGTGTTGAATGCCACCGGCCCGCTCGGCTTCCAGGGCCGCGCGGCCGACGAACTGGCGACTGGCCGGTTCCCAGGCAATGCTCCAGGCCATGTTCGAAACCAGGGGCGAAACCTCCTGATCGATGTCCTGACCGTAAAGGTTCATGCCGGCTTCAACCCGCAACGTGTCGCGTGCACCCAGGCCGATCGGCGAAATGCCCGCGCCAACCAGGTCGTTGAAGAAGCCCGGCGCCTGACTGGCGGGCAGGACAATTTCCAGCCCGTCTTCACCGGTATAGCCGGTGCGGGCGATGAACCAGTCACCATCGCTGCGACCTTCAAACGGTTTGAGCAGCTGGATCAGGTTGCCACGGGACTGGGAGACGAGTTCGCATATCTTGTGTCGAGCCTGGGGGCCCTGGATGGCCAGCATGGCCAGTTCCGAGCGCTCAACCAGTTGCACATCGAACCCGTCGAGATGCGCCTGCATCCAGGCCAGGTCCTGGTCGCGAGTGGAAGCGTTGACCACCAACCGATAACCGTCATCGAGTCGATAGACCAACATGTCATCGACGATGCCGCCCCGCTCGTTGAGCATGGTGCTGTACAAGGCACGGCCGGGGCTGTGCAGTCGCTCGACATCATTGGCCAGCAAATACTGGAGCCAGGCCTTGGCCTGGGGGCCGCTGATATCGATCACGGTCATGTGGGATACATCGAAAACCCCGCAATCGCGGCGCACCTGGTGGTGTTCCTCGACCTGCGAGCCGTAATGCAGGGGCATATCCCAACCGCCAAAATCGACCATCTTCGCGCCGAGGGCGAGATGAAGGTCATACAGAGGCGTACGCTGTCCCATGGGTTTCTCCTTCCGGGCGTGGCGAAGGTGCGGGCAAGTTCTGCATGGGCTGAAAGCCTTGAATTAGAGGGCTTTGAGCCGATTTCAGCGACCAGAGCTGTAGGACATGCCGCACCGAATGCCGCGCATTGTAGCTGCAAGGTGTAGGACTGGCACCTAGGCGTTTCGATGCGCCGAGCGTCTGATCAATCCGATGACCGGTAACAGCCCCACCATAACCAGCGTCAGCGCCGGCAAGGAAGCCCTCGCCCACTCGCCCTCGCTGGTCATTTCAAAGATCCGCACCGCCAGCGTGTCCCAGCCAAACGGGCGCATCAGCAGGGTCGCGGGCATTTCCTTGAGCACGTCGACGAATACCAGCAAGGCAGCGCTCAAGGTCCCCGGGAGCAATAACGGCAGATACACCTTGAAAAACAGTCGCGGGCCACTGACGCCGAGGCTACGTGCCGCTTCGGGCAAAGATGGCCGTATACGCGCCAGGCTGCTTTCCAGGGGGCCGTAGGCCACGGCTATGAATCGCACCAGGTAGGCCAGCAACAATGCACACAGGCTGCCCAGCAGCAGCGGCTTGCCCGCCCCGCCCAGCCAACCGGACAGCGGAATCACCAGTTCGCGATCCAGATAACTGAATGCCAGCATGATCGACACCGCCAGAACCGACCCGGGCAAGGCGTATCCCAGATTGGCCAGGCTTACGCCGGAACGAATTGCCCGGGTCGGCGCCAGGCGGCGGGCGAATGCCAGCACCAGCGCGACGCTGACGGTAATCAACGCAGCCATGGCGCCCAGATACAGGGTATGAACGATCAGCCCGGCGTAGCGCTCATCGAGGTCCAGGCGCCCCCGCTGCCAAAACCACACGACCAGTTGCAGCATGGGGATGACGAAGGCGCAGGCGAACACCAGCCCGCACCAACTCATGGCGGCGACCGCCTTGAAGCCGCGCAGGTGATAAAGCGCCTTGACCCGCGGCCGCTCGTTGCTCGCCCGGTTGGCGCCACGGGCCCGTCGCTCGCCGTACAGCACCACCATCACTACCAGCAGCAACAGGCTGGCCAACTGAGCCGCCGTGGACAGGCTGAAGAATCCATACCAGGTCTTGTAGATAGCTGTCGTGAACGTATCGAAGTTGAACACCGACACGGCCCCGAAATCCGCCAGGGTCTCCATCAGGGCCAACGCCACGCCGGCGCCGATCGCCGGGCGAGCCATGGGCAGTGCCACCCGCCAGAACGCCTGCCACGGGGACTGACCAAGGACGCGCGCGGCTTCCATCAAGCCTTTGCCCTGGGCCAGAAACGCAGTGCGCGCCAACAGGTAAACGTAGGGATAAAACACCAGCACCAGAACCAGGATAACGCCACCGGTCGAGCGCACTCGCGGCAGCCGCAGCCCGGTGCCGAACCATTCACGCAGCAAGGTTTGCACGGGACCGGCGAAATCCAGCAACCCGACGAAGACAAAGGCCAGCACGTACGCAGGGATCGCGAACGGCAGCATCAGCGCCCAATCCAGCCAACGACGCCCGGGAAACTCACAGAGGCTGGTGAGCCAGGCCAGGCTGACGCCCAGCAACGTAACGCCGACCCCGACGCCGACCACCAGGGTCAGCGTATTGCCCAGCAGCCGCGGCATCTGGGTGTCCCAGAGGTGGGACCAGATCTGAAAATCGATGCTCTTCCATGACAACAGCAAGACACTGAGGGGCAGCAGGACCAGCGCAGCGATGGCGAAGACCAGGGGATACCAGCGGCGTTGGGCGGGGTGGGCCAAGGAAGCGCTCTCGCGGGAAAATCGTGCAGTGTAGGGAAAACGCAAAAAGATCGCAGCCTCCCGCAGCGCCTACATTGGGATTATGTACACCCTGTAGGAGCTGCCGGAGGCTGCGATCTTTTGATCTTTAAAGAACCAGACTCAGTTCCAGCCAGCCCGATCCATCATCCGGATCGCTTCCGCCTGACGCTTGCCGGCAATTTCCACCGGCAAGGTGTCGGCGACAAACTTGCCCCAGCTCGCCACTTCAGCGGACGGCGGCACAGCCGGGTTGGCCGGGAATTCCTGGTTCACGTCGGCGAAGATTTTTTGCGCTTCAGGAGTCGTCATCCATTCCACCAGCGCCTTGGCCGCCTCCGGGTGTGGCGCATGCTTGGTCAGACCGATACCCGACAAGTTGACGTGCACCCCGCGATCCCCCTGGTTAGGCCAGAACAGCTTTACCGCCAGGTCCGGCTTCTGCTTGTGCAGGCGGCCGTAGTAGTAGGTGTTGACGATGCCCACATCGCATTGGCCGGCGTTGATCGCTTCCAGCACGGCGATGTCATCGGAGAAAACATCGGTGGACAGGTTGTTCACCCAGCCCTTGAGGATCTGCTCGGTTTTGTCGGCGCCATGGACTTCGATCATGGTCGCGGTCAGGGACTGGTTGTAGACCTTTTTTGCCGTGCGAAGGCACAGGCGCCCTTCCCAGTTCTTGTCGGCCAGGCCTTCATAGGTGGTCAACTCGCCGGGTTTCACTCGCGTCGTCGAATAGGCAATGGTCCGCGCTCGCAGGCTCAGGCCGGTCCAGGCGTGAGCGGAGGAGCGGTACTGCAAGGGGATGTTGGCGTCGATCACTTTGGAGGTGAACGGTTGCAGGATGCCCATCTGCTCCGCTTGCCAGAGGTTGCCGGCATCGACGGTGAGCAGCAGGTCGGCCGTGGCATTCTCGCCTTCGGCCTTGATCCGCTGCATCAGCGGCGCTTCCTTGTCGGTGATGAATTTGACCTGCACCCCGGTTTTTGCGGTGTAGGCATCAAAAACCGGTTTGATCAGCTCGTCGATACGCGACGAGTAAACCACTACCTCATCGGCAGCCTGGGCGATGGTGCTGCCGATCAGGGTCAGGGCGAGTGCGGTCAGTAGACGCTTCGGTGCCAACATGGGAGCAGTCTCTCGATTGAAGTGTGAGGCGAAATGATAAGGACTCACATTCGCCTTCTCAATCGATGAGTGGGTGGAGGAGTTACCAGATGTTGCATGGCTTGGGATTTTGTTGAATGAGCCGACCCCTCGCGAGCAACCCCGCTCTCTTGTAGGAGCTGCCGAAGGCTGCGATCTTTTGATTTTTGCTTTTCAGCGAACCAAACACATTCAAGATCAAAAGATCGCAGCCTTCGGCAGCTCCTACAAGATCTTGGCCTTCGCCCCAACCAAAGGTTCAGATCTTGGCCAGCGCCGGCAGATCCCCGGTCAACCCCAGCGCCTCGCGCACGAACAGCGCCTTCGCCTCGGGCATCTGGTCCACCAGCTTCAACCCGGCATTGCGCAACCAGCGCACCGGCAATGGATCGGCCTGGAACAAACGTTCAAAGCCTTCCATCGCCGCCATCAGCGCCAGGTTGTGGGGCATGCGCCGACGCTCGTAGCGGCTCAAAACCTTAGGGTCCGCCAGGCGCTCGCCGCGCTCGAGCGCTTGCAGCAGGACCTCCGCCAGTACCGCTGCATCGAGGAACCCCAGGTTCACGCCCTGGCCAGCCAGCGGGTGAATGGTGTGTGCTGCATCGCCAATCAATGCCAGGCCTTCAGCGACATAGCGTTTGGCATGGCGCTGGCGTAACGGCACGCATACGCGTGGATCGGCACCCAGCACGGTGCCGAGTCGACCTTCGAAGGCCCGCTCCAGTTCGCGACAGAAACCTTGTTCGTCCAGCGCCATCAGCCGCTCGGCTTCGCCGGGGGTGGTCGACCACACAATCGAGCACCAATCCTGCTGACCGTCGCGTTCCAACGGCAGGAAGGCCAGGGGGCCATGGTCGGTGAAGCGTTGCCAGGCGGTCATCTGATGTGAGTTGGAGCTGCGCACGCTGGTGACGATCGCGTGGTGCAGGTAATCCCACTCGCGTGTGGCCATGCCGGTCAGGCGCCGTACCGCCGAATTGGCGCCATCGGCAGCGATCACCAGGGGTGCGCGCAACGTGCGACCGTCGGCCAGGGTCAGCAGCCAGTCATCCCCGGAACGACGCATCTGTTCCAGGCGTGCATTGGCCAGCAGGCCAAGGTCACAGTCGTGCAGGCGATCGAGCAAGGCATCCTGAACCACGCGGTTTTCGACAATGTGCCCAAGCACTTCGGCGTGAACACTGGCCGCCGAGAAGTGAATCTGCCCGGTGCCACTGCCGTCCCACACGTGCATGTCGGTGTAGGGGCTGGTGCGCCGGCTTGCGATGCCATCCCAAACATCCAGACGCTCCAGAATCCGCTGGCTGGCGGCCGACAGGGCACTCACTCGCGGCTCGAACGGCGCCTGGTTGTCGAAGGGTTTGACGCTCATGGGGCTGCCGTCCAGCAGCAGCACTTCCAGCCCGCTGCCCTGTAACGCCAGCGCCAGGGCACTGCCGACCATTCCGGCCCCGACAATCAGCAGATCTGCGCGCATTTCCATGCTTATGCCTGTCTCGCTTGCGGCTTGAGCCGCACATAAAGGGTTTTGCCGACCCGCGCCACCAAATGGCCGGCGCCGTCATGAATATCGACCTGCAACTGCGGCAGGTATTTTTTGCCATCGGCCGTTTGCCGGCGGATCTCATCGAGCAAGGTATCGTCAATGGTGAAGCGGGCGAATACCGGGCCCTTGCCGGGCGCAATGAAATCGATATCGGCGGCCTTGTCCCAGACGATGTACCGGTGACCGAGGTTCTCCATCAGCATCAACATGAAAAACGGATCGACCATCGAATACAGGCTGCCGCCGAACTGGGTCCCGACATAATTGCGGTTGTACCAGCCCAGCCCCATGCGCACCCGCACGTCACGAAAGTCATCGCTGATGTGCTGCACGCGGACGCCGGCACCGAGGTACGGCGGGTACAGGGTCATCGCCCAACGCATCAGCCGTGCCTTGCCAAATTTTTTGCTCAACCAGTCAAGCATCGGGACGGGTACCCAGTCCCATGGCCTGCCGGGCGAACCAGCGCTTGGCCGGCGGCAGCAGGTCCAGGCCCAGCAGGCCGAGATTGCGACCCAGGGAAACCAGTGGCTGGGTGCTGCCGAACAAGCGAGTGACCTGGTCCGAGAAGCCGACCGTCAAGTTTTGATCCAGGCGCTGACGCTCGCGGTAAGCCTGCAGGGTGGCGAAATCGCCGGGGGCTTTTGCGCTCGCCAGCAGCGCATCGGCCAGGGCCTGGGCATCACGCAGCGACAGGTTGAAACCCTGGCCGGCAATCGGGTGCAGGCTATGTGCCGCATTGCCGAGAATTGCCAGGTGCGGACGCACCTGTTCCTCGGCCTCAATCAGCGTCAAAGGGTACAGATGTCGCGCACCGACCTGCTTGAGGGTGCCAAGGCGATAACCGAAAACACCCTGCAGCTCACTGAGGAATGCACGCTCGTCCAGCGCCGCCAGGCGCTGCGCGTCCATACCCTGGCGCGTCCAGACCAGGGCGCAGCGGTTGTCCGGCAATGGCAGCAATGCCATCGGGCCGTCGTCGGTGAAACGCTCGAACGCCACGCCGTTATGGGATTCACTCGGGGTGATGTTGGCAATCAGCGCGCTCTGGTTGTACGGACGCTTGCGGATGCCCACGCCCAATTGCTCGCGAAGCCCGGAGCGACCACCATCAGCGAGCACGGCGAGGTCGCATTCCAAAGTGGTTTCATCGTTGAGGGTCAGGCGATAACCATCGGTCAGCGGCTCCATGGCGGTGACTTCAGCCGGGCAGCGCCAGGTGATGACGTCCTTGTCCAGCGCTTGCCAAAGGCACTGGCCAAGCCAGGCGTTCTCCACCACATAACCCAGCGCCGGCACGCCCTCCTCCATCGCCGACAGGCGCGCGGTAGAGAAGCGACCGCGGTCAGAGACGTGGATCTGCTTGATCGGCTCGGCGCGGCGGGTAATCTCCTGCCACACGCCCAGCCGTTGATAAATCTGTCGGGCGCCGTAGGACAGCGCCGAGGAACGCGCATGATAGCTTGGCTGGTAGGTGTCGCCGGGCGCGAAGGGCTCGATCAGCACGATCTTCCAGCCACGGGCCTTGGCTCCTGCCTGCAACGCCAAGGCCAGACTGGCGCCGACCAGGCCACCCCCGATGATTGCCAGGTTTGCCCGACTCATGCCGCTTGTGCCCGTGCGGCAGCCATCAAGGCCTCGATCTCGGCGACCGTCTTCGGTACGCCTCTGGTCAGGATTTCACAACCGGTCTTGGTCACCACCACGTCGTCCTCGATGCGCACGCCAATGCCGCGCCATTTTTTCGCAACTTTCTGATTGTCCGCGGCAATGTAGATGCCCGGTTCCACCGTCAGGGCCATGCCGACTTCCAGCACCCGCCACTCGCCGCCAACCTTGTACTCGCCGACATCATGCACATCCATGCCCAGCCAATGCCCGGCGCGGTGCATGTAGAAAGCCTTGTAGGCTTCGCTGGCAATCAGCTCATCGACATCGCCCTGCAGCAGACCCAACTCCACCAGGCCCGAGGTGATCACCCGGACCGTAGCTTCGTGCGCCTGATTCCAGTGTTTGTTTGGTGCTATTTCGGCGAACGCGGCTTCCTGGGAAGCCAGCACCAGTTCATATATCGCCTTCTGTTCAGCCGAATACTTGCCATTCACCGGCCAGGTGCGGGTGATGTCGCTGGCGTAGCAGTCAATCTCGCAACCGGCGTCGATCAGCACCAGATCGCCATCCTTGAGCAGCGCGTCGTTCTGCTGGTAGTGCAGGATGCAGGTGTTGCGCCCGGCGGCGACGATCGAGCCGTAAGCCGGCATCTTCGCCCCGCCTTTGCGGAACTCGTAGTCCAGCTCGGCTTCCAGGCTGAATTCGTATAGCCCTGGGCGACTGGCCTGCATCGCACGGATATGCGCCTGGGCGGAAATCCGTGCGGCCTCGCGCATCACCTTCACTTCTGCCGCCGATTTATACAGGCGCATGTCGTGCAGCAGATGATCCAGGGCAACGTATTCGTTCGGCGGCTGGGCGCCCAGGTGGGCCTTGGAGCGGATCACATTGATCCAGTCCATCAGGTGCCGATCGAATTCCGGATTGCTGCCCATGGCCGAATACACCCGGTCGCGCCCTTCGATCAGGCCCGGGAGGATGTCGTCGATGTCGGTAATGGGAAACGCATCGTCGGCGCCAAAGTCGCGGATCGCGCCTTCCTGACCCGCACGCAGGCCGTCCCACAACTCGCGTTCGGCATTGCGTTCACGGCAGAACAGAATGTACTCGCCATGTGACCGCCCAGGCATCAGCACCAGCACGGCCTGGGGCTCGGGAAAACCGCTCAGGTACTGGAAGTCGCTGTCCTGACGGTAGACGTGCTCCACGTCACGATTGCGAATGGCCACCGCTGCAGCGGGCAGGATGGCAATGCTGTTGGGCTCCATCTGCGCCATCAGGGCCTTGCGGCGACGGCTGTATTCCGATTTCGGGATATGAATCATGGGCAGATGGCTTTCCCTGGCAAACGATTAATGCAGTGACGGCTTGGCGGCAGCCGGCGCATCCGGCTTCCTGGTTTCGGAGAACAGCAGCAGCGGTGCTACTCGCAGGTACTCCATCACTTCCATGTAATCGCTTTCGCCGTCGTCGGATTCTTCCAGGGCGTCCTGCACCTGGGAAATGGCTGCCAGATCCTGTAACACTTCTGTGGCTTCGGTGCTCAGCATGCTGCTGTCACGGCAGTTCAAGCCAAAACCGCTGAGGAAACCCTGGCACCATTGGCCCAGCGCGGCGGCGCGGTCAGCCAGTGGTTCGTCATCAGTCGGCAGCAGCAGAACGACGGTAACGTCGTCGCCGGTGAGCTCGCCCTTGACCATCTCCTGCAAGCCGATCAAGGCGTTGCGGACGTTATCCTGAGGCTCGCTTTCCAGCAGCTCGGCGGCATCGATCAGCCACTCGTCGGCATTGAAGCCGGCACCGGCGCAGCTACGGCCGAGCAACAGCCCGTGCAGCTCAGCGGGAGAGACGTTAAGCCCGCTGGAAGTCAGCAGGGTGGCGAAGGCTTGGTACGGGGAATTCTGAATGGGCATGGGCAGCTAGGCGCCAGACGGCGCAATGTCTAGAATGAAGGCCTTGTATCCTACATCGACTCCTCTGTAGGAGCGAGCTTGTTCCGGGCGGCGATCCGACGATGGTCGCAAACGATAACGCGGTGTGCGTGACACCCCCGCAGCGTTCTCGGGTTCACCGTCGGATCGCCGCCCCGACCAAGCTCGCTCCTGCAGTCCGACACCCATCAGACAGTGAAGACAATGGAAGACACCGACCTGCAAGCGCTGATGGCCAGACTCGAGTTGTTAATTAACCGGGTCGAGCAACTAAAGAGCCAAAACGGACTCCTATTAGCTCAGGAAAAGACCTGGCGCGAGGAACGCGCGCACCTCATTGAAAAAAATGAAATCGCTCGGCGTAAGGTCGAATCGATGATTTCGCGCCTCAAGGCCCTGGAGCAAGACTCATGAGTTCAAGCAATAGCGTTACCGTGCAGATCCTCGATAAAGAGTATTCGATCATCTGCCCCCAGGAAGAGCGCAGCAACCTGGTGAGCGCCGCCCGTTACCTGGACGGCAAGATGCGCGAGATCCGCAGCAGCGGCAAAGTCATCGGTGCCGATCGCATTGCCGTGATGGCCGCGCTGAACATCACGCACGACCTCCTGCACAAGGAAGAACGCCCGGATGTACAGGCCAGCGGCTCGACCCGGGAGCAGGTTCGCGACCTGCTCGATCGTGTCGATCTGGTGCTCGCTACCGATCCGGACGTCACCAAGGGCTGATTCGTGCGACTGCTTGGGGTATACTCGCATCACTCCCTGGGGTGCTTGCCAGTTGACCACGTCCCTGAGCCGATTCGCACTACCCTGGAGGTTGCACGTTGGGCTGGTGTGCATGTCCGCTAGACGGAAAGCCTTAAAGCCTACTGCATCTTCCACCTTGAACTTTCGGGTTCAAGGGCTAAGTCAGCAGCGGTTCATCCGGGGAGCCTGATTCCAGTCCGATGCCGGTTTCGTTACCGGCATCGGCTTTTTTACGGGTACGATTTAGTGACCCGACCCGCGAGCCCGAATCCATGACCGAACCTGCGCTGCTGCCCCGCCCGCAACTTCGACGCATGCTGCGCAAGGCTCGCCGCGCACTGACTCCCAGTCAACAGCGCCAGGCCGCTCGCGGGCTGTATAAGCAACTGGCCCAGCATCCGCTGTTTCGCCGCGCAAAACATATCTCGCTCTACTTGCCCACCGACGGTGAAATTGATCCGCGCGTGCTGCTGCGTGCGGCTCAGCAAAGGGGCAAGGTGACGTACCTGCCAGTGCTCAGCGCCTGGCCACGAACGCGCATGGTGTTCCAGCGAATTCGCCCCGGGGAAAAACTCAAGCCCAACCGCTTCCGCATCCTCGAGCCCCGAGCCAACCTCGCTTCGCAGCGCAAAGTCTGGACGCTTGACCTGGTCCTGCTGCCATTAGTCGGTTTTGACGACGTCGGCGGACGCCTGGGCATGGGTGGCGGTTTTTATGACAGGAGCCTGGCGTATCTGGCACGCCGCAAAAGCTGGCGCAAGCCGACGCTGCTGGGGCTGGCTCATGAATGTCAGAAAGTCGAGCGACTGGCTCAAGCGAGCTGGGATGTGCCGCTGCAGGGAACGGTAACGGACAGGGGCTGGTATTTCGCAGGTATCGCACCGTAGGAGCAAAGCTTGCTCACGATAGCGATCTTTCAGCAGATGGATGTTGAATGTGACGCCGCCGTCGCGAGCAAGCTTTGCTCCTACAGGTGCGGCGTCCGGAAATCAGATCAGCGCTTGAAGGCCGACGGCTGTTGTTGCTGGGTCAATTCCATAGGAGCGTCAGTCTTGTTGCTCCACAGACTTTGGGCATAACCGGTGGTCACGACGCCGAGGCCGAACAAAATAACCAAAATCCATAGTAAATCCGGTTTGCGTTTCATCGATTGCCCCCCAAAGGCATATCAACACGATGACAGCAGCGGTTTCCGTTGTAGGCCGTGCAGCAGCGTCAAGCTAAGAAGGCCGGCATTTTGCGACAACGGGACCCTACACGCAAACGCTGGCGTCAACCGACTGTCGGTTTGTCATAAAATTGCCCGACAACTTGCCCACTCACTTCGCAAGGAGCAAAACCATGGCCTATTGGCTGATGAAATCCGAGCCCGACGAACTGTCCATAAAGGACCTGGCAAAGTTGGGCACAGCGCGCTGGGACGGGGTTCGCAACTATCAGGCGCGCAATTTCCTGCGGGCCATGGCGGTGGGCGACGAGTTTTTCTTCTACCACTCCAGCTGCCCGGAACCGGGGATCGCCGGGATCGGCAGGATCATTGAAGCCGCATACCCGGACCCTACCGCCCTGGAGCCTGAAAGCCATTACTACGACCCGAAGGCCACGGCCGAGAAAAACGCCTGGAGCGCGATTGATGTCGCCCATGTGGAGACGTTTGCCAAGGTGTTGAAGCTGGACTACCTGAAACAGCAGGCGGCGCTGGCCGAGATGCCGCTGGTGCAGAAAGGCTCGCGGCTGTCGGTGATGCCGGTTACGGCAGAGCAGTGGGCGGCGGTGATTGCTTTGCGCTAATGCACAAAAGATCGCAGCCTGCGGCAGCGCCTACAGGCGTTCGCGCTCACAGACAGGAATTGTCGCTGGCTGCCATCTTTTGATGTTTCAATCAGACAAAGAAAGGCTTACTGGATAATAAGGTTGTTGAACAACAGATCCTCAACCACCGGCTTGCCCGTCTCGTCATTCATGATTTGCTGGGTCTGCTTCAAGGCTTCCTGACGCAGTTTCTCCTTGGCCTCCACATTGTTCATCGCCTCGGTCGTCTGCTGCGCGAACAACGCCACCAGCTGATTGCGAATCAACGGCTCGTTGGCCTTCACCAGCTTGGTCGCCTCATCCCCAGTGACGCGCAAGGCGACATCCGCCTTGTAGACCTTGAGCTTGGGCGTGCCGTCCAGGCCGTAGTTGCCCACAAATGGCGGGGTCAGGGTGATGTAGTTGACCTTCGGCGCTACTTCTTCCTTGGCTTCTTCGGCCATCGCTGCCACCGGCAGACACAGAGCCAGCATCAATACGGTCCACGCTTTCACAATTCGCTCCTTATCCGGTTTGCGGCCTAGCATAACGACCCGCTGCGTCAGCACAAGCTTATGGCTGACTATCAGGGCGAGGCATGCTCGTTGACCCGTTGACTCACACACCTACACTTATCGGCCATCACTCCCAAAGGAATAGCCCTGATGAAAGCCGTGCTGTGCAAAGCCTTCGGCCCTGCCGAATCGCTGGTGCTGGAAGACGTCGCCAGCCCTGTCGCAAAAAAGAATGAAATCCTGCTGGACGTGCACGCCGCCGGGGTCAATTTCCCGGACACGCTGATCATCGAGGGCAAATACCAGTTCAAGCCGCCCTTCCCGTTTTCCCCTGGTGGCGAGGCGGCTGGCGTAGTGAGTGCGGTCGGTGAAAAAGTCAGCCATTTGAAGGTCGGTGACCGCGTCATGGCCTTGACCGGCTGGGGCAGTTTCGCCGAGCAGGTGGCAGTGCCAGGCTATAACGTGTTGCCGATTCCGCCGTCGATGGACTTCAACACCGCCGCTGCGTTCAGCATGACCTACGGCACTTCAATGCACGCCCTCAAGCAAAGGGGCAGCCTGCAGCCGGGTGAAACCCTGCTGGTGCTGGGCGCCTCCGGAGGGGTCGGCCTGGCCGCCGTGGAAATCGGCAAAGCCATGGGCGCACGGGTGATCGCCGCCGCCAGCAGCGCGGAAAAGCTTGCAGTGGCCAAGGCGGCCGGCGCAGATGAGCTGATCAACTACAGCGAAACCAGCCTCAAGGATGAGATCAAACGCCTGACCGATGGCCAGGGCGCCGACGTGATCTACGACCCGGTCGGCGGCGACCTGTTCGACCAGGCCATCCGCGCCATCGCCTGGAACGGCCGCCTGCTGGTAGTGGGTTTTGCCAGTGGGCGCATTCCGGAACTGCCGGTGAACCTTGCGTTGCTCAAGGGCGCAGCGGTAGTCGGGGTGTTCTGGGGCTCGTTTGCCCAACGCCAGCCGCAAGACAATGCGGCGAACTTCCAGCAGCTGTTTGGCTGGTTCGCTGAAGGCAAATTGAAGCCTCTGGTGTCGCAGGTGTATCCGCTCAGCAATGCGGCACAGGCAATCAATGACCTTGGACAGCGCAAGGCGGTCGGCAAGGTGGTGGTGCAAGTTCGCTAAAGCTCTGGAGCGGTCTGGCCTGGACCCACCCCGTCCAGGTCAACTCCTCAGCCGGACTTCCTCCATGAATCGATTCGCGAACTGCTTCCTGCATAGGTTACGGGCCGAAAACCCGAAAAAGAACGTGATGACTTCCGGTACGCACGCAGGACATGTCCCATAAAACCTGGCTAAAACGTGCGCCCGAGTGCCTGAGCGCGGCCAAAGTAATCTTTCCTGCAACGTCCTTCACTTATGTCTGAGCGACATGTTCGTAAAAGAACATGCGATCTCGAACATTTCCGCTGTTTGGTCGATGGCTACCGGTGCTATTTTCGGTAACGAAACTGTAACATTCGCATCCGCAGTCAAAACAAGAATCTGGAGCTCTTGAATGTTTGCTTTCTTTCGTCCTGCCGCGCATCAGGCTCCTTTGCCTGAAGACAAAATAGACAGTGCCTACCGACGCCATCGCTGGCAGATCTTTGCCGGTATCTTTATCGGCTACGCCGGATACTACCTGCTGCGCAAAAACTTCTCATTGGCCATGCCCTACCTGATCGAAGAGGGTTACACCCGCGGCGAGCTGGGCCTGGCGCTGTCTGCCATCGCCATTGCCTATGGCCTGTCGAAATTCCTGATGGGCATCGTCTCCGACCGCTCGAATCCGCGCTTCTTCCTGCCGTTCGGGCTACTGGTGTCGGCCGGGGTCATGTTCATTTTTGGTTTCGCGCCATGGGCGACGTCCAGTGTGACCATTATGTTCATCCTGCTGTTCATCAACGGCTGGGCCCAGGGCATGGGCTGGCCGCCGAGTGGCCGGACCATGGTCCACTGGTGGTCGCAAAAGGAACGCGGCGGCGTGGTGTCGCTGTGGAACGTGGCGCACAACGTCGGCGGCGGTTTGATCGGCCCGCTGTTCCTGCTGGGCATGGGCCTGTTCAACGACTGGCATGCGGCCTTCTATGTGCCTGCAGCCGTAGCCTTGGCCGTGGCGGTATTTGCCTTTGCCACCATGCGCGATACGCCACAATCGGTCGGCCTGCCGCCCATCGAGAAGTACAAGAACGATTATCCGGAAGGCTACGACGCCAGCCATGAAGAAGAATTCAGCGCCAAGGAAATCTTCGTCAAGTACGTGTTGCGCAACAAAATGCTCTGGTACATCGCCTTGGCCAACGTCTTCGTCTACCTGCTGCGCTACGGCGTGCTGGACTGGGCACCGACCTACCTCAAGGAAGCCAAGGGTTTCACCGTTGATAAAACGTCGTGGGCGTACTTCTTCTACGAGTGGGCCGGTATCCCGGGCACGCTGTTGTGCGGCTGGATGTCGGACAAGATCTTCCGCGGCAACCGCGGCCTGACCGGCATGGTGTTCATGGCACTGGTGACCGTGGCCACTCTGGTGTATTGGCTGAACCCGGCTGGCAACCCGACCGTCGACATGATCGCGCTGGTTTCGATCGGCTTCCTGATCTACGGCCCGGTCATGCTGATCGGCCTGCAGGCACTGGAACTGGCGCCGAAGAAGGCAGCCGGTACGGCAGCGGGCTTTACCGGCCTGTTTGGCTACCTGGGTGGATCGGTGGCGGCCAGTGCGGCGATGGGCTACACCGTGGACCACTTCGGCTGGGACGGCGGCTTCGTGCTATTGATCGGCGCGTGCCTGCTGGCCATGGCCTTCCTGGCACCCACGCTGTGGCACAAGCAAGTGGCCAGTCAGAGCCGCGAAGCGGTCGCCTGATCCACTGAGGACTTGCAGCGCTTGAGCCGCGCCTCCAGATTTCGGTCTGGCATGGCGTGGCTACGCAGGGCGTGGGCGGTCTGCTCGACGTAATCGCGAGTAGTGCCGTAGCGCCCGCAAGCATTTTCGAATACCTGACTCAGCACGTGGTCCGGCAAGTTGCCGGCGTAGCTGGGCAAGTGTCGCTCCAACACGAACCCCAATGCCTGGACCTGACTTCCGTCTTCGAGACGGCAGTTGAGCCAGTGTGGGCGATAGGAAGGGAATGGCATTTCGCGCTGCCAGAGCGCATACAGCGAGGCATCCAGCTGTTCTTCCGGCAGGCGATAGGCGAAGCCGCTGCAGGAGCCGCCGCGATCCAGGCCAAACACCAGCCCGGGCACTTCAGGCGTGCCGCGATGTTCGTGCGACCACAGGTACAAACCGCGATGATAGCCATGCACCCGACCGCGTACCCGCTCTACAGCCGGGCACTCGGGCCGCCAGATCAAGGAACCGTAAGCGAACAGCCATACCGGCCCACCTTTGTGGCGCGCCATGGTGGACTGCATCGAGCTGAGCAATTGTTCGTGAGTGAGCTGCGGCCCCAGATCGAGCCGCGGAGGGTAAGCCAGATTCAAAAAAGCAGATTCAATGGCGCTCATGGCGATTAGCGTTCAGCTCCCCGCGAGTGAAGAATTACTTAATAGAACGCACCGCTGTAACAATAAGGCACATATGTTTTAAGGCAATTTAAGTGCCATGGCAGAGTTCTTAAATGATTGCCTTGATGAGATATAACCTACCGGTATTTACAGTTTTCTATAAATACCGATCAGCTATATAGGGAGATATAAGCAAGCTAACCGCAGGAGCTGCCGCAGGCTGCGATCTTTTGATTTTCAAAACAGAGTCAAAAGATCGCAGCCTGCGGCAGCTCCTACAAGGGCAAGGTCAAGATCGAGGATCAAGATCGCGGATCAAGATCGCGGCGCATACGCAAATACATCCGCACGCATCTGATGCGCATCCATCCCGGCTTCTACCAGCGCGTCCAGCGTGCCGTACACCATCGCTGGCGAGCCACTCGCGTAGACATGCAACGGCTTCAGGTCGGCGAAGTCCTCGCAGACCGCCTCATGCAGCATGCCGCAACGCCCTTCCCAGCCGCATTGATCGCTCACGACTTTATGCAGAAACAGGTTGGGCAGCTTCAGCCATTCATCCCAGTGCTCGATTTCATAGAAATCTTCAGGCCGACGCACGCCCCAATACAGGTGGACCGGATGCTTGAAACCTGCGGCTCGACAGTGCTCGATCAGGCTGTGAATCTGGCCCATGCCGGTTCCCGCAGCGATCAGCACCAGCGGGCCGTCGGGCAACTCCGCCAGGTGGGTGTCGCCAAATGGCATCTCGATGCGCACCATCGCCTTGCGTTGCAGCTGATCTATCAGGCTCAGCGCACTGCTTTCGCGCGCCAGCACGTGTATTTGCAGATCCCGGCCCGAATGAGGCGCCGAGGCCAGGGAAAAGGCCGACTTCTCGCCATTCTCCCGCTCGATCATCAGATACTGCCCGGCGTGATAGCGCGGCGGCTTGCCGGCAGGCGCTCGCACGCTGACGCGCCAGGTGTCGCCACCCACGTCCCGGCACTCAATGACCTGACACGCCAAGCTACGCACAGGTAATTCTCCCAGCGAGAGCACGCCATCCCACAGCACGACGCAGTCTTCCAGCGGCTGCGCAATGCAAGTGTAGAACTCACCGTGATCGCGCACATCGCCGCTCTGCTCCACGCGACCTTCCACCAGCAGCGCGGCGCACACATGACAGTTGCCGTTGCGACAGCTTTGCGGGCAGTCGTAGCCCAGGCGCCGCGCCCCATCGAGAATCCGCTCGCCGGGCAGAATCTCTAGCACCGCTCCGGAAGGCTGCAAAGTTACACGCATCAATCTATTCCTAACTGATTCCAGATGGCATCGACCCGTTTGGTCACGGCTTCGTCCTTGACGATGACCCGGCCCCACTCGCGAGTGGTTTCACCCGGCCATTTATGCGTGGCATCGAGCCCCATCTTCGAACCCAGGCCGGATACCGGCGAAGCGAAGTCGAGGTAGTCGATCGGCGTGTTGTCGATCATCACCGTATCGCGCTTGGGGTCCATGCGCGTGGTGATGGCCCAGATCACGTCGTTCCAGTCTCGCGCGTTGATATCGTCGTCAGTGACGATAACGAACTTGGTGTACATGAACTGTCGCAAAAACGACCAGACACCCAACATTACCCGCTTGGCATGGCCGGGATATGACTTCTTCATGGTTACGATAGCCATGCGGTACGAGCAGCCTTCGGGCGGCAGGTAGAAGTCGGTGATCTCCGGGAACTGCTTTTGCAGAATCGGCACGAACACTTCGTTCAGGGCCACGCCGAGAATCGCCGGTTCATCCGGCGGACGGCCGGTGTAGGTGCTGTGGTAGATCGGCTTGATGCGGTGAGTGATGCGCTCCACCGTGAACACCGGGAAGCTGTCGACTTCGTTGTAGTAGCCGGTGTGGTCGCCGTACGGACCTTCATCCGCCATCTCGCCCGGATGGATCACACCTTCAAGGATGATCTCGGCGGTGGCCGGCACTTGCAGGTCATTGCCACGGCACTTCACCAGCTCGGTGCGGTTGCCGCGCAGCAAACCGGCGAAGGCGTATTCAGACAGGCTGTCCGGCACTGGCGTCACGGCGCCGAGAATGGTCGCCGGATCAGCGCCAAGCGCTACGGAAACCGGGAACGGCTGCCCAGGATGCTTCTCACACCACTCGCGGTAATCCAGCGCACCACCCCGGTGACTGAGCCAGCGCATGATCACCTTGTTGCGGCCGATCACTTGCTGACGGTAAATGCCGAGGTTCTGGCGGTCCTTGTTCGGACCTTTGGTGACGGTCAGGCCCCAGGTAATCAGCGGGCCGACGTCGCCTGGCCAGCAGGTCTGCACTGGCAGCATCGCGAGGTCGACGTCGTCGCCTTCAATGACCACTTCCTGACACACCGCATCCTTGACGACTTTTGGCGCCATGGCGATGATCTTGCGGAAAATCGGCAGCTTGGACCAGGCGTCTTTCAGCCCCTTGGGCGGCTCGGGCTCCTTGAGGAAGGCCAGCAGCTTGCCGATCTCGCGCAACTCGCTGACGGCTTCCGCCCCCATGCCCAGCGCCACGCGCTCTGGCGTACCAAACAGGTTGCCGAGCACCGGGATGTCATAACCCGTCGGGTTTTCGAAAAGCAGCGCGGGGCCCTTGGCGCGCAAGGTGCGATCGCACACCTCGGTCATTTCCAGCACAGGGGACACCGGAACCTGGATGCGCTTGAGCTCGCCGCGCTTTTCCAGACCGCTGATAAAGTCGCGCAAGTCGCGATACTGCATGCGTGAGCCTCGTTTTGGCCGTGGCGTTCGGGGGAGGCAGTTTAGCGCCGAACCCCGCTGTTCAGAACCACCAACTGCCAATGATCAAAAATCAGATAGCAAAAAGCCGGGTTTCCCCGGCTTTTGCTGATCTATCGACTTACTTGCGTTTCATCGACAGGAAGAACTCATCGTTGGTCTTGGTCGTTTTCAGCTTGTCGACCAGGAACTCGATGGCAGCGATCTCGTCCATCGGGTGCAGCAGCTTGCGCAGGATCCACATGCGCTGCAACTCGTCATCGGCCGTCAGCAACTCTTCGCGGCGAGTGCCGGAACGGTTGATGTTGATAGCCGGGAACACGCGCTTTTCAGCGATACGACGATCCAGCGGCAGTTCCATGTTGCCCGTGCCTTTGAATTCCTCGTAGATCACTTCGTCCATCTTCGAGCCGGTTTCAACCAGCGCGGTGGCGATGATGGTCAGCGAACCGCCTTCCTCGATGTTCCGCGCGGCACCGAAGAAACGTTTCGGTTTCTCCAGGGCGTGGGCATCGACACCACCGGTGAGTACCTTGCCGGAGCTCGGGATCACGGTGTTGTAGGCACGAGCCAGACGCGTGATGGAGTCGAGCAGGATCACCACGTCTTTCTTGTGCTCGACCAGGCGCTTGGCCTTCTCGATCACCATTTCGGCAACCTGCACGTGGCGGGTTGGCGGCTCATCGAACGTCGAGGCAACCACTTCGCCACGCACGGTGCGCTGCATTTCGGTTACTTCTTCCGGACGCTCGTCGATCAGCAGCACGATCAGATGAACTTCAGGATTGTTACGCGCGATGTTGGCTGCGATGTTCTGCAGCATGATGGTTTTACCGGCTTTCGGCGGTGCCACGATCAAACCACGCTGGCCTTTGCCGATCGGGGCGCACAGGTCGATGACCCGACCGGTGAGGTCTTCGGTGGAACCGTTGCCGGCTTCCATCTTCATGCGCACCGTCGGGAACAGCGGGGTCAGGTTCTCGAAGAGAATCTTGTTTTTCGCATTCTCGGGACGATCGTAGTTGATCGTGTCGACCTTGAGCAGCGCGAAATAACGCTCGCCTTCCTTGGGAGGGCGGATCTTGCCAACGATGGTGTCACCGGTGCGCAAGTTGAAGCGACGAATCTGGCTTGGCGAGACGTAGATATCGTCTGGGCCAGCGAGATAGGAAGCGTCAGCGGAGCGAAGGAAGCCGAAGCCGTCCTGGAGAATCTCCAGCACGCCATCACCGGAGATTTCCTCGCCGCTTTTCGCGTGCTTTTTGAGCAGGGAGAAAATCACGTCCTGCTTGCGCGAACGGGCCATATTTTCTATGCCCATCTGTTCGGCCAATTCGAGCAGTTCGGTAATCGGCTTTTGCTTGAGTTCAGTCAGATTCATATAGGAATGACGTAATCATTTATGGAGGGGGGGAAATTAAGCTTTTGGCTTAATGAGGCCGCGCCGCAGAGAAGGCGACAGGATCGCGTACTTATTCGAAAAGGAGTGCGTCGGCGACGGCTAGCAGGGGGCAAAGGAGAAACCAGTGCGGGGCCGAATGTACCACCTGAGTTTCGGAGCGTCTAGCCCTCGATAACGAAAAAGCCCCGCAAATAGCGGGGCCTTTTTTTCAGACACTTTATTACGACGCTTAGATGTTGGCGTCCAGGAAAGCGGCCAATTGCGACTTCGACAGTGCGCCGACCTTGGTCGCTTCAACGTTGCCGTTCTTGAACAGCATCAGCGTCGGGATACCGCGCACGCCATGCTTGGCCGGGGTTTCCTGGTTTTCGTCGATGTTCAGCTTGGCAACGGTCAGCTTGCCTTTGTAGGTTTCTGCAATCTCGTCCAGGACAGGAGCGATCATTTTGCAAGGGCCGCACCATTCAGCCCAGTAGTCGACCAGCACAGCGCCTTCGGCCTTCAGTACATCGGCCTCGAAGCTAGCGTCGCTAACGTGTTTGATAAGATCGCTGCTCATGGAAGTCTCCAGGTTGTAAGCAAAAAAACGTGGCCCATCATAGCCGCCCTTCCCCCGTTCAGGAAGCTGCAGATGATTGACTCTTGCTATGGTGCCGCATGAGTTTGGGTATAGCTCAATTCATCAGGCGGCGGGGGCGATGAAGGCAATTCCGGTGCGCAGCGCGGCATTGCGCACGTGTTCCTGCATCGCCTTCTGTGCGGCCCCGGACGCCCGGCGTGCCAGTGCGCGGAGAATCTTGCGGTGCTCCTGCCAGGTTTCCATGGCGCGCTCGGCCCGGATGAACGGTAGCTTCTGGCTCTCCAGGAAGATGTCGGCACTGGCGGTCAGGATACTCAGCATCGCCTGATTGCCGCTGGCCAGCAGGATGCGCCGGTGAAACTCGAAATCCAGGCGCGCCGCCGCTTCAAAGTCGCCCACCTTCAACTCGTTGCGCATCGCGGCCACGTTGTCTTCCAGCGCATCGA
Source organism: Pseudomonas sp. HY13-MNA-CIBAN-0226 (assembly GCF_040310305.1). NCBI lineage: Bacteria > Pseudomonadati > Pseudomonadota > Gammaproteobacteria > Pseudomonadales > Pseudomonadaceae > Pseudomonas > Pseudomonas sp. HY13-MNA-CIBAN-0226. The sequence continues at coordinate 353,880 of NZ_JBEOPS010000001.1, forward strand.
GCTGGACAGTACTTAACGTCACCGCTGCCAGGCCCGCAGCGAACCCCTCCAGGGCATAGCGCAACTGGAAGATGTCCAGGGGCGACGCCTGTGCCGCGAAGGGCCAGCTCAACGCCGCGTCGGACCGCGCCAGGTCCACGGGCGCCTGCACAAACACCCCTTTGCCCGGCTGGATGCTGATCAGCCCCAGGGCACTTAACGACGACAGCGCTTCGCGTAACGACGCCCGGCTCACGCCCAATTGCACCGCCAGGTCCCGTTGCGAGGGCAAGGCATCCCCCGGCCCGAACCCCTGTTCGGTGATCAGTTTACGGATGGCTTGCAGCGCCACTTCAGGAACGGCTCGGGAGATCGAATTCATGGTTTTTCAGACGAACCGGATGAATGAGCGGACAGTTTTAAAGCTATTCGCAGCGTCCGGCAAGTCGTGCCCCATGGGGGTTCGCAGAGTTATGACGATGCGCTATCAGGGTGCGAATCAGGGCTCAACTGTTCAGACCAGTAAGACCGAGAAAACCCAGTAAACCCGGGGGCTGTGCCACCCGAAACCGATACTTGGCATGGCCCGTGCTCTGTCGATCCGCAGAAATCACTTCTCGCCGATTCGGAGATTTGCCATGACCCAGCGTTACAGCGCCCTCCTCGCAGCCCTGTTTGCCAGCCTGATGCTGAGCCAGGCGCCCGCCCACGCCGACGGCCTGGAGGACGTGGTCAAGCGCGGCGTCCTCAAAGTCGCCGTGCCACAGGACTTCCCGCCCTTCGGCTCGGTGGGTCCGGACATGAAGCCTCGCGGCCTGGACATCGACACTGCCAAGCTGCTGGCGGACCAGCTCAAGGTCAAACTCGAACTGACCCCGGTCAACAGCACTAACCGCATTCCGTTCCTGACCACCGGCAAGGTCGACCTGGTGATTTCCAGCCTTGGCAAGAACGCCGAACGCGAGAAAGTCATCGACTTTTCCAGCGCCTACGCGCCCTTCTACCTCGCAGTGTTCGGCCCGCCAGAGGCCACGATCAAGACGCTGGACGACCTCAAGGGCAAGACCATCAGCGTCACCCGTGGAGCCATCGAAGACATCGAGCTGACCAAGGTGGCCCCGCAAGGCGTGACCATCAAGCGCTTTGAAGACAACAATTCGACCATCGCCGCCTACCTCGCCGGCCAGGTCGATCTGATCGCCAGCGGCAACGTGGTGATGGTGGCGATCAGCGAGAAGAACCCCAAGCGCGTGCCGGCTTTGAAAGTAAAGCTCAAGGATTCGCCGGTCTACGTCGGGGTGAACAAGAACGAGCCGGCGCTGCTGGGCAAGGTCAACCAGATCCTCGCCACTGCAAAAACCGACGGCGCGCTGGAGAAAAACTCCCAGACCTGGCTGAAAGAGCCACTGCCGGCCGATCTCTGATCGTCGCCCGGGAGATTTGACATGGCTTATCAGTTCGACTTTCTACCGGTGGTGCAAAATACCGACCTGCTGCTGCGCGGTGCGTTGTTCACCCTTGAACTGACCGCCATTGGCGCGGTATTCGGGGTGGCGCTAGGCATCGTCGGCGCGCTGGTACGGGCGTGGAACATTCGCCCGTTCTCGGTGATTTTCGGGGTTTACGTCGAGTTGATCCGCAACACACCCTTCCTGGTGCAGTTGTTTTTCATCTTCTTCGGCCTGCCGTCACTGGGTGTGCAGATTTCCGAATGGCAGGCCGCCGTGCTGGCGATGGTGATCAACCTGGGCGCCTATTCCACGGAAATCATCCGCGCCGGCATTCAGGCGATCCCCCGAGGACAGCTGGAAGCCGCCGCAGCGCTGGCGATGACCCGCTTCGAAGCGTTTCGCCACGTCATCCTGCTGCCGGCGCTGGGCAAGGTCTGGCCGGCCCTGAGCAGCCAAATCATCATCGTCATGCTCGGCTCGGCGGTCTGCTCGCAGATCGCCACCGAAGAGCTGAGTTTCGCCGCCAACTTCATTCAGTCGCGCAACTTCCGCGCCTTTGAAACCTATGCCCTGACCACGCTGATCTACCTGTGCATGGCGTTGCTGATTCGCCAGCTCCTGAACTGGATCGGCCGTCGTTACATTGCAAGGAGCAGCCAATGAGCGATTTCACCTTCTGGGACATCGTGCGCAACCTGCTCACGGGCCTGCAATGGACGCTGGCGCTGTCACTGGTGGCGTTCATTGGCGGCGGGCTGATCGGTCTGCTGGTCATGGTCATGCGCATCTCGAAGAAAGCCTTGCCGCGCAATATCGCGCGCACCTACATCGAACTGTTCCAGGGCACGCCGCTGCTGATGCAGTTGTTCCTGGTATTTTTCGGTGTGGCGCTGGCCGGTGTGGACATCTCCGCGTGGATGGCTGCGGCCGTCGCCCTGACCCTGTTTACCAGCGCTTACCTGGCGGAGATCTGGCGCGGCTGCGTCGACTCGATCCCCGACGGCCAATGGGAAGCCTCATCGAGCCTGGCGCTCAACCCGCTGGAGCAACTGCGCTACGTGATCCTGCCGCAAGCGCTACGCATCGCCGTGGCGCCGACCGTGGGCTTTTCGGTGCAAGTGGTCAAAGGCACTGCCGTCACCTCGATCATCGGCTTCACCGAGCTGACCAAAACCGGCGGCATGCTCGCCAACGCGACCTTCGAGCCGTTCATGGTCTATGGCCTCGTCGCCCTCGGTTACTTCCTGCTCTGCTACCCCTTGTCCCTCAGTGCGCGCTACCTGGAAAGGAGACTGCATGCCTCTGCTTAGAATTTCCGCCCTGCATAAATATTACGGCGATCACCACGTGCTCAAAGGCATCGACCTCAGTGTCGAGGAAGGCCAGGTGGTGGCAATCATCGGCCGCAGTGGCTCGGGCAAATCGACCTTGCTGCGCACGCTCAATGGCCTGGAGTCGATCAATGATGGCGTGATTGAAGTCGACGGCGAATACCTCGACGCCGCCCGTGCCGACCTGCGCACTCTGCGACAGAAGGTCGGGATGGTGTTCCAGCAGTTCAACCTGTTCCCCCACCTGACCGTTGGCGAAAACGTGATGCTCGCCCCGCAAGTTGTGCAGAAGGTACCGAAGGCCAAAGCCCGGGAACTGGCGCGCGAAATGCTGGAGCGAGTAGGGCTCGGGGAAAAGTTTGATGCATTCCCGGATCGATTGTCCGGCGGGCAGCAGCAACGCGTGGCAATCGCCCGGGCACTGGCCATGTCGCCGAAGGTGTTGCTGTGCGACGAAATCACCTCGGCGCTGGACCCGGAATTGGTCAATGAGGTGCTGAGTGTGGTTCGGCAACTGGCCAAAGACGGTATGACGCTGATCATGGTCACCCACGAAATGCGCTTTGCCCGGGAGGTTGGGGACAAGCTGGTGTTCATGCACCTGGGCAAGGTGCATGAGGTGGGAGACCCGAAGATCTTGTTTGCCAACCCGCAGACAGCGGAGCTGGCGAATTTCATTGGTACTGTGGAAGCGACAGTCTGAAAGCTCTGTAGGGCCTCTGATGGCCTCATCGCGGGCAAGCCCGCTCCCACAGGGGTTGATAGTGAACGCAGCATTTGTGTACGGCGGACATCTCTGTGGGAGCAAGGCTTCCCCGCGATAGCGTCTGCATATTCGATCTTGATGTGGCAGGGGGAAGGCAGTTGCTCCCACAGGATCATGTGTTGAAACAGGATTGTGTGTTCGACACGGAAACCTGTGGGAGCGGGCTTGCCCGCGATGAGGCCGCGCAGCGGTCGTCTACAGGGTTGCGCAGGATCAAGGGTTTGAACACTGCGCGTTGGCGTCAGCCTTTGATCGTGGCACGATGTCGAGGTTATCGACCGAGACCCCCAGACCATGCCGCAATCCCAAGCCAAGAATCTGTCCCTGATCGCCGCAATCGACCTGGGCTCCAACAGCTTTCACATGGTCGTGGCCAAGGCCCAGAACGGCGAAATCCGTATTCTCGAGCGTCTCGGGGAGAAGGTTCAGCTGGCAGCAGGTATCGACGAAGAGCGCCAGCTCAACGAAGAATCCATGCAGCGCGGGCTCGACTGCCTGAAACGCTTTGCCCAACTGATCAACGGTATGCCCCCGGGCGCCGTACGGATCGTGGGCACCAACGCCCTGCGCGAAGCGCGTAATCGCAATGAATTCATCCGTCGCGCCGAGGAAATCCTCGGTCACCCGGTGGAAGTCATCTCCGGCCGGGAAGAAGCGCGCCTGATCTACCTTGGCGTGTCCCACACCCTCGCCGACACCCCGGGCAAGCGCCTGGTGGCCGACATCGGCGGCGGCAGCACCGAGTTCATCATCGGCCAGCGCTTCGAGCCACTGCTGCGCGAAAGCCTGCAAATGGGCTGCGTGAGCTTCACCCAGCGCTATTTCAAGGACGGCAAGGTCACACCGGCTCGCTACGCCCAGGCCTACACGGCGGCGCGGCTCGAGATCATGAGCATTGAACACGCTCTGCACCGCCTGACCTGGGATGAGGCCATCGGCTCCTCGGGCACCATTCGCGCGATCGGCCTGGCACTGAAGGCCGGCGGGCATGGCAGCGGCGAAGTCAACGCCGAGGGCCTGGCCTGGCTCAAGCGCAAGCTGTTCAAGCTGGGGGACGCCGACAAGATCGATTTCGAAGGCATCAAGCCCGACCGTCGCGCAATCTTCCCGGCCGGCCTGGCGATCCTCGAAGCCATCTTCGACGCCCTCGAACTGCAACGCATGGACCACTGTGAAGGCGCACTGCGTGAAGGCGTGCTCTACGACCTGCTGGGCCGTCATCATCACGAAGACGTCCGTGAGCGCACCCTGAGCTCGCTGATGGAGCGTTATCACGTCGACCTGGAACAAGCGGCGCGGGTAGAACGCAAGGCGCTGCATGCCTTCGACCAGGTAGCCGAAGATTGGGACCTGGATGACGGCGTGTGGCGCGAACTGCTGGGCTGGGCGGCCAAGGTCCACGAAGTGGGCCTGGACATCGCTCACTATCATTACCACAAGCATGGCGCCTACCTGATCGAGCACTCGGACCTCGCCGGATTCTCCCGCGAAGACCAGCAGATGCTCGCACTGCTGGTGCGCGGGCATCGCCGTAACATTCCCCGGGACAAGTTTGCCGAGTTCGGCAGTGACGGCAGCAAGCTGATCCGCCTGTGCGTGCTGCTGCGCTTCGCGATCCTGTTCCACCACATCCGTGGCACCCAGGAAATGCCCCAGGTGGTCCTGCGGGCCAATGGCGACAGCCTGGATGTGTTGTTCCCGGCCAACTGGCTGGATGAAAACCAGCTGACCCAGGCGGATTTTGCCCTGGAAGCGGAGTGGCTGACCCGGGTGGGCTTTACCCTCAACGTCCGGTAGTGCCCCTGTAGGAGCGAGCTTGCTCGCGATGCACGTGAACGATAAAGCTGGCAGCCTGACACCCCGCAGCGCTCTCAGGTTTTTCGCGAGCAAGCTCGCTCCTACATTGATTGCATCGATCGCAGCGAATGCGTGATCGCAGCGAGTGTGGTGATTGCAGTTGCGGTGATTGTGACGGCAGTGACGGCAGCAAAAAAAATGGCGATCCGCAGGGATCGCCATTTTTTATGCCCCTTGAGGCTTAACGCACTGCCAGGATCGGACTGCCCAACCGCTCCAGCAACGTCGCCTGCGCACTGCGCGGGTTCTGGTTGCCGGTAGGCGTGTTGCGGATGTAACGGCCGTCCGACTGCAAGCTCCAGCTGTGGGTGTTGTCGCTCAGGTACAGCTCCAGCTCTTTCTTGACCCGCATGATCAGCTTCTTGCCTTCCACCGGGAAGCAAGTCTCGACCCGCTTGTCGAGGTTGCGCTCCATCCAGTCGGCGCTGGAGAGGAACATCTGCTCTTCCCCGCCATTGAGGAAGTAGAACACCCGCGTATGCTCCAGGAAGCGCCCGATGATCGAGCGCACATGGATGTTGTGCGAAACCCCGGCGATGCCCGGGCGCAGGCAGCACATGCCGCGCACGACCAGGTCGATGCGCACCCCGGACTGACTGGCCTTGTACAGCGCGCGAATGATCTTCGGATCAGTCAGCGAGTTGAACTTGGCAATGATGTGTGCCGGCTTGCCTTCCAGGGCGAACTGCGTTTCCCGGGCAATCATGTCGAGCATGCCCTTTTTCAGGGTGAACGGCGCATGCAGCAGTTTCTTCATGCGCAGGGTCTTGCCCATGCCGATCAACTGGCTGAACAGCTTGCCCACGTCCTCGCACAACGCATCGTCGGAGGTCAGCAAGCTGTAGTCGGTGTACAGACGGGCGTTGGCTGCGTGGTAGTTGCCGGTGCCCAAGTGAGCGTACCGCACGATCTCCCCGGCCTCGCGCCGCAGGATCAGCATCATCTTGGCGTGGGTCTTGAACCCCACAACGCCGTAGATCACCACTGCACCGGCCGCTTGCAGACGGCTGGCCAGTTGCAGGTTGGACTCTTCATCGAACCGCGCGCGCAATTCGATCACCGCGGTGACTTCCTTGCCGTTACGGGCTGCATCCACCAGCGCGTCGACGATTTCCGAGTTGGCACCGGAGCGGTACAGCGTCTGGCGCACGGCCAATACATGCGGGTCTTTCGCGGCCTGGCGCAACAGGTCGACCACCGGGGTGAACGACTCGAACGGGTGCAGCAACAGGATGTCCTGCTTGCTGATCACGCTGAAGATGTTCTCGCTGTTCTGCAGCAGTTTCGGAATCTGCGGGGTGAACGGCAGGTATTGCAGCTCGCGCTGGCTGTCGAGGCCGGTGATGCTGAACAAACGGGTCAGGTTGACCGGCCCGTTAACCTGATACAGCTCGGTCTCGTGCAGGTTGAACTGCTTGAGCAGGTAGTCGGAGAGGTGTTTGGGGCAAGTGTCAGCCACTTCCAGTCGCACCGCATCGCCATAACGACGGGAGAACAGCTCACCACGCAGCGCGCGGGCCAGGTCTTCAACGTCTTCAGTGTCGACCGCCAGGTCGGCGTTACGGGTCAGGCGGAACTGATAGCAGCCCTTGACCTTCATGCCCTGGAACAAGTCATCGGCGTGCGCGTGGATCATCGACGACAGGAACACGTAGTTGTCACCGGAGCCGCCCACCTCCTCCGGCACCTTGATCACTCGCGGCAGCAGGCGCGGAGCAGGGATGATCGCCAGGCCAGAGTCGCGGCCAAACGCATCGATGCCTTCCAGTTCGACGATGAAGTTCAGACTCTTGTTCACCAGCAACGGGAACGGGTGAGTCGGGTCAAGGCCGATCGGCGTGATGATCGGCGCAATCTCGTCGCGGAAGAACCGGCGCACCCAGGTCTTGATCTTGGTGGTCCAGTGACGGCGACGGATGAAGCGGACCTGATGTTTCTCCAGCTCCGGCAACAGAATATCGTTGAGAATGGCGTACTGGCGGTCGACATGACCATGCACCAGCTCGCTGATGCGTGCCAGGGCCTGATGCGGTTGCAGGCCATCGGCGCCCGCCTGTTCACGGGCGAAGGTGATCTGCTTCTTCAGGCCGGCCACACGAATCTCGAAGAACTCGTCCAGGTTGCTGGAGAAGATCAGCAGGAACTTCAGCCGCTCCAGCAACGGGTAGGACTCATCCAGTGCCTGTTCCAGCACGCGAATGTTGAACTGCAGCTGCGAAAGCTCGCGATGGATGTACAGGCTGCTGTCATCCAGGCCGGGAATGGCAATCGCCGGTGCCGCCACTGCGGCTTCGACGACCACTGCGGGTGGGGCTGGCTCCAGCTCCGGCGGTGTTTCGGCGACTTGCTCCACCACGGGTTGAGCATCTTTTACGGCAACTTCAGTGAGTCCTTCGGTATTCATGGAATGTTCCTGGGAGGGCTATTTTTGCTCTCGTAACAATTGAGCGGCACGGACGGCAAAGTAGGTCAGGATGCCGTCGGCGCCTGCGCGTTTAAAAGCGGTCAGGGATTCGAGTATTACCCCTTCGCTCAACCAGCCATTCTGGATCGCCGCCATGTGCATGGCGTATTCGCCGCTGACTTGATAAACAAACGTCGGCACTTTGAATTCTTCTTTGACCCGCCACAGGATGTCCAGATACGGCATGCCTGGCTTGACCATGACCATGTCCGCGCCTTCTGACAAGTCCGCCGCCACTTCGTGCAGCGCCTCGTTGCTGTTGGCCGGGTCCATCTGGTAGGAGGCCTTGTTAGCCTTGCCCAGGTTCAGCGCGGAACCCACCGCATCGCGGAAGGGACCGTAATAGGCGCTAGCGTATTTCGCCGAGTAGGCCATGATCCGCACGTTAACGTGATCGGCCAGCTCCAGCGCCTCGCGGATCGCCTGGATGCGCCCGTCCATCATATCGGACGGCGCCACCACCTGGGCGCCGGCTTCGGCATGGGACAGGGCCTGGCGGACCAGTGCATCGACGGTAATGTCGTTCTGCACGTAGCCTTCTTCATCGAGAATACCGTCCTGGCCGTGGGTGGTGAACGGATCCAGGGCAACGTCGGTGATCACACCCAGCTCGGGGAACTGCGCACGTAATGCGCGGGTGGCGCGTTGGGCAATGCCATTCGGGTTCCAGGCTTCGGCCGCGTCCAGCGACTTGAGCTCCGCCGGCGTCACGGGGAACAGCGCGAGCGCGGGAATACCGAGCTCGACCCACTTGGCGGCCTCTTCAAGCAACAGATCAATGGTCAGGCGCTCGACGCCCGGCATTGACGCCACCGCTTCGCGACGATTCTCACCGTCCAGTACAAATACCGGCAGGATCAGGTCGTCGACGCTGAGGACGTTTTCACGAACCAGGCGGCGCGAGAATTCATCACGACGATTGCGTCGCAGACGGGTGGCTGGGAACAGGCGGTTGGCGGGGGTAAAGCTCACGGCAGACTCCTGAGCCCGCGCTGGCGGGCGAGCGTGACAGTTATAAGCTGCCATTATGACCGTCGTATTACAGTTATGTGCACACCTGTGACAGGTAGTCGCATTCCATTGTCCTTGCATGAAATGTTCACGTCGAGACACATTTGGACACTTTCATGAATGTGCCCGAAGGGTTAGGCTGCGCGTTCATTTCGCCAGCACCCAGACAATGCTCCAGCAATTTCTTCAGGAATTCGGGTATTTCGCCCTCTTTCTCGGCACGTTCTTCGAAGGCGAAACCATCCTGGTACTCGCGGGCTTCCTTGCGTTCCGCGGTTACATGGACATCAAGATCGTCACCATAGTCGCGTTCTGTGGCAGTTATGCGGGCGATCAGCTGTGGTATTTCCTTGGCCGCAAGCACGGGCGCAAATTGCTGGCGCGCAAGCCGCGCTGGCAGATGATGGGCGATCGGGCGCTGGAACACATTCGAAAGCACCCGGACATCTGGGTCCTGAGCTTCCGCTTCGTCTACGGATTACGCACGGTAATGCCCGTGGCGATCGGTCTGTCGGGCTATCCACCGGGACGTTATCTGTTGCTGAACGGGATTGGCGCGGCGATCTGGGCTTCGGCACTGTCGGCGGCCGCGTATCATTTTGGTGCCGTGCTGGAAGGCATGCTTGGCAGCGTCAAGAAGTACGAGCTATGGGTGCTGGGCGCCCTGCTCGTCCTGGGCGTGGGCCTGTGGCTGCGCCGGCGCTTCAAGAACGCCCAGCTGGCAAAAAAAGTCTATGCCGACGAGCAGGCATTGAAAGCTGAACAGGCCAAGACTGCAGCGCCCAAGACGCCCACCGAATAAAACGGTCCCTGCACCCGTAGAGACCGCTCCTGCTCACCCGATGCGCCCCCCCCCACGTCGCACCCCTGCGCGCGTCGCCACGCCGCGTGACAGACGCTCGCAAATAATGAACACCCTGGCTTCGATGCGATCCATTTAGAAAGCCTTCTGCTCCGTGCCAGCCCGATGTTGGGGCGGCGCGCCCTGGTTGTTACCGCACATTATCCCTATGGCAACGAGTGGCGAATTAGTGGACATTTAACGCCATGAACAAGGAGAAAAGCCCATGAGCAAAAAAATTGCAGTGATCCTTTCCGGTTGTGGCGTCTACGACGGTGCCGAGGTCCACGAGAGCGTGATCACCCTGTTGCGGCTGGACCAGCGTGGCGCTCAGGTGCAGTGTTTCGCCCCCAATATCTCGCAGTTGCACGTGATCAACCACCTCACGGGCGAGGAAATGCCCGAGTCGCGTAACGTGCTGGTTGAATCGGCGCGGATCGCCCGTGGGAACATCAAGGACATCCGCGAGGCCAGCGTCGAGGACTTCGATGCCCTGATCGTGCCTGGCGGGTTCGGTGCGGCGAAGAACCTGTCGAACTTCGCCATCGAAGGTGCCGGCTGTACCGTGCAGCCTGACGTCCTGGCGCTGACCGAAGCCTTTGCCGAAGCAGGCAAGCCAGTCGGGCTGATCTGCATCTCGCCCGCCCTGGCGGCGAAGATCTACGGCCCAGGTGTGACCTGCACCATCGGCAACGATGCCGATACCGCCGCTGCCATGAACAAAATGGGGGCTACCCATGCCGAGTGCGCGGTCACCGACATCGTCGAAGACAAGGCGCGCAAACTGGTGAGCACGCCGGCGTACATGCTGGCGCAGTCGATCAGTGAAGCGGCCTCAGGAATTAACAAGCTGGTGGATCGCGTGCTCGAACTGACTCACGAAAACGACGTGTGATGCAGGCATGAGTGTGGGCATGGGCAGTGTGGGAGCGAGCCTGCTCGCGATAGCGGAGTAGCCGCCGCAAGCGATGTTGATTGTGCCGGTGTTATCGCGAGCAGGCTCGCTCCCACAGGGGGCCTCTCACAGGGCTTGGTCTCAGCTTCGAGGTGGGCTCAGGGCTTGCGCGACAGTCGAGTCAGGATACGGTCCAGCGAATTGGCGAACGCTTGCTTCTCACGTTCACCAAAGGGCGCTGGCCCCCCGCTCATCTGGCCTTGTTCACGCAGGTCGGTGAACAGGTTACGTACAGCCAGCCGGTCGCCCATGTTCTGCGCGTCAAACTCCTTGCCTCGCGGATCCAGCACGGTGACGCCGTTCTTCACCAATCGGTCGGCCAGCGGTACGTCACTGCAAATCACCAGCTCGCCCGGCACTGCGTGTTCCACCAGATAATCGTCCGCTGCATCCGGGCCGCTAGGCACCACGATCAATTTCACCAGGGACAGGCCCGGCTTGATTTGCGGTTGGCCAGCCACCAGCACCACTTCGAACTGGCGCTTGAGAGCGAACTTCACTACCAGGTCCTTGGCCGCCCGTGGGCAGGCGTCGGCATCTATCCAAACGCGCATCACATTTCCTCTGAAAAACCGAACAGATCGCAGCCTGCATCGACATGCCTACTCCCTGCAGGGGCTGCCGCAGGCTGTGATCTTTCCAGGTTTACTCGGGTCAGGAAACCTGAACCCGACGCTTCTGCGTCAACCAGCTGCGCCCATACAGCACGATTATCGCAATAATCGCCACCATCTGGGCACTCAACGAGTAGGCATCCGCGTGAATACCCAGCCAGTCGAATTCGAAGAATGGCACCGGACGCGTACCGAAAATCCCCGCCTCCTGCAATGCCTTGACCCCATGACCGGCAAACACCACCGATAGCGCGCACAACAACGCGGCGTTAATGCTGAAGAACAACGACAGCGGCAGCTTGGCCGAGCCGCGCAGGATCACCCAGGCCAGCCCCACCAGCAATACCAGCGCAGTGGCACCGCCTGCGAGCACTGCGTTATGCCCGGCAGGACCCGCCTGCAGCCACAGGGTCTCGTAGAACAGGATCACTTCGAACAACTCACGATAAACCGAGAAGAACGCCAGGATCGCAAACCCGAATCGTCCGCCGCCGCCCACCAGGCTGCTCTTGATGTAATTCTGCCAGGCCGCGGCGTGGCGACGATCGTGCATCCACACACCGAGCCACAGCACCATCACGCTGGCGAACAACGCGGTGGCACCTTCAAGCAACTCGCGCTGCGAGCCGCTGACGTCGATAACGTAGGCGGCAAGCCCCCAGGTGGCAAGGCCGGCCAGCAGCGCCAGGCACCAACCGACGTTAACGCTGCGTACCGCAGATTGCTGGCCGGTGTTGCGCAGGAATGCGAGGATCGCCGCCAGCACCAGAATCGCTTCCAGACCTTCGCGCAGCAAAATCAACAACCCGGAAATGTAGCTCAAGGACCAGCTCAAGCCATCGCTGCCCAACAGGCCGGCAGACTCTTTCAATTTACCTTTCGCGGTATCCAGGCGCTGCTGGGCCTGGGCCACCGGCAAGCCATCCTGCAGGGACTGGCGGTAGGCCATCAGGGATTTTTCGGTGTCTTTGCGTACATTGGCGTCGACGTTGTCCAGGGAGCTCTCGACCAGCTCGAACCCTTCCAGGTACGCCGCCACCGACAAGTCATAGGCCTGATCGTGATCCCCGGCCCGGTAGGCAGCGATGCTCTTGTCCAGGGTGGCTGCGGTGTAATCGAGCAGTTGCGCCGGGCCCCGTTTGACCTGCGGCGGCTGAGCGCGCTGCGCACGATAGGCCGCAGCGGCCTGCGGACCCTCGCCAGCCTGCACTTCGGCAGGCGTCTGACGGGCGAGGTCGGCAATGTTGTAGGTCTTTTCAACAGCGCCAGCATCCGGGGCGGCGCTGAAGCTGGCAATATAGGTGGCCAGGTCCCAGCGCTGGCGATCATCCAGTTGATCGGCGAACGCCGGCATGTCGGTGCCCTCGATACCCAGGCCCAGGGTGCTGTAGATCGCATAGAGGCTTAGGTGATCCATGCGCACGCTGTCGCGCAGATTCGACGGTGGCGGTGTCAGGCCGACGCCTGCCGGGCCATCGCCGGCTCCCGCATCACCATGGCACACCGAGCAATGCTGGGCGTACAACGGCGCACCACGGGTCGGATCGGGGGTAATGATCGGCGCCTGGCTGATTTCATAGGCCACTGCCAGCTTTGCCGCGAGTTGCCGGGACTGACGAGCCACGTCGGCGCCATCCTGACGCTCGGTAATGGCGTTGCGCAGCGAATTGACGCCCTGCAGCAAAGCGCCTTGCTCCGGTTTGGCCGGCATTGCACTGATCAGGCCTTGCACGGCCTTGAGCGAATCGAGCTGATCGCGATAACCAGACTCCTTGATGACCCTGCCCGCCTGCACCGTCTGCGGGTAATCCGCTGCAATGTAATCGAGCCCATGCAGCGCCTGTGGGGCGCCTTCCACGGTGTCGGCCAGCAGTCTGGTGCTGCATAAGGCTGCCAAGGGGATTAACAGCCAGGCCAGGAATCGCGACGGGGCAATCATGAATGAATCTCAGTAGGAAATACGAAGTTACATATTGTTCACTTCGAATGAGATTCATTCAAGCGTTGTTCGCAGGCTCGATGCCGATTGTCTGGTTATTTTGCGATTGCTTGTCCCGCGCACTGCGCCGTAATCAGCTTTCGGCTTCTGGTTATACGGATGGGCATTCAACAAAAAAGCGACCCGCAGGTCGCTTTTTTTCCAGCATCGGGGCTTTACGCTGCGGCTTTGCGCAACGTCGCCATGAACGCTGCCGCGCCGATAAACAAACCGGCAAATGTCCGGTTCATGCGTTTCTGCTGCTGGGGAGTACGCAACATGCGCAGCACCTTGGACGCCAGGCCGGTGTAACCGGCCATGACAATCAGGTCGACGCAGACCATGGTGGCGCCGATCACTAAATACTGGATCAGCAGTGGCGCATGGGGGTCGATGAACTGCGGCAGCACCGCCAGCATGAACACCAGGGCCTTGGGGTTGCTGATGTTCACCAGGAAACCACGGAACACCAGGGCCATCGGCTTGCCGATCTGGCGCACTGCGGCATCGTCGCTCATGTCACTGGGCAATGCGCGCCATTGCTTGATCGCGAGGAATACCAGGTAGGCGACGCCAAACCACTTGATCGCATGGAACGCTGTGGCCGACGCTGTGAGGATCGCGCCAACACCGGCACCCACAATGGCAATCTGCACCGCCAGGCCGATCTGCAGGCCCAGGGCGTTCCAGTAACCGCGCCAGAAGCCGTATTGCAGACCACTGGACATCGACGCAATGGCGCCGGCACCGGGAGACAGGCTGATCACCCAGCAGGCGGCAAAGAACGCCAGCCATGTTTGAAGCTCCATTGCACACCTCGACCGAAACTCTTTTGACAGGTCTCTAAGCTAATGCGGCTCGGGGGGAAAAGCAAAAGATCGCAGCCTCCGACAGCTCCTGCATGGAAACGCGCCTGCTGTAGGAGCTGCCAAAGGCTGCGATCTTTTGATCTTGAGGATTACTTCTCGAACCCGCTCGAAGGAAACACATCACTTCCCCGCCACCGCCGAACCGAACGCTGGAAGAACAGGCTGTTGGGCACTTGCACCATGGCACTGCCGGTGCCCAGCTCTTCGGCCTCGATCAAGGTGGTGTAGAGCAGATTGATCGCGATCACCCGCCCCTTCACGCCCGGCTTGTCGGTGGTATCGACCAGTTCGACCACGTCGCCAATGCGAAACGGCCCCACGGTGAAGATCAGGATCGCGCACAGCAAGTTGGACAGCACGCTCCACATGGCGAAGAACGCCACCGCCGCGACCGCAACAAAACCGGACAATGCTGTCCACAGCACTGTCGCGGACACGCCCAGGCGCTCCAGCACGAAAATCAGCGCACTGCCCATGATCAGCCAGCGCAGGCCGCCTCGAAGCGGCAGCAGCAGCTGAGGGGGAAACGGATAACGCTCCCCCAGGCGGTTCAGGCATTTGGCAACAAAGCGCTGGGCGAAGTAACCCGCGAGCAAAATCAGCAGGATCTGCAGCACCAACCACAACGGCTCTATCCACATGGCAGACAGCGGCAGCCTGAAGGCCTCCATCAGGACAACGCCTCCAGCTCCGCCTGCATGCTTTCGAGCAACTCGAGGGCTTCCATCCAGGACTCCTCAAGCTCGGCTTCACGCACTTTCAGCTTTGCCTGTTCGGCCAGCAGGTCACGCAAATCGTTCTTGCGGGCCGGCTCGTAGATATCGCTGTCGCCCAGACTCACGTCGATTTTGGCCAGCTTTTCGTGCAGCTTGCCCAGTTCGGCTTCGAGCTTGTCGGCCTCGCGCTTGTGCGGCGCCAACTGCTGGCGCAAGGCAGCGGCGGCCTGGCGCTGGGCTTTCTTGTCGGTTTTATCCGGATTGACCGGCGTGTTGCTGACCGGCGCATTGCGCTGGCGATACTCCACCAGCCAACGGGTGTAGTCGTCCAGATCGCCGTCGAACTCCTCGACCTTGCCATCGGCGACCAGGTAGAAATTGTCAGTGGTGCTTTTGAGCAGGTGGCGGTCGTGGGAGACCACCAGGACCGCACCAGTGAATTCCTGCAAGGCCATGGTCAGCGCCAGGCGCATTTCCAGGTCAAGGTGGTTGGTGGGTTCGTCGAGCAGCAGCAGGTTCGGCCGGTCCCAGGCGATCAATGCCAAGGCCAGGCGCGCTTTCTCGCCCCCGGAAAAATTCAGCACCGGCTCGTCGATGCGTGCACCGCGGAAGTCGAAACCCCCGAGGAAGTCCCGCAACGTCTGTTCGCGCTCGGTAGGCGCCAGGCGCTGCAAGTGCAGCAACGGGCTGGCTTTGGAGTCCAGGGAGTCAAGCTGATGCTGGGCAAAGTAACCAACGACCGTGTTTTCGCCACGGGTCAGTCGACCGGCCAAGGGCTCCAGCTCACCCGCAAGGTTCTTGATCAGGGTCGACTTACCGGCACCATTAGGGCCGAGCAAACCGATCCGTGCGCCAGGGGTCAGTTGCAGCTTGACCTTCTCCAGCACGGTTTTCTCGCCGTAGCCCAAGCGGGCATCAGACAGGTCAATCAGCGGGCTGGAAATCTTCGTCGACTCGCGGAAAACGAAGTCGAACGGCGAATCGACATGGGCCGCAGACAACTCTTCCATCCGCTCCAGCGCCTTGATCCGGCTCTGGGCCTGGCGGGCCTTGGTGGCCTGGGCCTTGAAGCGCGCAATGTAGCTTTCCATGTGCGCTCGCTGCGCCTGCTGCTTCTCGTAGGCCTGTTGCTGCTGGGCCAGGCGTTCGGCACGGGCACGCTCGAACGCGGTGTAGCCACCGCGATACAGCGTGATCTTGCGCTGATCGACGTGGGCTACGTGGTCGACCACCGCATCGAGGAAATCCCGGTCGTGAGAGATCAGCAACAAGGTGCCCGGATAACTTTTCAGCCACTCCTCAAGCCAGATGATGGCGTCGAGGTCCAGGTGGTTGGTGGGTTCGTCGAGCAGCAACAAGTCCGAGGGGCACATCAGTGCCTGCGCCAGGTTCAGGCGCATCCGCCAGCCACCGGAGAAGTCCCCGACCTGACGATCCATCTGTTCGTTGGTGAACCCCAGGCCGGCCAGCAGCTTGCGAGCCCGGGCATCAGCGGTGTAGCCATCGGCGCTGTCGAGTTCAGAGTGCAGGCGGGCCTGAGCGGCACCGTCGTGCGCCGCTTCCGCCGCCGCCAGGTCATGTTGCACCTCACGCAGGCGCAGGTCGCCATCGAGCACGTAGTCGACCGCAATGCGTTCGAGCGTCTCGATTTCCTGGCGCATGTGGGCGATGCGCCAGTCGGCCGGCAGGAAGCAGTCACCCGAGTCCGGGTGCAGCTCACCCCGAAGCAGGGCGAACAGGCTCGATTTGCCGGCGCCATTGGCACCGATGAGGCCGGCTTTGTGGCCGGCGTGCAGGGTCAGCTCGGCGTCTTCTAGCAGACGTTGCGGGCCACGCTGTAAAGTCAGGTTCTGAAGTCGAATCATAATGGCGGCGGAGTCTACCAGCTTCGCTCGCAACTGGCGCGAGTAGCACTATGTCCTCTGACCTGTGGAGCTTTTCCCTTGACGCTTACGCGCGGCCCGGCGCTGAGCGGGCGTGCCTGCAACTGCAATCGGCGGGCACGAACGTGTGCCTGCTGCTGTGCGGATTGTGGCTGGAACACCGAGGGGTAGTCTTTAACGAACTGCGATTGCTGCAACTGCGGGAAGTAGTCGAAGGCTGGGATGCGGGCGTGATTCAGCCCCTGCGTGCATTACGCGGCCAATGGAAAGCCGCCGCAGCTGACGATACAGACCTCAATATCTTGCGTGAAAAAGTCAAGGCGCTGGAACTTGAAGGCGAGCGGATTCTTTTGTCGCGACTGGAAAAAACCGCGCAGCAGTGGCCGCAGAATGACAAGGCCGGAACAACGGCCTGGCTGGAAGGTGTCGCGGCGGACACCACCAACGTTGGCCGCGACGCGCTGCATCAGCTGCGCGTCGCGGTGACCGGCACTTAGGAAGCGCTGGTTGGGGTAGTGCCTGTGTTCGACGATGCAGCTGGCGTTGGCGCCGCTGCAGGGGTCGAAGTGCTGCTGGTAGTTGGCGAAGCCGAGTTCGACGATGAAGCAGGCGCTGCCGGCTTGGCAGCAGCGGTCGGAGTCGGCTTCGCAGCAGCGGGTTTTTTCACCGCTGGTTTGGCTGCAGGTTTCGCAGCTGGCTTGGCAGCAGCGGGTTTTGCAGCGGTGGCTGGCTTGGCAGCGGCAGCAGGTTTCGCAGCAGCCGTTCTAGCAGCAGGCTTGGTCGCCGCTTTTGCAGCAGGTTTGGCGGCCGGCTTGGCAGCAGGTTTTGCCGCGGCCGGTTTAGCTGCAGCAGGTTTGGCAGCAGGCTTCGCGGCTGCAGTTCTAGCAGCTGGTTTGGCTGCTGCGCTTTTTGCTGCAGCAGGTTTGGCGGCGGCAGTTTTCGCGGCAGGTTTGGCAGGCGCTTTTGCAGCAGCGGTTTTGGCCGCAGCTGGTTTTGCTGCAGCAGTTTTCGCCGCCGGCTTGGCTACCGGTTTTGCCGCAGCAGGTTTGGTCGCAGCCGGCTTGGCAGCACTGGCAGCCACTGGCTTTTTAGCAGCCACTTTCACCGGTGCTTTCGCGGCTGGTTTGGCAGCAGCCTTGGCGGGTGCTTTTGCAGCTGTCGATTTGCTTGCGGCTTTCTTGGCAGGTGCGGCAGCAGGCTTGGCCGAACGCAGGGACAACGCCTTGCCGACAGCCTCTTGAACACGACCGACACCCTGGGCCAGTTTCAGGCTTTCCTGAGCGTCACGCTTAAGTTGCAGGATGTAGTTGCGGGTCTCGGATTGACGACCCTTGAGGGCATCGAGCAGGTCTTCAAGTTCCTTGACTCCATCCTTGGCCTTGGCTTGCGCCTTAGCCTTGCCGGCCGCCGCAGCGTCCTGCAATTTGGTACGGGATTTGTGCAATTTTTCCTGCGCTTTTCCGCGCTGTTTTTCCAGTTTGGCGAGCAGTTTTTCAGCATCAGCCAAGGCTTGCGAACAAGCGGTTTCCAAATGCTCGAGCAAGCTGCCCGACAATTGTTGGAGTAAGTGCAACGGAGTATTTACAGGCTTCTTGGTGGCCGACATGGTTTACCTCCTGGCTGACGTGGGTGCGGCTCATACTAGACCTCTGCAGACACCGCCGCTAGGGCATGTTGACAGTATCGAAAGCGTTGCGTTGCACCTGACAGCAAAACTTCTGCTCCCGCCAGAAAGCAGTTCACCGTTCATTGCATTCGCACTGGCATAATCGGCCGCATCCCAGGCCGGAGAGTGCCCATGTTGCGTTATCTTTTTTTATCGTTGTGCGTGTTTTTTTCAGTGGCTCAGGCTGCGGAAAAAACCACCGAAACAGACGCTCACAATCTCGCCTACAGCCTGGGGGCGAGCCTCGGCGAACGGCTGCGCCAGGAGGTACCTGACCTTCAAGTGCAGGCACTGCTCGACGGTTTGCAGCAGGCTTATCAGGGCAAGCCCCTGGCACTGAAAGACGAACAGATCGAGAAGATCCTGGCCGAACATGAAGCGCAAATTGCCGAGCAACCGACATTGGGGCAAAGCGAAATTGCCCTCGAAAAAGAACAGCGTTTTCTCACCGAGGAAAAGGCCCGACCTGGCGCTCGGGAAATCGAGGACGGCATCCTGCTGACGGAACTGACGCCAGGTGCCGGAGCAACGGCCGGTCCGAATGGCAAGGTACAGGTGCTGTACATCGGACGCCTCCCCGACGGCACGGTGTTCGATCAAAACAGTCAGCCGCAATGGTTCAGCCTGGATAGCGTGATCTCGGGCTGGCGGACGGCGCTGCAGAACATGCCGGTGGGCGCGAAATGGCGACTGGTGATTCCATCGGCGCAAGCCTATGGCGCCGAAGGTGCCGGGGACCTGATTGCGCCCTTCACGCCCCTGGTATTCGAGGTGGAATTACGCGGCGCGAAAGGCTGAATTCCAGGCACAAAAAACGGCGCGCCAAGCGCACCGTTTTTCAGGTCCTGCACAAAGAAATTCAGGCCTGAACCGAATCTTCTTCCTTGTGCGCGGTATGCAACACTTCGATCAGGCAGTCTTCCAGTTCGAAGCGCTCGTGCAACAAGCCACCGAGCTCCTTGAACTTCTCCGCCACGCACTGACCTGCATCGCACAGGTCGTTGAACGCGAGCAGCTTTTCAGTGATGACGTCGATTCGGGGGTAAATCGTCTCGGCCAGTTCCAGCCCACGCTTGTCATTGAAGGCCTTGGCCTCCCCTGTCAGTTGTTCGTAGATCTCGAAATGCCCGGCTGAGACGTAATCGACCAGCACACCGCAGAATTCCTGCAAAGGGTTGCGGTTCTCGCTCAGCGCCTCGGGCTTTTCGCCGAGATCGTCATAAGCCCGCACCAGTTCGTGACGCTCCTGCAACCAGCGATCGATCAGCAGATGCACTCCACCCCATCGTTCTTGAGCATTCTGACAACTTTCGAGCATGGTGATCTCTCTTCCCTTGTGGGTCATGCTGCCCTACACCTGTCACGCACTTGAAGGTCAAGGATCGGTCAGGCAGAGCGTCATTCGAGCAACATAATTCCAATGACACGTGCGGGCCAGATTATGCCCGCTCGACTGTGGCTTCAAGGTACGCAGGAGATAAAGTTCATACAAGTGTTTAATCGCGCGCCAGACTGCCCTGCGACGACTCGCCGCTGAGTGGTCGCCGAAAGGTGCGCCACAGAAGCCCGAGCGGTTGAAAAACAACCACAATTGTCACCGCAAAGAAGAACAGCAGGCTCCACTCCGGGATGCTCAGATCGAACAGCGTCCATGAAATCTCGGCACAATCGAACGTACCTTCGAACATCTGCTTCAGTGCGCCTGACCAGGATGTATTGGCAAAAGCATCAGCCAGGCTCGCCGAGCAGTCGGACAGGTGATGCAGCGGATCGCTCTGCAGCACAACTTGACGCCATGCCGTTACCGTTCCGGCCACACTGCAGATCAACACCGGCAACCCATACACCAGCGTACCCGCACGGCCAGGGCCATGCACGCAAGCAGACAAGCACACCCCCGTGAGCAACCACAGGCAGCCGCGCTGCAGGATGCACAGGCCGCACAGCCTGAGGCCGACGGCGTATTGCAGGTAATAGGAAATACCTAATGCCAGGGCAGCTGCGACGAAAACCATGAAGAACAAGGAGCGTGTGCGGGCCAAAGACATGGCATTTCCGTAACAGTAAGAGACAGGCAATTACGTTAGAGGAAAGCGCGCAGATCTTTCAAGGTACTACAGCAGGGAGAGTTCCACAGCGAGGGTGGGAAACCACGACAGATGCGCTAGGATCTGACGTAACCGTCTGTAGGAATAAGCCGACTCGGCGCTTTGAGGGGAATATTCTGACAGCAGCAGGGTGCTTTTTGACGAGGGAGCGAGCCCCCTCATCTCGAGCTCCCTACCTCGAACTCAAGCGTGGATCGGTACGGGTAACGGTGCCGCCAGCAAGCGTTCATCCAGCAGGCCCAACCCTTCCTGGAACAGCTGATTGCTGCGTTCGGTATCACCCAATTGCGCCAGCAACCGCGCCAGTTCTGCACAGGCTTCCGGGTTACGCTGCACTCGCAGGCTGCTCTCCAGGTAGTCTCGCGCTTTGCCCCATAAACTGCTTTGCAGGCACAGGCGGCCCAGTGTCAGGAGCAGGCTCGGATCGGCCGGATGATCCTTGAGCCAGCCCTCGGCAGTTTGCAGCTGCCGCACCGGGTCGCTGCCGCGCACGAGCCCGTAAAGGCGCGCCAGGTGGCTGTTGTAATCACGCTTGAGCGCTGTGCGCAGCACTTCTTCCGCTTCCACCTGGGCACCCAGTTGGCGCAGCTGTTCGGCGTAGGCCAGCACCAGTTGCGGCTCCTGGCGCTGGGCCGATGTCAGCTTCTGCCAGGCGCTGTTGAGCGACTGCAGGCCGACGGTGCCGTCCTCTTCCCGCTGCGCTGCCAGGGACAGGTTCTCACCCCAGGCACGGCGTTCCAGGTCGGCCAGCTCGGCAGGTGGCAGTACCTTGTCCTTGCGCAATTCCGGCAACAACCGGATCACTGCCGACCAATCGCCCCGTTGTTGATGCAGGCGTTGCAGCTGGCGCAACGTCTGCACGTTATGCGGATGGCGCTCGTGCATGGCTTGAAGCGTCGCCAGGGCACCCTCGGTGTCGCCTCGATCGGTCTGCAGTTGCGCATGATTCAAGGCAATGGCCAGCTCGGCCTGTGGCTGGCGCTCGAGCGCCCGCTCGAGCAGGTTGTCGCTCTCTTCGTACTTGCCTTGTTCGTTGGCCGCGCGGGCAGCGCCGAGGTAGTAGAGCAGCGGTTGGCGCTCGGCTTCCGCAGCTCGATGCAGGTGACGCTGCGCACTGGCCCAGCGGCCCTCGGCCAGATCCAGCTGGCCATGTTCGATCGCGACCTGCACGCGGCGACTGCGATTGCGTCGCGACCAGGGATTGACCACGCCACTGGATGTCATCACCAGTTCGATCAGCGCCTTGATGCCCCAAATCACCAGCCACAAAACGGCCACCAGCGCGAGGGTAGCCCACAGGCTCGATTCGAAACGAAAGCTCTTGTAGGCGATCAGCACGTAGCCGGAATGCTCGGCAATCGCCAGGCCCAGCGCGGCCGCAGCAGCTATCACCAGATACACGATCACATACAGGCGTTTCATGGCGTGGCCTCCTGCGCGGTGTCAGCGGCAGGCTTGGCCATCGGCTTGACGGATTCCTCGGCGTTGACGTTGCGTCGCTCCAGGTACCCTTGCACCGCGCTCAGTGCGCCAGTGAGGTCCGGGGTCACCACGGTCACCGGCTGCTTGCTCAGCTCACCCACCTGCTCAAGCATCACTTTGCTCTGCGGGTTGTCCGGGTTGAAGTTGCCCTTGAGTATGTCCCGGGCTTCGGCCAGGGCCTGGGTGTACACCGGGCCCTGACCATTCAGCGCAGCCCACTGGGCTTGCTCCAGGGCCAGGCTAAGCGCCAGGCGCACCTGGCTGAGGCTCTGGCCTGCCAGCAATGGGCGAACATTCTTGTCGGCGTTGAAGTCGATGCGGATGTAGCGCGAGATCTGGTCCCACCATTGAGCCCAGCGGCTCGCGCCATCGCCATCGGCGGTCAGGCCCAGCAACGACTCGCCACGGTCCTTGTACTCCGGCGCCAGTTCGGTGAGGTTGATCACCTGGTCGCGCAATGCGCCCAGGCGCAGGAACAGTCCGGTGCGGTCCGGCTGCTCGGTGCTGCGCAGCGCGACCAGGGTCTTGGCCACTTGCTCGCGGGCAGCGAAGGAGCCCGGATCGTTCTGTTCGCGCAGGATTTCGTCGGCACCCTGGACCAGGGCCTGAGCGCTGCTGATGTCCTGCAAAGCAGACAGGCGCAGGCTGGCGAGACGCAACAAATGCTCAGCCTCAGCCAGGCGCCAGTCCTTGCGGCTGGCACCGAGGATGGTCTCCAGGCGCTGGTTCAGGCGCTGCTGATCGCCTTGCAGCTGAGCCACCAGGCGGCTGCGGGCCTCAAGTTCATCGGCAGGGGGCAGTTGCTCCAACCGAGCGCTCAGGCGTTGCTCATTGAGTTTCAGGCTCTGCGCCTGATCGTTCAAGGCCTGCACCTGGCTCAGCTGTTGCTGGTTATTGGCCTGCAGGTGACGCACCTGCCAGACACCCCAACCGCCGACAGCAACGCCGGCAGCACCCAGCAACAGCGCGACGATTGCCAGGCCATTGCCACGGCGCTGCACGGGGGCAGGAGGCACGGTATCAATCGGATCTTCAACCGGGGCATGCAGCACTGGCTGGACGTCATCTTTTGGCAAGGCTGTTTCGCTCACGTATCCATCCTTTGCATTAGAGAACGGGTTCGGGATGCTCCCGTAACGCCGTCAGCAAGGCCGCGGCACTGGCGCCACGACAATCCACAACTATTTGCGCCCCGGCAGCACGTGCCATTTCGGCGACCCGGGGGCTCGGTACAAACAACGGCAACTGCGCCAAGTGCGGCCAGGAATCGCCAGCCAATTGATGCAAGTGCTCAAAACCCTGTCCACTGCTGACCACCAGCCCGTTCAAGCGTTCCGCGCGGATCCGCTCAGGCAGCGTTGCCGGCGGGTAGTGGGGCAATTCGCGACGGTACAACTGCAGATACTCGACACTAGCACCAAGCCCGCGCAAACGCTCAGCGAGCAACTCGCGCCCGCCCTCCCCGCGCATGATCAGCACACGCGAAGCAGGCCCGGCGAGTGCCTGGCGAAACGCGCCATGCTCAAGCAATGCTTCGCTGTCATCGCCCTGCTCGGGAAAGCTGACGTCCAGACGATGCTTATCGAGTATCTGCGCGGTAGCCGCGCCGACGGTGAACCACTTCAACGCCGGTGGCTCTGGCCAATACTCGCTGAGCAACTCGACGGCGATCCTGGCAGCGGGTTTGCTGACCACGATCACCGCATCGAAGCGATCCAGCCTCTGGATCAACTCGCGCATGTTGGCAGAAACGGGAAGAGGCTCTATGCCCAAAAGCGGCAAGCTGCTGCTGAAAACGCCCGCGTCCATCAACACGCTAGCCAGCGCCATCGACTCATCGGCGGGACGCGTCAGCAACAGGCGCCAGCAAGTCACTCGTGACCTGCCTCGCCATAGACCGCTTTGAGGATGTCATCGGCACCCTGGCTCAGGAGGTCTTCAGCCACTTGCACGCCCAGGGCTTCGGCCTCGCTGCGTGGTGCACGTGCCTCGGCGCTGAGCAACAGGCCGCCGCTTGGGTCACCCACCAGGCCGCGCAACCAGACCTGCTGGCCTTCAAGCACGGCGTAGCAGGCGATCGGCACCTGGCAGCCGCCATTCAAATGCTTGTTCAGGGCTCGCTCGGCGGTGACACGGGTAGCCGTGTCCTGATGGTGCAACGGCGTCAGCAAGGCGTGGATTTGCGTATCGACGCTGCGGCACTCGATGCCCACTGCGCCCTGGCCGCCGGCAGGCAGGCTGTCGTCGACGCTGATGGCCGAGGTGATGCGGTCTTCGAAGCCCAGTCGAATCAGGCCGGCAGCTGCCAGGATGATCGCGTCATATTCACCGGCATCGAGCTTGGCAAGTCGCGTGTTGACGTTGCCGCGCAGGAAGCGGATTTCCAGATCCGGGCGACGAGTCAGCAACTGGGCCTGGCGGCGCAGGCTGGAGGTACCGACGATGCTGCCCTCAGGCAGTTCGTCCAGGCTGGCGTAGGTGTTGGAAACGAAAGCGTCGCGCGGATCTTCGCGCTCGCAGATGCAGAACAGCCCCAAGCCTTCGGGGAAGTCCATTGGCACGTCTTTCATTGAGTGCACGGCGATGTCCGCTTCGTTTTCCAGCAGCGCCGTTTCCAGTTCCTTGACGAACAGGCCTTTGCCACCGATTTTCGAAAGCGGCGAGTCGAGCAGCTTGTCGCCGCGACTGACCATTGGCACCAGTGTCACCAGCAGTCCCGGATGGGCCTGTTCCAGGCGGGCTTTGACATATTCGGCCTGCCACAGGGCGAGAGCACTTTTGCGGGTGGCGATGCGGATTTCGCGAGAGGACATGGATCAATCCGTACTGAATAGATACGGCGGATAATAACAGCTCAGCCAAATCCACTTTGACTTGTATCAGAAACGTAGTGGCCTCCCTGGCCTCGGATGTCCTGCAAGCCGCTGGACAAAACGCGTGTGAACCGCGAGTTAAAGCTGCTGCATCATTTTTCGCACGCCCGCCACATGGCGGCGACTGACGATCAGCGCATCACCATTCAAGCCCTTGAGGTACAGCTGGAAATGCCCAAGAGGCGTACGTTGCAGGCGTTCAATTCGCTCGCGAGCCACCAGCGCATTGCGATGGATACGCACGAACCGGTCGCCGAACTCATCCTCAAGTGCCTTGAGAGGCTCGTCGAGCAGCACTTCGCCGCCTTCGTGGCGCAACGTCACATATTTGTGGTCGGCGATAAAATAGACCACCTGGCCCAGCGGGATCAGCTCGATACCCTTACGGGTTCGGGCGCTGATATGACTTCGCGGGCCGCTGCCAGTCTCGGCGGCAGGACGGGTGAGTGCAGCGAGCTGGACGCGATTGGGGCGCTCGGCCTTTTTTAACGCTTCTTGCAAATGTTCAGTGCGCACAGGTTTCACCAGATAGCCTACGGCGCTGGCCTGTAAGGCTTCCACGGCAAATTCATCGGGCCCTGTGCAAAACACCACGGCGGGCGGGGTTTCGCGTTCGCACAATCTTGCAGCCACTTGCAGGCCATCAAGGCCCGGCATGCCGATATCGAGCAACACGATATCCGGCTTGTGGCTGTCGATCAGTGCCAACGCCTCTTCGCCGTTCGTGGCGCTAGGCTCCAGGACGCTGTATCCCTCGAGTTCGCCAACCATTCGGCTCAGGCGCTCGCGGGCCAAGGGTTCGTCATCAACGATCAGGACATTCATATTGCGCTGGATTCCTGCGTGAGTCTCGCACAAGGATAGCGTAGACAGGTGAAGTGACGTCCGTCACCGCGATCCACGCTAAGACTAGCGCGAGGGCCAAAAAGTGCCGCTGGAACGACGGCTAAATTTTCATCATCCGGGCAATTATCGGCCCAGGCCCGCGTTGGCGAGGCATCGCCGTAGGGTTTGCTGATACACAATATGCACACCCCCTCTTTTTATAGCCAGTTGCAGCGCCCGGAAGTGCGCTGATCCCTCTGTCCAACTGTAGACGGTTGCCGGCGCGATATTGCTCAATCGAAAAATATCGTTGTGCGAATTATTGAAAGTCGGACCTGCCCCGGCTCGGCAGCCTCTGAAATCATTCCTGTCGACCAGTGTCAGCGACAGGCTTGGCAACCCTGTTATTATCCGCCACAGCTTCCAACGTCACTTTATTTCACCCGATACGAGCGAATTCATGAGCACTGACAAGACCAATCAGTCCTGGGGCGGCCGCTTCAGTGAACCCGTCGACGCCTTCGTCGCCCGCTTCACCGCCTCCGTCACCTTCGACCAGCGCCTGTATCGCCACGACATCATGGGCTCGATCGCCCACGCCACCATGCTGGCCAAGGTCGGCGTACTGACCGACGCCGAACGCGACAGCATCATCGATGGCCTGAACACCATCCAGGGTGAAATCGAGGCCGGACAATTCGACTGGCGCATCGACCTCGAAGACGTGCACATGAACATCGAGGCGCGCCTGACCGATCGCATCGGCGTGACCGGAAAAAAACTGCACACCGGGCGCAGCCGTAACGATCAGGTCGCAACCGACATCCGCTTGTGGCTGCGTGACGAGATCGACCTGATCCTCGCCGAAATCACCCGCCTGCAACAAGGGCTGCTGGAGCAGGCAGAGCGCGAAGCCGACAGCATCATGCCGGGCTTCACCCACCTGCAAACCGCGCAGCCGGTGACTTTCGGGCATCACATGCTGGCCTGGTTCGAAATGCTCAGCCGTGACTACGAGCGCCTGGTCGACTGCCGCAAGCGCACCAACCGCATGCCCTTGGGCAGCGCCGCGCTGGCCGGCACCACCTACCCGATCGACCGCGAGTACACCGCCCAGCTGCTGAATTTCGACGCCGTCGGCGGCAATTCGCTGGACAACGTTTCCGATCGTGACTTCGCCATCGAATTCTGTTCGGCCGCCAGTATCGCGATGATGCACCTGTCGCGTTTCTCCGAAGAACTGGTGCTTTGGACCAGCGCCCAATTCCAGTTCATCGACCTGCCGGACCGCTTCTGCACCGGCAGCTCGATCATGCCGCAAAAGAAGAACCCGGACGTGCCCGAACTGGTTCGCGGCAAGACCGGCCGCGTATTCGGCGCATTGATGGGCCTGCTGACCCTGATGAAAGGCCAACCCCTGGCCTACAACAAGGACAACCAGGAAGACAAGGAACCGCTATTCGACGCCGCCGACACCTTGCGCGACTCGCTGCGGGCGTTCGCCGACATGATCCCGGCGATCAAACCCAAGCACGCCATGATGCGCGAAGCGGCCCTGCGCGGGTTTTCCACTGCGACTGACCTGGCCGACTACCTGGTCCGTCGTGGCCTGCCATTCCGAGATTGCCACGAAATTGTTGGCCATGCCGTGAAATACGGCGTTGAAAGTGGCAAGGACCTGGCGGAGATGAGCCTGGAAGAGCTGCGCAAGTTCAGCGACCAGATCGACCAGGACGTGTTCGCGGTGCTGACCCTTGAAGGCTCGGTGAATGCCCGTGACCATATCGGCGGGACTGCACCAGCGCAGGTGAAAAAGGCTGTGGTTCGCGGCCAGGCACTGCTCGCCAGCCGCTAGAAACATCGCGGGCAAGCTCCCACAGGTTTCTCTGGTGACCACAGATCGTTGGCCAACAGGGAACCTTGGGGGAGCGGGCTTGCCCGCGATGACTGACTTCAGAGCGCTACAAAACCTACCGCTTGGACGCGACCATCGCCATAAACGCCGGCATGGCCGCTTCCTTGTCCTTCGCAATCCGCTGCACATGCGGATTCTGCTCCAGCCGCTCCAGCAGAAGCCTGGCCGCCGGCAGTTCCGCCAGCAAATCCAGGTCGAATAGCTTCTTCGCCACTGCGCACGCCAGCGGCACGCTGTACAGGAAATAAAGATCCGCCACGCTCAGGCTGTCACCCGCTACGTAAGGAGCGAACTTGGCGTGCCTGCCCAGCGAGGCAAACCCCAGCAGCAACTCCGCCTTGGTCTTTTCCTTGATCGCATCCGCTACCGGCATGCCGAAAAATGCTTCGGGATAGCAAGCGCGGCCTGGCAATTCGATATACAACTCGATTTCCTTGGCCAGCGCCAACACCTGGGCCCGCTCGAACGGATCGCTCGGCAGCAGTGGCTTGCCCGCCTGGCTCTGCTCTATGTACTCGAGGATTACTGCGGTTTCATTGACGAACCCCTGCTCGACGCCCAGCACCGGCACTTTGCCGCGCGGGCTGATCGCCAGGGTTTCGGCACTGGTGCCGGCATAAAACGGCACTTCCTCAAACGGCAGACCCTTTTCCAGCAGTGCCAGTTTGACCATGTTGTAATAGTTGCTGACAGAAAATCCGTAGAGCTTGAGCATCACAAAGCCTCCAGGCCGTGCAGGGGTTGGCAGCGCCAGTTATAGAACGCCCCTGCAGTTCTTGCCAGCAGCATCACAGCGCTGAATGCAGGTAAACTGGCCGTCTTAACTTGAGGAGCCTGCCATGAGCGAGCCAACAGATATCGAGATCGACGAAGAAGAGTTCGCCGAGAACACTCTGGTCGAAGCGATCGAAAACCAGATTGAAAGCGACAACCCGCCTGCGGCCAAGGCAACCTTCAACAAGCTGACGCTGGTGGGTTACGAGCGCGAAGAAATTCTCAACCTGATGGCCCACGTGCTGGCAGTAGAAATCGACGCAATCCTCGAAGAAGACCGCGCGTTCAACACCGAATGGTACGAAACGGCACTGCGCGCCCTGCCCGAGCTGCCACCAGAAAAGAAATAACTCAATCCACTGTAGGAGCGAGCTCGCTCGCGAAAAACTCAAGAGCGACGCTGAGCATCTGGCTAACCGCGTTTTCGTTCACGATCTTCGCGAACAAGCTCGCTCCTACAGAAAAGCATCCGCAATATCACTATTGCCTCTCCCGCAGCAAAAAAACCCCACTGCAAGCACTGGACATGCCGCACAACTCGGCTCACCTTAGGGGCGCTATCGTCCAATTCCTAGAAAGTCTGGAGTCCTTATGTCGCTTACCCCTGAGTTGGTTGCCGAACTGGAAATCCTCGCACTCTTCAACCTGGACAGTTCCCAGGAAGGTTTGAAAATTCATCAGACCGCTGCCCCAAAAGCCATTGCCGCTGCCAAACGCCTGTACGACAAAGAGCTGATCGATCAGCCTGACGGCGGTTATCTGACCAGCCTCGGACGTGACGCCGCACAAAATATCCAAACGCTACTGACCATCCTGAACGTCGAAGAAACAGCCTGAATGTGACTGTATCGCCCACGGAAACCCCTGTTACGGGATTTCCGCGGGCACCCTCTGTCGCACGTCGTCGCAGCGCGATAAAAATCTGACGTCAGAAAACCAAAATCAGCTTAAATGTCCCGGGGCCGAGGCGCTAAACTGCGCTTATCCCGAGATCACCTGCGCCCGTGCCTACCGAGCCGGTTTGAGCTGACATGACCCGCAACCATGAAATCCGCCCCGACCTGGACGAAGGCATTGACCGCAAGGTTCTCAGCCAGCTGCGCGCACGTTTTCTAACGCTCAACGAAGGCCGTATCGCCCGTGCGCTCGAAGGCCTGTCGAGCCGTCAGCAGGCGGTGCTGACGCTGCTGCCACTGTTCTTTCACGTCAATCATCCGCTGCTGCCCGGCTACGTCTCGGGCAATACACCGGCCGGGCTGTCGAATTACGAGCCGGACGCCACCACCCTCGCCGATGCCCAGCGCCTGACCCGATCGTTTTCCTACAAGCCGCGCCACGGCAGCAACCCGCCACGCCCCATCCATGGCCTGTTCCTGATGGGCAGTCTCGGCACCCTGGCCCAGGCGGACCAGAGCGATATGGATGTCTGGGTGTGCCACGCAACGGATCTGGGCGAGAACGAACTCGCCGAGCTGCGCAAGAAGTGTCAGTTGCTGGAAGCCTGGGCAGCGAGCCAGGGGGCCGAGGCGCACTTTTTCCTGATCGACGCGGCGCGCTTTGTTCGCGGCGAGCGGGATAACCAGCTCAGCTCGCAAGACTGCGGCACCACCCAGCACTACCTGTTGCTGGACGAGTTCTATCGCACCGCCATCTGGCTGGCCGGCCGCACCCCCATCTGGTGGCTGGTGCCGGTGTACGAAGAGGCGAACTACGAACGGTATACCCACGCGCTGATCTCCAAGCGCTTCATCCGCGCCGACGAGACGCTGGACCTGGGGCATATGGCGTACATTCCGCCTGGCGAATTCATCGGGGCAGGCCTGTGGCAGTTATTCAAGGGCATCGATTCGCCATACAAATCAGTGCTCAAACTGCTATTGATCGAGGTTTACGCCAGCGAACATCCCAGGGTCAATTGCCTCAGCCTGCGCTTCAAGCAAGCGGTGTTCGCCAACCAGCTCGACCTGGACGAGCTCGACCCCTACGTCGTGGTCTACCGGCGCATCGAGGAATACCTCAAGGCCCGAGGGGAATCGGAGCGCCTGGAGCTGGTGCGTCGCGCGCTGTACCTGAAGGTCAACCGCAAGCTGACCGTCAGCAACAATCGCACCCGCAGCTGGCAACGTTCGCTGCTCGAACGCCTGGCCCATGAGTGGAACTGGGACGACCGGCACCTGGCCCTGCTCGACAGCCGCAGCCAGTGGAAAGTGCGCCAGGTCGGCACTGAACGCCGCGCCCTGGTCAGCGAACTCAACTACAGCTATCGCTTCCTGACCCGCTTCGCCCGTGATGAACAAAGCGCCAGCCTGATTAACAAACGCGACCTCAATGTGCTGGGACGCCGGCTGTATGCAGCCTTCGAGCGCAAGTCGAACAAGGTCGAATTCATCAACCCGGGGATTGCTCCGGACCTGGCCGAAGACACGTTGACGCTGGTGTTCGCACCGAGCATGAAGGAAACGGGGCAATCCCAATGGGGCCTGTACAACGGCAGCCTGGCGGCGCACGAGTGGGAGCATTTCGCGCCGATCAAGCGCAGCCGCCATTTACTGGAATTGCTCACCTGGTGCCATCGCAACGGCGTGATCGACAGCAGCACGCGCCTGGCGCTGCACCCGGGCGCCAGCGACCTCAGCGAGTTCGAGCTGTTCAACCTGCTCGGCAGCCTGCAACAGAGCATCGCCCTGCCCCTGACCGCCGTCGCCGAAGAACCGCTGCTGCGCGCCGCCGTGCCGAGCGAAGTGTTACTCCTGATTAACGTGGGAGTGGATCCGCTCAAGCATCATCGCGACCTGAATATCCTGATGACCACCGAACGTACCGACTCCCTCAGCTACGCCGGGGTGCGGGAGAACCTGGTGCTGACCCTGGATCAGGTAACGCTCAACAGCTGGAACGAAGTGCTGGTCAACCGTTTCGACGGCCCCCACGCTTTGCTCGACTGCCTGTGCGACTACCTCAACCATTTGCCGGATGGCCCGCAGCAACCCCGGTTGCGCGTGCGCTGCTTCTGTCACAACCGCGCGCAATTCATCGCCCAGCGGGTCGAAGAGATCATCGACAGTGCGCATGACCTGCTGCTGAGCCGCCTCAATCATCGCTACCTGCTTCAGGTCCAGCAGCACTACCACGTGCTGGAGCTGGTGCCGGGACAGGTCAAACATGTTGCCTTGGCCACGCTGGCCGAACTGGTTGACTACCTTGCCAGGCAACAGACGAGCTACAGCCCGCTGCACCTGGACCCCATGGCCCTTGCCGACCATGACCTGGCGCTGATCCTGCCAATGGGCCAGCCAGCCTGCATCCAGGTGTTCTACCGGGTCCATGAAGACCAGGCAGATATCTACATATTGGATGAGTTCAACGCCTTGTGGCAGCAGCGTCTGCCCTATCACGACGATCAGAGCCTGCTGGTGCCACTGCAGCGTTTCCTTCAGTCCATCGGGTTTCGACGCGAAGCCTTGCTGCCCATGAGTGGCGTGTCGCCTTCGAGCCTCGAACTACAGTATTACCAGGTGTTACCGTCAGGCCCGATGCGGGCTCGGCGGGTCGAAAGCCGACCGGCGCCGGTGCTTGCGCCGAACCAACCGTTCTATGACGTGCAGGCCATCGTCGGCAAAGCCGGGGCCGACAGGGTGCAGGTCACCCTGTACTGTAATCAGCGCGAGTTTTCGGAGTTGGAGCATGGTGATCATCTGTTCAGGGTGGTGGCCCGGGAAATCGTCGAGCAACGCCGGGAACCCGAACGTTATCGGTGCTACATCACCGATCTGGACCTGTCGGGCCTGGCCGGTGATGATCAGCGCTCAAGTAATGTGTACCTGGGTTACAAGGCCGACCTGGAGCGCGCCTTGAACGAGGCGCTCGAGCAGGTCTGAGGAGTCTTACTCCGGGAAATCACCGCCATTGGCAGGCTGGGATTCAACTTCCAGCAGGGTCAGCTTCAGGGTCTTGCCACCCGGTGCCGGCCAGTCGATGTGCTGACCCACTTTGAGGCCCAGCAGCGCGCTGCCGACAGGTGCCAGGATGGAAATCTTGCCTTCGTCGGCGTTCGCATCCTTGGGGTAGACCAGGGTCAGGTGGTAGTCCTTGCCGCTGCTTTCCTCCCGGCAATGCACTTTGGAATTCATGGTCACGACGTCGGCAGGCACATCTTCGTGTCCGACCAGGGTATCGGCGCGATCCAGTTCGGTTTGCAGCGCGATAACGCCCGGCAGCGTGTCATCCAGGCTGTCGATCAGGCGCTCCAGACGCTGCACGTCCAGACGGGTAAGGGTGATAGAAGGTGCGGTCATGATCAGGGCAGACTCCTTTCTTCTGCACGAAAAAAGCAAAACCCCGCCACAAAAAGGCGGGGTTTTCACGAGCCTCGATGGGTTGAGGCGTACCCGGACACTATCACAGCTCAATAAATATACAAGCCAGTGGCGGCGGACGGCTTTGCCCCTTGGAGCTGCCGCAGGCTGCGATCTTTTGATCTTGTTCTTCGGCGAACTCAGTATCGCTAAAAATCAAGATCAAAAGATCGCAGCCTTCGGCAGCTCCTACAGGATATTGGTGGTGGCTTTGCGATTTGAGGCCTGGGCGCAGATGACCCGGCGGCGATCGTCGTCGGCCGAGCGCCATTCGCGGATGTCTTCGACGTGGCGAAAACACCCCAGGCAAACCTTCTGCTCGTCCAGCCGGCAGACTCCGCTGCACGGCGACGGGACTGCCGCGCTGACGTTGCTGTAGAGCGGCTTGGGCGGACGAACAGATGCAGGCTCGGCCACTTTTTACAAACCTTCGAAATCGAATTCAGCACCGGCCTGCTGCTTGACGATGCGCTCGAGCATCTCGCCGAGCTGCTCTTCGCTCTTGTCACACATCCAGCGCTCGCTCTCTTCGTCGTAGTCGAAGTGGAACCCACCGGACACCGCTGCCAGCCACAGCTGACGCAACGGCTCCTGACGGCTGAAGATCAACTGGCTGCCGTTTTCGAACTTCACGGTCAACACGCCAGCCGAACTCTCCAGATCGATGTCCAGGTCGCTGTCGTCAAAGATATCCTCCAGCGTTTGCTGGGTGGCATCGACCAGATCGTGGAAACGGGCTTCGGTCAAACTCATTACGGCAACCTCAAAAAGTGTCTACTCGCGCTCAAGCGCCGCACGATACGGGCGAGCCCCGGTGATTGCAAAGGATAACGATCAAGGGTCGATACAGGTAGATAAAACACTGTACCTGTGGGAGCGGGCTCGCACGCGAAGGGGCCAGCACATTCAATATCTTTGTTGACTGACACACCGCTTTCACGAGCAAGCCCGCTCCCACAGGCGTTGCGGCGCCGTTCCGTGGGTCGTGCACAGCCCCGCCGGACGGGAGGGCCGTCGCATAGGCAAGCTGCCGGGTGGCCGGTATACTCCGGCGCAATTAAAGCATTTTCAAGGATTTCGCCATGAAGCGCCTGATCTCTTCCCTTGCTGCGCTCGCTGCGGTTGCCTGCCTGCTGTCGGCCTGTGGGCAAAAAGGCCCGCTGTACCTGCCTGACGATTCCCAGGATCCTGTCGAGCAGGCCAAGTCGTCGCAGCAGCAGCCTGCGTCGAAAGCCCACAAGCACGACGTCTACCAATAAGGGAACCTCATGGACGCTTTTAACTACCGTGACGGTGAGCTGTTCGCGGAAGGTGTTGCCCTGGCCGCCATCGCCGAGCGTTTTGGCACGCCGACTTACGTCTACTCGCGCGCGCACATCGAAGCCCAGTACCTGGCTTACGCCGACGCGCTGGCCGGCACGCCACACCTGGTGTGTTTTGCGGTCAAGGCCAACTCCAACCTGGGTGTACTGAATGTCCTGGCGCGTCTGGGCGCCGGTTTCGACATCGTCTCCCGTGGTGAGCTGGAACGTGTGCTGGCCGCTGGCGGCAGCGCTGACAAGATCGTGTTCTCCGGAGTCGGCAAGACCCGTGACGATATGCGTCGCGCCCTGGAAGTCGGCGTGCATTGCTTCAACGTCGAATCCACCGACGAGCTGGAACGGCTGCAAGTCGTGGCAGCCGAGCTGGGCGTTCGCGCGCCGATCTCGCTGCGCGTCAATCCGGACGTCGATGCCGGCACTCACCCCTACATCTCCACCGGGCTGAAGGAAAACAAATTCGGCATCGCCATCGCCGACGCCGAGGACGTGTATGTCCGCGCCGCTCAACTGCCAAACCTGGAAGTGGTCGGCGTCGATTGCCACATCGGCTCCCAGCTGACCACCCTGCCGCCGTTCATCGACGCCCTCGATCGCCTGCTGGGCCTGGTCGACCGTCTCGGCGATTGTGGCATCTACCTGCGTCACATCGACCTCGGTGGTGGCCTGGGTGTGCGTTATCGCGATGAAGAGCCGCCATTGGCTGCCGACTACATCAAGGCCGTGCGCGAGCGTCTGGACGGCCGCGACCTGGCGCTGGTGTTCGAGCCGGGCCGCTTCATCGTGGCCAACGCCGGCGTGCTGCTGACCCAGGTCGAGTACCTCAAGCACACCGAGCACAAGGACTTCGCCATCGTCGATGCCGCCATGAACGACCTGATCCGCCCGGCGCTGTACCAGGCCTGGATGGACGTCACCGCAGTGCGCCCGCGCGACACCGCTGGCCGCGCCTACGACATCGTCGGGCCGATCTGCGAGACCGGCGACTTCCTGGCCAAGGATCGTCAGCTGGCATTGGAAGAAGGTGACCTGCTGGCCGTGCATTCGGCGGGCGCCTATGGGTTTGTCATGAGTTCCAACTACAACACTCGCGGCCGCGCCGCTGAAGTGTTGGTGGACGGTGATCAGGCATTTGAAGTGCGTCGCCGTGAAACGGTAGCCGAGTTGTTCGCTGGCGAAAGCCTGCTGCCGGAGTAAGACCATGCTGCTGCGTTTTACCAAGATGCACGGCCTGGGCAACGATTTCATGGTCCTCGACCTGGTCAGCCAGCACGCGCACATTTTGCCCAAGCACGCCAAACAATGGGGCGACCGGCACACCGGCATCGGTTTCGACCAGTTGCTGATCGTCGAAGCCCCCAGCAACCCGGACGTGGACTTCCGCTATCGGATCTTCAACTCCGACGGCTCCGAAGTGGAACAGTGCGGCAACGGTGCGCGCTGTTTCGCCCGCTTTGTGCTCGACAAACGCCTGACCGCAAAACGGCAGATCCGCGTCGAGACCAAGAGCGGCATCATCGAACTGGATATTCGCAGCGACGGCCAGATCAGCGTGAACATGGGCGCGCCGCGCCTGGTGCCGGCCGACATCCCGTTCGAAGCGCCTGAGCAGGCGCTCAGCTACCAGATCGAAGTCGACGGTACCGAGGTCGACCTGGCCGCCGTGTCCATGGGCAACCCCCATGCGGTACTGCGGGTCAGCGACATCAACAATGCACCGGTGCATGAACTGGGACCGAAGATCGAACATCACCCGCGCTTTCCGGCACGGGTGAACGTCGGCTTCCTCCAGGTCATCGACCGCAACCGCGCGCAACTGCGCGTCTGGGAACGCGGCGTCGGGGAAACCCAGGCCTGCGGTACCGGTGCCTGCGCAGCCGCAGTGGCCGCGATCAGCCAGGGGTGGATGGATTCGCCGCTATTGATCGACCTGCCCGGCGGGCGCCTGTCCATTGAATGGGCAGGCCCTGGCCAACCGGTGATGATGACCGGCCCGGCAGTTCGTGTTTACGAAGGACAAGTACGTCTTTGAGTGAGTCAATCCGATGACCGACAAGCCCCAGGTACCCGCCCTACAGCCCGACGAATCCCCTTCCGAAAGCCTTGAGGCGGCGGCAATTGCCGCGTACCTGGAGGCTCATCCGGATTTCTTCATCGAGCACGAAGAACTGCTCCCAGCCTTGCGCATTCCGCATCAGCGCGGCGACACCATCTCGCTGGTCGAACGCCAGATGACCATTCTGCGCGACCGCAACATTGAACTGCGACATCGCCTGTCACACTTGATGGACGTGGCCAGGGACAACGATCGTCTCTTCGACAAGACCCGGCGCCTGATTCTCGCCCTGATGGATGCTGCCAGCCTCGAAGATGTGGTGATCGGCGTCGAGGACAGCCTGCGCCAGGACTTCCAGGTGCCCTTTGTCAGCCTGATCCTGCTCGGTGACAACCCGATGCCGGTCGGCCGCTGGGTGACCCATGCCGACGCCCAGGCCGCCATTGGTGGGTTGCTGTCCGAGGACAAGAGCGTCGCCGGCAGCCTGCGTGAGCACGAGCTGGATTTCCTCTTTGGCGAGGAGCAACGCAAGCAGATCGGTTCGACCGCTGTCGTCGCGATCAGCCATCAAGGCATCCACGGCGTACTGGCCATCGCCAGCCGTGATCCGCAGCACTACAAAAGCTCGGTGGGAACGCTGTTCCTCAGCTACATCGCCGAAGTCATGGGCCGCGTGCTGCCACGGGTGAACAATCCGCTGCGCTCGGTACGCTGATCGTGGAGCGACAACTGGACGCTTACTGCGAACACCTGCGCAGTGAGCGGCAGGTGTCGCCTCACACGCTGCAGGCCTATCGTCGCGACCTCGACAAAGTGCTGGGCTGGTGCGTCAAACAGAACATCGCCAGCTGGGCGGCCCTGGACATCCAGCGCCTGCGAGGCCTGATCGCCCGCCTGCACTCCCAGGGCCAATCATCCCGCAGCCTCGCGCGCCTGCTGTCGGCAGTGCGCGGGCTCTATCACTACCTGAACCGCGAAGGGCTGTGCGATCACGACCCGGCCAATGGCCTGGCACCGCCCAAGGGCGAGCGTCGCCTGCCCAAGACCCTGGACACCGATCGGGCATTGCAACTGCTCGAGGGTGGGGTGGAAGATGATTTTCTGGCACGCCGCGATCAGGCGATCCTGGAGTTGTTCTACTCCTCCGGCCTGCGGCTGTCGGAGCTGACCGGGCTCAACCTCGATCAACTGGACCTGGCCGACGGCATGGTCCAGGTGCTCGGTAAAGGCAGCAAGACCCGACTCTTGCCCGTCGGCGCGAAAGCCCGTGAAGCGCTGGAGTTGTGGCTGCCATTGCGCGCCATGGCCAACCCCGCAGATGACGCGGTGTTTGTCAGCCAACAGGGCCGGCGCCTTGGTCCACGGGCGATTCAGGTTCGGGTGAAAGCCGCCGGTGAACGCGAGCTGGGGCAGAACCTGCACCCGCACATGCTGCGGCACTCCTTCGCCAGCCACCTGCTGGAGTCTTCGCAGGACCTGCGCGCCGTGCAGGAACTACTCGGCCACTCGGACATCAAGACCACCCAGATCTATACCCACCTGGACTTCCAGCACCTGGCGACGGTCTACGACAATGCCCACCCACGGGCCAAACGCATTAAGGGCGATGATTCATGACGATCCAATTGATCACTTTCGACCTCGACGACACCCTGTGGGACACCGCCCCGGTGATTGTCAGCGCCGAAGCCGTGTTGCGCCAATGGCTCACCGAACACGCGCCGAACCTGGGCGCAGTACCGGTCGAGCACTTGTGGGCAATTCGCGAGCGCATCCTGGGCAACGAACCCGGCCTCAAGCACCGCATCAGCGCCCTGCGCCGCCGTGTCCTGTTCCATGCACTGGAGGACGCTGGCTACACCCACGCAGAAGCCACTGATCTGGCTGACCAGAGTTTTGAAGTGTTTCTGCATGCGCGCCACCAGTTGGAAATCTTCCCCGAAGTAGCGCCGACCCTGGAGACGCTGGCCAGGCACTACGCCCTCGGGGTCGTGACCAATGGCAATGCCGACGTTCGACGGCTGGGGCTGGCGGATTATTTCAAGTTCGCCTTGTATGCCGAAGACATCGGCATCGCCAAGCCCGATGCGCGCCTGTTTCATGAGGCGCTGCAACGTGGAGGTGCGACGGCGCAGACCGCCGTGCACATCGGTGATCATCCGGGCGACGACATTGCCGGAGCACAACAGGCAGGACTGCGGGCCATCTGGTTCAACCCGGCGGGCAAGGCGTGGGAAGCCGAAAAGGCCCCGGACGCCGAAATCCGCAGCCTGACCGAATTACCGGCGTTGCTGGCGCGGTGGAGTGCGACAAAAATTTGAGGCGCGGCTGAAAAGATCGCAGCCTTCGGCAGCTCCTACAGGTGTACACAATAAAATGCAGGAGCTGCCGAAGGCTGCGATCTTTTGATTTTCAGGCATGAAAAAGCCCGCAGCGACGGCGGGCTTTTTCAGCAAGCAAGGGCAAGCGCCTAGATAGGCCGGCTGCCGTACTTGTTGTCAGGCTTCTTGGGAGGATCGGCGACCACATTGGCCTCCACTTCCTGCACCTTGCCGCCTTTGGCCAGGAACTCTTCCATGGCTTTGGCGAGCGCATCGCGCTCTTTGTTTTTCGCTTCGACGCTCGGCAGCTCATCGACCGAAACCGCAGCCTTGGCCTTGCCTTTGGCGGTCGGAACGGGCGTTTCACCGCCATCGTCTTCAGCGACGTCTTCCGCCGCTGCTTCCAGACCTTCTTCGGTTTCGTCGTCGTCGCCTACTTCGAGGTCGTCGTTTTCCAGATCATCGTCGCTCATGTTCTACCTCATGACTTGCGAAAAGCAGATTAGTTATAGCCCAGCTTTGCCGTCTGTCGACGGCTGCCAGAAAAAATTCAACCGCCATTGATGACCAATGGCTTATGCCCCTTCACCGTGCAAGGTGGCGAGGACTTTACGAGCACCACCATGATCACGGTGCTCGCCCAGATAAACGCCTTGCCAGGTTCCCAACGCCAGTCGGCCTGCCGAAACCGGCAAACTGAGCTGACAGCCGAGCACGCTGGCCTTGAAATGCGCCGGGAGGTCGTCCAGGCCTTCGTCGTTGTGCTCAAAGCCGTCTGTTCCTTGTGGGATCAGACGATTGAAAAATCGTTCGAAGTCGCGACGTACCGCCGGATCGGCGTTCTCGTTGATGGTCAACGACGCCGAGGTGTGCTGCAGCCACAAGTGCAACAGACCGACCCGACATGCCCTGATTTCAGGCAAACCGGCGAGTAACTCGTCTGTTACCAGATGAAAGCCCCGGGGCCTCGCCCGCAAGGTAATCAGAGTCTGTTGCCACATACAGTTCTCCGCACGTTCGGGGCGCATTCTAGCGCGCTCTGGGAAAAAACAAAGGCCCTAATATTCCTTCGTTGCTGTAAGCCATTGGCCGCACAAAATCGCTCGGTACAAAGGTAGCCAAAGCTCGAGGAAAAAACCTTTCAGCTTCCCTTCCAGTGACAAATCCGGGGCAAAAAAATGCCCGGCGAACCGGGCATTATTTTTTGCGCAAAACTTACAAGTTGTAGCCACGCTCGTTGTGCAGTGCCAGGTCGATACCCACCGCCTCTTCTTCCTCAGTCACTCGCAGACCCATGACGGCGTCCAGGACCTTGAGAATGATGTAGGTGATGATCGCGGTGTAGATCACTGTGAAGCCTACACCTTTGAGCTGGATCCAGACTTGTGCGCCGATATCGGTCACAGTGCCGAAACCACCCAGGGCCGGTGCGGCGAACACGCCGGTGAGGATCGCGCCGAGAATACCGCCGATACCGTGCACACCAAAGGCGTCCAGGGAGTCGTCGTAGCCGAGTTTGCGTTTCAGGGTGGTAGCGCAGAAGAAGCACACCACGCCAGCAGCCAGGCCGATCACCAGGGCACCCATCGGGCCCACGGTACCAGCGGCCGGAGTGACAGCCACCAGACCGGCTACCACACCCGAGGCAATACCCAATGCGCTAGGCTTGCCGTGGGTGACCCACTCGGCAAACATCCAGCCCAGGGCGGCGGCAGCGGTAGCGATCTGGGTAACCAGCATCGCCATGCCCGCAGTGCCGTTGGCAGCAGCCGCAGAGCCGGCGTTGAAGCCGAACCAGCCGACCCACAGCATCGCAGCACCCATCAGGGTGTAGCCGAGGTTGTGCGGAGCCATTGGCGTGGTCGGGAAACCTTTGCGCTTGCCCAGTACCAGGCAGCAGATCAGGCCAGCCACACCGGCGTTGATGTGCACCACGGTGCCGCCCGCGAAGTCGAGCACGCCCCAGTCCCACATCAGGCCGCCGTTGCCGGACCAGACCATGTGCGCGATCGGTGCATACACCAGGGTGAACCAGATGCCCATGAAGATCAGCATGGCGGAGAATTTCATCCGCTCTGCAAAAGCACCGACGATCAACGCAGGCGTGATGATGGCGAACGTCATCTGGAAGGTGATGAACACCGCCTCAGGGAACAGCGCCGCAGGACCGGTCAGGCTCGATGGCGTGACACCGGCGAGGAACGCCTTGCCCATGCCGCCGAAGAACGAGTTGAAGTTGACGACGCCCTGCTCCATGCCGGTGGTGTCGAACGCAATGCTGTAGCCATAAATGACCCACAGGATGCTGATCAGACCGGTAATGGCGAAGCACTGCATCATCACGGAAAGAATGTTTTTGGAGCGAACCATGCCGCCGTAGAACAGCGCGAGGCCGGGAATGGTCATGAACAGCACGAGGGCTGTCGAGGTCAGCATCCAGGCGGTGTCGCCGGAGTTGAGGACTGGGGCCGCCACTTCGTCTGCCGCCATAGCCAGGCTGGGCATTACGAGGGACAACAGGGCTCCTAGCCCTGCGAATTTACGCAGAGTCATATTGTTTTCTCCTGGGGCGTTGGGTTTGTGGCGGCTTTTAGATTGCGTCGGTATCGGTTTCGCCGGTACGGATGCGAATCGCCTGTTCCAGATTGACCACGAAGATCTTGCCGTCACCGATCTTGCCGGTGTTGGCTGCCTTGGTGATCGCCTCGATAACCCGATCAAGATCCTTGTCGTCAATGGCGACATCGATCTTCACCTTTGGCAGGAAATCGACCACGTATTCCGCGCCGCGATACAGCTCGGTGTGACCCTTCTGCCGACCGAAGCCTTTGACCTCAGTAACGGTAATGCCCTGCACGCCGATCTCGGACAAAGACTCGCGCACGTCGTCCAGTTTGAACGGCTTGATGATGGCAGTGACTAGCTTCATGAAAACTCTCTCCCGAATTGGTGGACTTGCCCCAGGAAAACAAACCCGACTCAAGTCTAAGCGCAGTGCCTGGCTTTGTAACGCATCGTCGGCCCTACCTGCCCGTCCGACGCCAGTTAACCGCTCCTGGCGAAACACTTCCCCGTTTCGCCCGGCGCACTGCATTCGTCACAGCGACTGCATCAGTGCATGGGTTACTAGGCTCTTAGCAGAAAGCTTGCCATCTCTTGAAAAGCGCCTGAATTCAACCCCTTGGCCGGGCATGCAGCCGAATGGGCAAAAAACATGCGACGTATACGCACAACAACGGTGCGATACCGTTCGTCCCTATGCGCGAAAACCGTGCATCCCCGTGCTCGGGATTGACTATAGACACTGCGTGATACACTGCTCGCCATTGTTTCCAGGACCTTTCCCATGCTCGCGCCCAAAGACTTCCTCGACGCCCTCACGGGTACCGCCTCGCGCCTTTTCAGCGGCGACACGCCATTGCCGAAAAGCGAAATCGAAAGCCAGTTCAAGGCATTGTTGCAGAGCGGCTTCAGCAAGCTGGAGCTGGTGAGCCGTGAAGAATTCGATAGCCAGATGGTCGTGCTGGCACGGACCCGGGCACGCCTGGAAAGCCTCGAAGCAAAAGTGGCCGAGATGGAAGCGAAGCTCAACCCGCCAGCCGAATAAACACCGCAAATCCCTGTGGGAGCGGGCATATTCGCGAAAAAGCCCGCCTCCCCTCCCAGCCCGGATCACCCGCTTGCGTAGGAGCTGCCGAAGGCTGCGATCTTTTGATCCCCAGGTTTGGCGACCTGCAAGCCAAAGGTGTACTACGATCCTCGACCCCAGTCATGGCGGTTGTGCGTGGGAGACCCTCGGGTCTGCCGGGTTCCTTTTGCTCCGGTTCGCCAACCCGCGCACAGCTGCCACCCATTCGTTTGGCGATGACGGCTGGCAGCC
Source organism: Pseudomonas sp. HY13-MNA-CIBAN-0226 (assembly GCF_040310305.1). Classification (NCBI taxonomy): domain Bacteria; kingdom Pseudomonadati; phylum Pseudomonadota; class Gammaproteobacteria; order Pseudomonadales; family Pseudomonadaceae; genus Pseudomonas; species Pseudomonas sp. HY13-MNA-CIBAN-0226. Next base: position 396,169 of record NZ_JBEOPS010000001.1, read on the forward strand.
CATTGAGCAGATTTCAGATTGCGCCATACAACACGATCTCCTAAGCTCGCCTCTGCTGAACATTCAGCACTGGGTTTGGCGACCCGGAACGCATGCAGCCCGTTGAGTAAAAGGAGCTGTATCAATGAACTGCGATGAAGCTTATCTGCCCCCCCACGTCTTCACCCGCCACAAACGCCCTCTCCACGCCCTTCTGCTGGAAAACCAGCCTTGGTTCAGCGCCCGGGACCTCGGTAGATTAATAGGGATTTGTCTCAACGAACGTACCCTTCGTAAACTCGATCCCGACCAGCACCAGTACGCACAGATACTGTTCAATGGCAGCTTCGAAAACACGCTGCTGATCAGTGAATCCGGCGTCTACGCACTACTGATCTATCACTACTGCCCCGAGTACAGAAGCCTGCGCGAATGGCTGACTCACGACGTGGTACCCGCCCTTAGGGACGCCAGACAACCCGATAGCCCGGAACGTCCGACCCTGAGCCGGCTGATCTGGCCAGATATGTCCTTGAGTTTGCTGCACTGGAACAACCAGCCGTGGATTCGGCTGCAGGATGTGCCGCATCTGCTGCCTGATGAAGAACCGGTGCAACAGGCCGTCAACGTGCCATGGTGGAAAAAAGCCTCGCGAGCATTGCAGTCGCTATAGGCAGCTAACACGCTCGATATCGTCGCTGAGCGCGTCGTAATGCGATTGCAGATTCAGCCAGAAATCGGGCGTGGTATCGAAGTGAACAGCCAGCTTCCTGGCCAGGTCCGGACTGACGCCTGCGCTTTGCGCGACAAGCCTTGTCAGCGCTACCTCATAACCTGAACGCTGGCCTGCAAGATCAGCCCCCGCGACAGCCGATGGTTCAAGAAGCTCCTGCTCTGGAGCTTCTGCGGAACAAATCGAGCGCATTCCATTACTGTCCATCTTCCCTTCTCCGGGTGGCTTGATCTGCAATGATCATAAGCAGCCCCCCAGCAAACAAGAGCGCCCCGACAGTTCACGCAATGCCCTTCAAACATTTCAGAACGGTCCTACGAAAACTGCTTGCTGGAGCTGATTTCGCCTCTCGTTTTGCTCCGCTAACTTCACATTCGCTGACCAGCTTCACTGGTCGTCCCCCAGCACGGTGTGTGGCCAATGCAACGTGGTGCAAGTGTGCTTTGCGGATACTCCACGCTTTCTGAACGACAAAAAACCCACGCTTATGGCGTGGGTTTCGTTTAACCCCAGATGAATCAGGCGCAGTGCGGAAGACGCTCAACCTGATCCCGAATCGCCGCCCCCCTTTCAATCTCGGCTCTACGCAAATCGTAAGTCGATTGCAGGTTCAGCCAAAACTCGGGGGTTGTGCCCAAGCAGATAGATAGCCTGAGCGCCATATCAGCGCTGACGCCTCGACGCTGAAGCACAATGTCATTCACCGTCGGAGTCGAAACGCTCAACGCTCGGGCCAAGGCTGCCGCAGTAAGGCTCAGAGGCTCAAGGTATTCCTCTTTGAGGATCTCGCCAGGGTGAACCGGGCGCATACCATTCTTAGTCATTACTCACCTCAGTGATAATCGACGATTTCGACATTCGCTGGTCCGTTAGGACCCCATACAAAGCAAATTCGCCATTGAGCATTGATACGGATGCTGTACTGACCTTTTCGACTCCCATCCAGCGCCTCCAGGCGATTGCCTGGTGGTGATCGAAGGTCCGTCAGAACGGCAGCAGCATCAAGCATCGTCAGTTTTCGCTCCACGACACCCAGAATGGCTGACCACATACGGGTCTTACCGTTGCGAAACAGGTACTCGGTCTCAGAACACTTAAAGCTAACGATCATAATATAAAGCTTAACGTTATGCATTAATCTTCAGTGTATAACCTGATTTCACTTATGCAAATGCGCCAAGGCGGTTCTTGGTACTTCCCACCTCCTTACGCTTTCCCCTACCAGAAAGACGCTCGCAACATCCTGCGAAGCTTTCCCTGTCCCGTAGACACAATCCCCGTCTACCCTTGAAACCACCGCAGGAAGCGGTCTCCGTCAGCTCAAGGAACGACCATGTCCCTCTCCATCGTCCACAGCCGCGCCCAGATTGGCGTGGATGCACCCGCCGTCACCGTGGAAGTCCATCTCGCCAATGGCTTGCCGTCACTGACGATGGTCGGTTTGCCCGAAACTGCAGTGAAGGAAAGCAAAGACCGGGTGCGCAGTGCGATTATCAATTCCGGGCTGCAGTTTCCCGCGCGACGCATCACGCTCAATCTCGCCCCGGCGGATTTGCCCAAGGATGGTGGACGGTTTGATTTGGCGATTGCCTTGGGGATTCTGGCGGCCAGCGTGCAGGTGCCAGCGCTGACACTGGATGACGTGGAATGCCTGGGGGAACTGGCGTTGTCGGGAGCGGTGCGGGCGGTGCGCGGCGTATTGCCTGCCGCCCTGGCGGCGCGCAAGGCGGGTCGAACGTTGCTGGTACCGCGGGCGAACGCCGAAGAGGCCTGCCTGGCATCGGGCCTGCAGGTGATTGCGGTGGATCATTTGCTGGAGGCCGTGGCTCATTTCAACGGGCACCAGCCCATCGCTCCATACGTGTCCGACGGCTTGATGCACGCCAGCAAACCCTACCCTGACCTGAGTGAAGTACAGGGTCAGCTCGCGGCCAAACGGGCGCTGCTGATTGCCGCAGCAGGCGCTCACAATCTGCTGCTCAGTGGGCCGCCGGGAACAGGCAAAACACTGCTGGCGAGTCGACTGCCGGGGCTGCTGCCACCCTTGGCCGAAAGCGAGGCGCTGGAAGTCGCGGCTATTCAGTCGGTGGCCAGTTGCGCGCCCCTGAGTCACTGGCCGCAACGTCCTTTTCGCCAACCTCACCACTCAGCGTCGGGCCCGGCGCTGGTGGGTGGCGGGTCAAAGCCTCAGCCCGGGGAAATCACCCTCGCCCACCATGGCGTGCTATTCCTTGATGAACTACCGGAGTTTGATCGCAGGGTTTTGGAAGTGTTGCGTGAGCCTATGGAGTCCGGCCATATCGTGATATCCCGGGCCAGGGATCGCGTGCGTTTTCCGGCGCGTTTTCAACTGGTCGCGGCGATGAATCCCTGTCCCTGTGGATATCTTGGCGAACCAACGGGCAAGTGTTCATGCACCCCGGACATGGTCCAGCGCTACCGCAACAAACTGTCCGGCCCGCTGCTGGACCGCATCGATCTGCACCTGACCGTGGCGCGGGAAGCCACAGCGCTGAACCCTTCAGCGAAACCCGGCGATGACTCCGCCAGCGCGGCAGTGCTGGTAGCCGACGCCAGGGAACGGCAGCACAAGCGCCAGGGCTGCGCCAACGCCTTTCTCGACCTGCCCAGCCTGCGCAAACACTGCAAGTTATCCACAGCCGATGAAACCTGGCTGGAATCCGCCTGCGAAAGATTGACCCTGTCGCTACGCTCGGCCCATCGGCTGCTCAAGGTAGCACGCACCTTGGCGGACCTTGAGCAGATAGATGCCATTACGCGAGAGCATCTGGCTGAGGCGCTACAGTATCGTCCTGCCACAAACTAACGGATTTACTCCTTGGTGAGATCCACCAACGGCATCTGCCGCACCTCGGTTTCCCGCCCGGCCTGAATCTCGCTCACTCGCTTCAACGCCTGATCCACCGCCCCTTTGTCCGCCAAGAGGCTGTAGCTGATGCGGAACTCTTTATGCTCGTTTGGCGCGATCGTCGGCACCAGGCCCAGTGGTCGTTGATACCGGCGGTTGTAGGAGAAGCTCGTGCCTGGCTCAAGTCCGGTGACATAGCCCTGCCCTTGGGTATCGGTGTTTTTCCACAGGGAGAACACGGGCAGGGTTTGCGTGTTGAAACCTACCGAGACGCCCAGGCTGCCGGCCTTGTTGTGCAGCACGGTCAATGTGTCGCCTTTTGCATCGGCATACGGCACCACGTTGTAGACCGTCTCGTCGTAGTCCTTGGTCGGCCCGCGGTAGGTCTGCCAGTCCGACAGTTCACCTTTGGCCTTGTCGTTGAACGGCGACACCTGTTTTACCGGCGCAGCGAATCGAGCACCCTGTTCCAGGAACGGGGTACTGAAGTTGCTGTGGTAGAGCGCCTGGTATTCCTTCGGATAGTCGCCATTGTTGGTCAGGGTGTCGTTGAGGCTGAAGCGCACGCTGCCCGGTTCGGTGACCAGTTCGGTGGCGACGGAGAAGTCGACTTTCTTGAACGCCTGCTCTTTCAACTCACCGCGCAGGCTGATGGCGTAAGGCGGTTTTTCGTCGATGTGCAAGGTGACTTTGCTGGCCGGAATGTTGGCGGCGCGGCCGTGCAGGGTCAGCAACTCGCCATTGTCCACGCCGGGGTGGCCGACCCATTCGTAACCGCAGCGGGTCACCAGTTCGTTGAAACCTTCCAGCCAGCCCAACCCGCCCCGACCGTTGAGTTCGATGAAGGCCGGGTTGACCACCTCTTTCACCGGCGAATCCCAGCCCATGCGCACAGACCCCACCGAGGCCTGCAGGACGTTCATGCCGCGGGTCGGTACCACCGAGAGCTTGAGCGTGCCGTTATCAATGTCGACGATGCTGACGCCCTCTTGCCGACCGCCATGCAAGGTACGCAGGGTCACGGAGAAGGGTTTGTCGGTCTTCACCCCGAGTTGCTGACTGGTGATTGACCAGTTGGCGGCCGCTTTGTCGGAGTCGAGCAGAACATAGTCCCACGCCATGGCATGGGAGGCAGCGGACAGCGCGCCGAGGGCGACGATGAGTTTGAGCGGAGTCATGGCACAAGCCTTTCTTGGAGTTGTGCCATTTTTATAGACCGGCTGAAACGATTCATCAAGCGTAAAACCAACAATGGCCCTATGTCTTGATAAAACCGAGCGGGCTCACGCCTACTCAGGAGTGTCGGTGGACGCAGAACTTGTGAACGCCAATCACACCTGTGGGAGCAAGCCTGCTCGCGATTGCCATAGCCGAACACCTCAACGAAACCGGTCAACCTCCTGCCGCAACTCCGCCGCCAGGCTCTCCAGTTCCTTGGCCGTCACGGCCAGGTGCGACACCACCTCGCGCTGCTCGCTGTTGGCCAGCGCAATGCTTTGCAGGTTGCTGCTGAGCAACGTCGCGGTGCTGCTTTGTTCCTGGGTGGCCGTGGTGATCGCCGAAAACTGCTGGCCAGCCGAGCGACTCTGCTCATCGATACGCGCCAGGGCCGAGGCGACATTGGCGTTGCGCGACAAGCCCTCCTCCATCAGTACCTTGCCCTGCTCCATGGTGCTGATGGCGTTGCCGGTTTCCTGCTGGATGCTCTGGATCATCAGCGAGATTTCATCGGTTGCCTGGCGAGTGCGGGAAGCCAGATTGCGCACTTCATCGGCCACCACCGCAAAGCCCCGGCCTTGCTCGCCGGCGCGGGCGGCTTCAATGGCCGCGTTGAGTGCCAGCAGATTGGTCTGCTCGGCAATCGAAGTGATCACCCCGACGATGCCGCCAATTTCCTGAGAGCGCTGGCCCAGTGTGTTGATGACCGTCGCCGTGCTGTTCAGCGCGCCCGCAATTTGTTCAAGAGACGAAGACGCTTCGTCCATCGACGTACGACCGATCCGGGTTTGCTGTGCGTTTTCCTGAGCCAGCAACTGGGTGCTGCCCATGTTGTCGGCGATGTTCAGGGAAGTGGCACTGAATTCCTCCACCGCACCTGCCATGCTGGTGATCTCGCCCGACTGCTGCTCCATGCCTTCGTAAGCACCACCGGACAAACCAGACAAGGCCTGGGCACGGCTGTTGACCTCTTGCGAGGCTTTGCGGATGTGCTCGACCATGGTCGACAGGGCCTGGCTCATCTGGTTGAAGGCACGGGCCAACTGGCCGATTTCGTCGTGGCTCGAGACATTCAGGCGCACGCTCAGATCCCCCGCGCCCAGCGCCTCGGCCTGACGCACCAGATCACCCAGTGGCGCCAGCTTGCTGCGCAACAACCAGACCGCCGCACCCACGGCGATCAGCATGGCCAGCAGGCTGCCTATCGCCAATTGACTGCCGACACTCCAGGTCACGGCGCGAATTTCCGCTTTGGGCATGCTCGCCACCACCGACCATGGGCCACCCTCGAACGGCACAGCGACGCTGTAAAAGTCTTCGGATTTGTCGCTCCAGAACTCACCTTTGCCAGGCGTTTTTGCCAGCGCGGCAAGGGTCGGCGCCGCCTGCTCCAACGCCTGCACGCCCGCAATCGGCACCAGCCATTTGCCCTGTTCGTCGAGCAACGCCAGGGAGCCGGTCTGGCCGATGCGGAAGCGTTTGAGATTGGCAAATTGCGCGTTCTGCGCGTCGGTGTAATCGAATCCTACAAACAGCACCGCAATCACCTTGCCGCCGCTGTCGCGTACGGGGGTGTACTGAGTCATGTAGGACCGTTCAAACAACAGGGCCCGGCCGACGTAGCCCTGCCCCGCCATCAGGCGCGCATAAGCGGGGTGCGCGTGATCGAGCAGCGTGCCAATGGCGCGCGTGCCGTCCTGCTTGCTCAGGGAAGTGCTGACCCGGATGAAGTCGTCGCCGTTACGCACGAACAACGTGGCAACACCGGCAGTCATCTGCTTGAACTCGTCCACTTCCTGGAAGTTGTTGTTCAGCACTTCGCTGCCCAGGTGCAAGCCCGCGGTCTGCACGCCCGCGACCGTCACCGGCTGCTCCGGGTGCAGACTCAGTCCCGCGCTGAAGCGCTTCTCGAACAAGCCGCTGAGGCGCTGGGTACTCTCACGCAACGTACCGTGGAAGGTGCTCAATTGATCGGCCAGCAGCCTTGCTTCGCTGGCCAGGTGTTCCTCGCGGGTGGCAAGGTTGGCGGTGTCCAGCGAGCGCAGGGCAAACACAGTGCTGCAGCTGATGACGATCGCCAGTATCACGGCAAGCGCGATACCCAGCTGTGAGGCGATGCGGGCGCGAGGTTGAGACATGACAGCTCCTGGCCAAGCGTCCGAATCCTCCTTGATCGGGCTGCACACTCAGCGACATTTCTAATAATGGGGATTACGTCGAACCTGCACGAAGGTTCCACCTGCATCTCTTCGGCGGTAAACCTGAATACTTGAGCCGATTACCAGGATATGGCCGGAGCCTGTCGCTGCACAGGCGCTATCGATTCAGCTCAGGTGCTCGACGTCCGGCAACTCCATGGCCCGGACCTCGCCCTGCAGGAAGTCACTGAGGCGGCGCATCCGTTCTCCGCCGGGCCGGGTTTTCGGCCAGACCAGGTAATATTTCTCACCGCTGGCGACGGCAGTCGGCCACGGCAAACTCAGGCGCCCCTGAGCGACATCCTCGGCCACCATCAACAAGTCGCCCATCGAAACCCCGTAGCCACGGGCGGCGGCGATCATGCCCAGCTCCAGCGTATCGAACACCTGCCCGCCCTTGAGCGACACCTGTTCGGCCAGCCCCATGCGCTCCAGCCAGTTGCGCCAGTCGCGGCGGTCCGGTGTGGGGTGCAGCAGTTCGGTATTGGCCAGGCGCGTCACGTCCCAAGGCTGCTCGCTCAGCAGGTTCGGCGCACCGACCGGGATCAGTTCTTCGGGGAACAGATAACTGGCCTCCCAGTCAGGTGGGAAATGGCCGTTGCTCAACAGCACGGCACAGTCGAAGGGCTCGTCGTTGAAGTCCACCGAGTCGACGTCCATCCAGGCGCTGGTGAGCTGCACCTCATTGCCCGGTTGCAGGTGACGGAAGCGGCTCAGGCGCGCCAGCAGCCAGCGCATGGTCAGGGTCGAAGGCGCCTTCATGCGCAGGATGTCGTCTTCGGCGCGCAGGGTGTTGCACGCCCGCTCCAGGGCGGTGAAGCCCTCGCGGATGCCGGGCAGCAGCAACCGGGCCGATTCGGTCAGTTGCAGGTTGCGGCCACTGCGGTGAAACAATCGGCAGGCAAAGTGCTCTTCGAGCGTACGAATATGCCGGCTGACCGCGCTCTGGGTGATCGACAACTCTTGCGCGGCACGGGTAAACGAACTGTGGCGAGCGGCCGCTTCGAAGGCACGCAGGGCATACAACGGAGGAAGACGACGAGACATTCAGAAAGCTCCTGCAGCGCAATCGCCACAACTTAGCAGAAACTCATCCATGATGAGTTTTAGTCATGCCATCCATCCTTTTTATCCCTTTGTGGAAATCCTCCAGAGCGCCGAAAATCGACGGTCTACTGTTCCCTCTGAAAACCGAGCGTGATGATCATGAAGCATCCAGCGCGTATTGAACTCTGGGCCATCCTGCGGCTGGCGGGGCCGCTGATTGCCTCGCAGTTGGCGCATATGCTGATGGTCCTCACCGACACCTTGATGATGGCGCGCATCAGCCCCGAGGCGCTTGCCGGCGGCGGCCTGGGGGCGGCCACCTACTCTTTTGTGTCGATTTTCTGCATCGGGGTGATTGCGGCAGTCGGCACCCTGGTGGCTATCCGTCAGGGTGCGGGCGATATCGTTGGCGCCGCCCGGCTGACCCAGGCAGGTTTGTGGCTGGCGTGGCTGATGGCACTGGCCGCCGGCCTGTTGCTGTGGAACCTCAAGCCCGTGCTGCTGCTGTTCGGCCAGACCGAAAGCAACGTCCATATGGCCGGGCAATTCCTGATGATCCTGCCGTTCGCCCTGCCCGGCTACTTGAGCTTCATGGCCCTGCGCGGCTTCACCAGTGCGATCGGCCGGGCGACGCCGGTGATGGTGATCAGCCTCGCCGGCACGGTGGCGAACTTCCTGCTCAACTATGCATTGATTACCGGCATGTTCGGCCTGCCCAGGATGGGGCTGGTGGGGATAGGGCTGGTCACGGCCATCGTCGCCAACCTGATGGCATTGGCGCTGGCCCTGCATATTCGGCGGCATAGGGCGTATGACGCTTATCCATTGCGTGAAGGCCTGTCGCGGCCCAACCGTCAGTACCTCAAGGAGCTGTGGCGGCTGGGCCTGCCCATCGGCGGCACCTACGCGGTGGAGGTCGGGCTGTTTGCCTTCGCGGCGCTGTGCATGGGCACCATGGGCAGTACGCAACTGGGTGCGCACCAGATTGCCCTGCAGATCGTTTCGGTGGCGTTCATGGTGCCGGCCGGCATGTCCTATGCGATCACCATGCGCATCGGCCAGCACTACGGTGCCGGGCAACTGCTGGATGCACGGCTGGCGGGACGGGTTGGTATTGTGTTCGGAGCGGCGGCGATGCTCGGCTTCGCGATGGTTTTCTGGCTGCTGCCGCATCAATTGATTGGCTTGTTCCTGGACCATAATGATCCAGCGTTCCGCCCGGTCATCGAATTGGCAGTGAGCCTGCTGGCGGTCGCCGCCTGGTTCGAGCTGTTCGACGGTACGCAAACCATCGCCATGGGCTGCATACGCGGGCTCAAGGATGCCAAGACCACCTTCCTGGTTGGACTGGCCTGCTATTGGCTGATTGGTGCGCCGGCAGCCTGGTGGATGGCATTCCATCTCGACTGGGGCCCAACGGGCGTCTGGTGGGGCCTGGCGCTGGGCCTGGCGTGTGCGGCGGTGAGCCTGACGCTGGCGTTTGAGTGGAAGATGAAGCGCATGATTCGGCGTGAGCCTGCGGTGCAGGCCAGTTTCAGGGTGATTCAACCCGATTAAGATCAAAAGATCGTCCGAACGAGGCCCGAGCCTTCGGCAGCTCCTACGGGTGTACACATTCCCATGTAGGAGCGGTTAAAGGCTCGGCCGCGTTCTGGCGATCTTTTAAATGGCCTCCACAACGGCTTGTTGGCTGGAACCGAAGGTCAGGTATTCAACCAGCTCCACCAACGGCAACGGCTTGCTGATCAGGTACCCCTGCACCTGATCACAGCCAAACCCACGCAACAGATCCAGCTGCTCCGGGGTTTCCACGCCTTCGGCCACCACTTCGAGATTGAGGTTGTGCGCCAGGTTGATCATCGCGTGCACCAGTTTGCGATTCTCCTCGCGCTCTTCCATCTCGCCGACAAAACTCTTGTCGACCTTCAGCAAGGCGATCGGCAGGCTGTTGAGGTGCACGAATGACGAGAAGCCGGTTCCGAAGTCATCCAGGGAAAAGCGCACGCCCAGGCGCCCGAGGGCGTCCATGGTCTGCTTGACCAGATCGCTGCGGCGCATCACTGCGGTCTCTGTCAGTTCGAACTCCAGCCACTGCGCCTCGACTCCGCGCTCGATGATCAAGCGGCTGAGGGTGGGCAGCAACTGGCTGTCCTGGAACTGCCGAAACGACAGGTTGATTGCCATGTGCAGCGCCGGCAGCCCGCGCTCGCGCAGGGCCTGCATGTCACGCAGTGCACGGGAAATCACCCAGTAACCCAGGGGCACGATCAAGCCGCTCTGCTCGGCCAAGGGCACGAATTCGCTTGGCGGCAGCAAACCGCGCTCGGCATGACGCCAGCGCACCAGCGCTTCGAGGCCGACGATCTGCCCGTCTTCGAGGTTCAGTCGCGGCTGGTAGTGCAGCTCCAGCTCATCACGGCGCAATGCCCGTCGCAGTTCGCTTTCCAGGTCGGCCATGCTGCGCGCATTGCGATTGATGCGTTCGTTGAAGATGTGAAAGGTACAGCCCTGGGTGCTCTTGGCCTGCTGCATGGCGATGTGCGCGTGCCACATCAGCGGGTCGGCGCCGGCGTGGGCGCGAGCATGGGCGATGCCCAGGCTGGACCCGATCAACAGGCTTTCGCCGTCGACCCAGTAGGGTTCGGCCAGTGCTTCGGTGATTCGTTCGGCCATCCACTCGGCGCGCTGGGGTGCCCGGCGGGTGTCGATCAGCAGTGCAAATTCGTCGCTGCCCAACCGTGCGAGCTGATCACCCACCTCCAGCTGGCTTTTGAGCCTGGCAACGACTTGCAGGATCAACCGGTCGCCCGCCTGGTGCCCCAACGCGTCGTTGGCGTGACGGAAGTTGTCGAGGTCCAGGTGCCCGAGTGCCAGGCCACGGCCATCGTTTTCCACCAGCCGGGCCGCCAGCAGGGTCTGAAAACCCTGGCGATTGGCGATGCCGGTCAAGGGGTCCTGCTCGGCCAGACGCTGCAGGGTGGTTTCCAGCAGCCCCCGTTCGCGCACATGGCGCAGGCAGCGCTGCAACATGCCTGTATCAAGCAGATCGCGCACCAACCAGTCGCTCACGCCATCGGGCGGCGACGCCGGCTCGTGTTCGAGCAGCAATACCGTCGGCAAGGTGCAACGACCGGGAAGTGGTTGCAGAGCAGGGCTCGTCAACAACACCGCGCTGCGGTTGTCATCGAACAAACTGCTGACAGACTCCCAATTCGGAGCGCTGATGAGCACGGCCGAGCTCCCCATTGGAGCCAGACACTCGCGCAACAACGCTGTCCACGCTGGCTCTTCTGCCAGTAGCAGCAAACGCAAGGGTTCGACAGGCGTAGACAAGCTAGCTCCCTAGACTCTGCAGTGGTGTACGCGCCAGGCATTATGCCGGGCCGCCAACCAATGACCAAATGACATCAGTTATCAGACGTGGCTTTTGTATCAGGAATTACGAACATTAGACGCAAATACCTCACGTATCCTGCGTGAAAGTAACAAAACCGGCAAATACAGTTAGCGTGGTGCGTCACAAGTCGGAGAGAGCAGCACAAATTGCTGAGCCTGTTAAAATGCCGGCCCATTTCGCAAACGACTCCCTGATTCCGTATGTCCCGACTCAATCCCCGGCAGCAAGAAGCCGTGAGCTACGTCGGCGGCCCTCTTTTGGTGCTCGCCGGCGCAGGCTCCGGCAAGACCAGCGTGATCACGCGCAAGATTGCGCACCTGATCCAGAACTGCGGCATCCGCGCCCAGTACATCGTCGCCATGACCTTTACCAACAAGGCTGCGCGCGAGATGAAGGAACGGGTCGGCACCCTGCTCAAGGGCGGCGAAGGCCGCGGCCTGACCGTGTGCACCTTCCACAACCTGGGCCTGAACATCATCCGCAAGGAACATGTTCGCCTGGGCTACAAGCCCGGCTTCTCGATTTTTGACGAAGCCGACGTCAAGTCCTTGATGACCGACATCATGCAGAAGGAATACGCGGGCGACGACGGCGTCGACGAGATCAAGAACATGATCGGCTCGTGGAAGAACGACCTCATCCTGCCTGCCGAGGCCCTGGAAAACGCGCGCAATCCCAAGGAGCAGACCGCCGCCATCGTCTATACCCACTATCAACGTACGCTCAAGGCGTTCAACGCGGTGGATTTCGACGACCTGATCCTGCTGCCGGTAAAGCTGTTCCAGGAACACGCCGACATCCTCGAAAAGTGGCAGAACAAGGTCCGCTACCTGCTGGTGGACGAGTACCAGGACACCAACGCCAGCCAGTATTTGCTGGTGAAGCTGCTGATCGGTACGCGCAACCAGTTCACCGTGGTGGGCGACGACGACCAGTCGATCTACGCCTGGCGTGGCGCGCGGCCGGAAAACCTGATGCTGCTCAAGGACGATTATCCGTCCCTGAAAGTGGTCATGCTCGAGCAGAACTACCGCTCCACCAGTCGCATCCTGCGCTGCGCCAACGTGCTGATCTCCAACAACCCCCACGAGTTCGAAAAGCAGCTGTGGAGCGAGATGGGCCACGGCGACGAGATCCGCGTGATCCGCTGCCGCAACGAAGACGCCGAAGCCGAGCGCGTGGCCGTGGAACTGCTGACCCTGCACCTGCGCACTGACCGGCCCTACAGCGATTTCGCGATCCTGTACCGCGGCAACTACCAGGCCAAGCTGATCGAGCTGAAACTGCAACACCACCAGATTCCGTATCGGTTGTCGGGCGGTAACAGCTTCTTCGGGCGCCAGGAAGTGAAAGACCTGATGGCCTACTTCCGCCTGATCGTGAACCCGGACGACGACAACGCCTTCCTGCGAGTGATCAACGTCCCACGCCGGGAAATCGGCTCGACCACCCTGGAAAAACTCGGTAACTACGCCACCGAACGCAAGATCTCGATGTACGCGGCCACCGACGAAATCGGCCTGGGCGAACACCTGGATACGCGGTTCACCGATCGCCTGTCACGCTTCAAGCGCTTCATGGACAGGGTCCGCGAGCAGTGTGCCGGCGAAGATCCGATTTCGGCGCTGCGCAGCATGGTCATGGACATTGACTATGAGAACTGGCTGCGCACCAACAGCTCCAGCGACAAGGCGGCCGATTACCGGATGGGCAACGTCTGGTTCCTGATCGAGGCATTGAAAAACACCCTCGAGAAGGACGAAGAAGGCGAGATGACCGTCGAAGACGCCATCGGCAAACTGGTGTTGCGCGACATGCTGGAACGTCAGCAGGAAGAGGAAGACGGCGCCGAAGGCGTGCAGATGATGACCTTGCACGCCTCCAAGGGCCTGGAGTTCCCCTACGTGTTCATCATGGGCATGGAAGAGGAAATCCTCCCCCACCGCTCCAGCATCGAAGCCGACACCATCGAGGAAGAACGCCGCCTGGCCTACGTGGGCATCACCCGCGCGCGCCAGACCCTGGCCTTCACCTTCGCGGCCAAGCGTAAGCAATATGGCGAGATCATCGACTGTGCGCCAAGCCGCTTCCTCGATGAGCTGCCGCCGGACGACCTGGCTTGGGAAGGCAATGACGACACCCCCGTCGAAGTCAAAGCCGTTCGCGGCAATACCGCATTGGCGGATATACGGGCGATGTTAAAGCGCTAGAATCGAATACTTTTTAACCAAACACTTTTTGACAAGCTAGGCGCATCTCGCGCCGGTAGAGGAAAGCTTCATGGAAGCACTGCACAAGAAAATCCGCGAAGAAGGCATCGTGCTTTCCGATCAGGTCCTGAAGGTTGACGCCTTTTTGAACCACCAGATCGACCCGGCCCTGATGAAGCTGATCGGCGATGAATTTGCCGCGCTGTTCAAGGACTCGGGCATCACCAAGATCGTCACCATTGAAGCCTCTGGTATTGCGCCGGCGATCATGACCGGGCTGAACCTCGGCGTGCCGGTGATCTTCGCCCGCAAGCAACAGTCCCTGACCCTGACTGAAAACCTGCTGTCGGCGACCGTTTACTCGTTCACCAAGAAGACCGAAAGCACCGTGGCGATCTCCCCGCGCCACCTGACCAGCAGCGACCGCGTGCTGATCATTGATGACTTCCTGGCCAACGGCAAGGCGTCCCAGGCGCTGATCTCGATCATCAAGCAAGCCGGCGCGACCGTGGCCGGCCTGGGGATCGTGATCGAGAAGTCGTTCCAGGGTGGTCGTGCCGAGCTGGATTCGCAGGGTTATCGCGTCGAGTCGCTGGCGCGCGTGCAGTCGCTGAAGGATGGCGTTGTAACCTTCATCGAGTAACCTGCCGCATTGTGTTCTCTCTGTGGGAGCCAGCCTGCTGGCGATGGCATCGTGTCAGTCAACATCTTAATGACTGACAGACAGCCATCGCCAGCAGGCTGGCTGGCTCCCACAGTTGGTCTTGTGCTGGGCGCTATTGCGAAGTGGCCTTGAGGCCGGTGAGCAACAACCGCTGGAACAGATCCTCTTTCAATCCGTCCGGGTTAGTCAGCTGCATCCGCTCCAGATGCACCGGAAACTGCGACGCCTCTGGCGCATCCAGCGCCGCCTTGCCCAGCTCCAGGATTTCCGTCAGCTTGAACTTGCTCTTCAACCAGTTCAAAGCCCGCAACAGATCCCGCTCCACCTCAGTGAAATCGCACCCCAGCGGATATTCGGGGAACAACTGCGGATGCCGCGCCTGAATCGCCTGCAGCCGTTGCGGCGTATTGTCGGCAAATCGCGGATCGATGCGGAAGTCTTTCGGCAGCTTGCCCACCTTCTGCGCCTGCTCGATCAGCCCCGGCTGAAAGCGCGAGTCGCTGATATTCAGCAGCGCCTCGATCACCGCCGCATCGGTTTTGCCACGCAGATCGGCAATGCCGTATTCGGTCACCACAATATCGCGCAGGTGCCGTGGGATGGTGCAATGGCCATATTCCCAGACGATGTTCGAACTGACCTCCCCACCCGCCTCGCGCCAGCTGCGCAAGATCAGCACCGAGCGCGCGCCTTGCAGTGCATGACCCTGGGCGACAAAGTTGTACTGGCCGCCCACGCCGCTGAGCACGCGCCCGTCCTCCAGCTGGTCGGCCACGCCGGCACCCAGCAGGGTCATGGTGAAGACCGTGTTGATGAAACGAGCATCCAGGCGTTGCAGGCGCTTGAGCTCCTCCTGACCGTATAGCTCGTTGATGTAGCTGATGCGGGTCATGTTGAATTCGAGCCGCCTGCTCTGCGGCAACTCGCGCAGGCGCTCGTAGAAGCTGCGCGGGCCGAGGAAAAACCCGCCATGCACCGAGATGCCATCGGTCTGTGCGGCCTCATCCAGTGTGCCGGCATTGGCCTGTTGCTGAGTCGGCACATCCGGGTAGACCTTGCGCCGCACGATCCCGGCATCCGCCAGCACCAGCAGGCCGTTGACGAACATTTCGCTGCAACCGTACAAGCCTCTGGCGAACGGTTCGATACCGCCTTCGCGCTCGATCAGTTGCGCCCACTGGCTGAGATTGATGTCTGCCAACAGCGCTTTGTAGCCGTCACTGTCGGCCTGACGCGCGAGCAAGGCCGCGGTCAGCGCATCGCCCATCGAGCCGATGCCGATCTGCAACGTACCGCCGTCGCGCACCAGTGCGCTGGCGTGCAGCCCGATGAAATGGTCCTGCAAGCCCACCGGCATGTTGGGCGTGGAGAACAGCGTGGTGTCGTCCTTGGCATCGATCAACAGGTCGAAGACATCGATACCGATTTCAGCGTCGCCTGGCATATAAGGCAAATCGTTATGCACCTGCCCGACCACCAGGATCGTCTCCCCCGCTGCCCGGCGTTTTTCCACCATGGGCAACAAGTCGAGGGTGATGTCTGGATTGCAGCTCAGGCTCAGGCGATCGGGGTGCTCGCTGTGGCTGGCCACAAGCTGGGCGATCAGGTTCAAGCCGGCGGCATTGATGTCCCGCGCGGCGTGGCTGTAGTTGCTGCTGACGTAATCCTGCTGCGCCGATTCGCTGTGGAGCAGGCTGCCTGGCTGCATGAAGAACTGCTGCACATGCACGTTGGCCGGCAGGCTGTCCTTGAGCAAATCCGCCAGGAAATCCAGTTCCGGATAATCGCCGAACACCCGCTCGATGAAAGGCTTGAGGAAGCGCCGCTGCAAGCCATCGCCCAGCACCGGTCGGCCCAGGCACAACGCGGTGTAGACGGTCAGCTGGCGTTCGGGCAGCTGCGCCACACGGTGATACAGCGCATTGACGAAATGGTTGGGTTTGCCCAGGCCCAGGGGCAGGCCCATGTGAATGTGCGCCGGCAACCGTGCCAGGACGTCATCGACCGCTTGCTCGATAGAACACAGCTGAACCATCTGATCTTCCCTTACATTCCGTGAGTCAGGGTTGGACCGAGCTTGCCTGCTCTTTGCTGCATTGAACAGTCTGGAACAGTGGAAAATTGGCGGAGCACGCTTGCGCGGGGCGTCAGGTCACCGACGTCATCGTTGACGATCATCGCGAGCAAGCTCGCTCCTACAGGCACAAAAAAGCCGCCCGAAAGCGGCTTTTTGCTGAAGATGAACGCTTATTTCAAGCCGGACATTTTCTCGATGGCGCCTTTGAGATCTGCATCGGAGCAGTCAGCACAGGTGCCTTTTGGCGGCATTGCGTTAATCCCGGTGATCGCTTTGGCCAGGATGCCGTCGAGGCCGCCCTGGTGATCCGCACGTTCCTTCCAGGCTGCAGTGTCACCAATTTTTGGTGCGCCCAGCAGGCCGGAGCCGTGGCAGGCGTTGCAATGTTTTGCAATGATAGAGTCAGGGGTCTTGGCATCACCGCCGCCGACAGAAGCAGCGACTTCCATACCTTTGCACTCTTGACCTGTTACACAGACCTTGCCGACAGGTTCAAGGCGCTTGGCAATATCGTCATTCGTCGCAGCTTGAGCGCTGACAGCCCATAGGGCCAGTACGGTTGCTGGTACAGCCAGCATTTTCATAATTAGGTTCACGCGTTCACCCTCAATGGTGGCTAGTCACGCCCACGGCCACGGTTCGCAGGCGGGCGCAAGTATAACGGTAAGCCCGCCACACTGAAACAACCCCAAAGTCGAAGGGGTCTTGTTCCATGGCGTTAAAACGCTTCGGGCGCCTCTGCGGTACTGGCAGGACGCCTCTTGTGTCAGAAATTCGCCGGTGTCGCTGCGCTGATTAGCCGCGCCGGTGCATCGAACGGATTACGGAAACGGTGCGGCTTGGTACTTTCAAAGTAGTAGCTATCGCCCGCCTCGAGCACAAATGTTTCAAGCCCGACCACCAATTCCAGTCGACCCTCAAGCAGAATCCCGGTCTCCTCACCTTCATGGGTGAGCATCTCGTCACCGGTGTCGGCGCCCGGCGGGTAGATTTCGTTGAGGAACGCAATGGCGCGAGTCGGATGAGCACGGCCGACCAGCTTCATGGTCACTGCACCATCGGAGATATCGATCAGCTCATTGGCCTTGTAGACGATCTGGGTCGGTTTTTCCTGCAGGATTTCTTCGGAAAAGAACTCGACCATGGACATGGGAATTCCGCCCAACACCTTGCGCAACGAACTGATCGAGGGGCTGACGCTGTTCTTCTCGATCATCGAGATGGTGCTGTTGGTAACACCCGCGCGCTTGGCGAGCTCACGCTGGGAGAGACCCTTGAGCTTACGGATGGATTGCAGTCGTTCACCGACGTCCAATGCAGGAGCCTCCAGGAATTCAGGTTGTTGGAATATTGAGCGTTATCATGGCGACAGCGTTCAGTATTTACAACACTTGGACCTGAATCCTGTTGGGCGAGGCGATATTGTGCACACCGTGCCTTGCGTCAAACCCCGGAATAGAGCTTTGGCACCCGACGCAAATTGCAGAATATCTGGTAAGGAATCGTGTCAGCAGCCGCTGCGACTTCGCTGGCAAGGACGTTCCGGCCCCACAGTTCGACGGTTGAGCCGAGGCCAGCCTGTGGCACGTCGGTCAGGTCGATGCACAACATGTCCATCGACACCCGGCCAATCAACTGGCTACGCTGCCCGGCGACCATGACCGGCGTACCGGTGGGCGCCTGGCGCGGATAACCATCGGCATAACCCATAGCCACCACGCCAACGCGCATCGGCTTCGGGGTGACAAAACGGGCGCCATAGCCAATCGGCTCGCCGGCCGGAAGCTCACGCACACAGATGACTTTCGACTCGAGGGTCATCACCGGTTGCAGGCGCGAGGCCACCGTGTTGGCTTCTTCGAACGGAGTGGCGCCGTACAGCATGATGCCTGGGCGTACCCAGTCGCTGGGAACCTGCGGCCAGCCCATCACCGCCGGGGAGTTGCGCAGGCTAATTTCCGCCGACAACCCCTGGCGGGCCGACTCAAACACCGCGACCTGCTCGGCACTGGATTGATCATGCAACTCGTCAGCACGGGCGAAGTGGCTCATCAGCACAATCTTCGCGACCTTGCCGCTGGCCAGCAGCCGCTGATACGCCGCCTGGTAGTCCGCCGGATGCAGGCCGACCCGGTGCATGCCCGAGTCAAGCTTGAGCCATACCGTGATCGGCTTGCTTACAGCGGCTTTTTCAATGGCTTCGAGTTGCCACAGCGAATGCACAACACACCAGAAATCGTGCTCGACGATCAGCGACAACTCATCGGCTTCGAAAAAGCCTTCGAGCAACAGGACCGGCGCGCGAATGCCTGCAGCCCGCAATTCCAGGGCTTCTTCGATGCAGGCCACGGCAAAACCGTCCGCCTCGGCTTCAAGGGCCTGGGCACACCGTACCGCGCCATGACCGTAGGCATCGGCCTTGATCACGGCGAGGGCTTTGGCCCCCGTGACTTCACGGGCCAGTTGGTAGTTGTGGCGCAGGGCTTGAAGGTCGATCAGGGCACGGGCAGGACGCATGGCGGCAGACTTCTGGTCGGTCAGTGGACGAAAAACCGGCGCGACTGGTGGCGTACACCGCCAGTCGCACCGGGAGAGAATCTTGCTTAAGGCAGAGCGGCCACTACCGACAGCTCAACCAGGATTTGCGGTTCGCACAGCTTTGACTCGACCGTGGCACGGGCTGGGGCGACGCCTTTTGGCAGCCACTTGTCCCACACAGAGTTCATGCCGGCGAAATGCGCGTCGATGTCTTTCAGGTAAATCGTGACCGACAACAGGCGGTTCTTGTCGGTCCCCGCCAGATCGAGCAAACGCTCGATATTGGCCAGTGTTTCGCGGGTCTGCTGTTCAATCCCGGCGCTC
This sequence comes from Pseudomonas sp. HY13-MNA-CIBAN-0226, assembly GCF_040310305.1. Taxonomy (NCBI): domain Bacteria; kingdom Pseudomonadati; phylum Pseudomonadota; class Gammaproteobacteria; order Pseudomonadales; family Pseudomonadaceae; genus Pseudomonas; species Pseudomonas sp. HY13-MNA-CIBAN-0226. The sequence continues at coordinate 415,423 of NZ_JBEOPS010000001.1, forward strand.
ATATCATCGCCGACTTGCCCTGACAGGTACACGGTACCGCTATGGACGACGATCTGGCTCATGCGCTCATTGGTGAGCTGGCGCTGGATTGACATGTTTTGCGGACTCCTGAATTTTGTGGCCATAACGAGAAATATCGAGGCCTTCGGCACTGATCTGCGGCGTTTTCTTCGCCATCAGATCGGCCAGCAAGCGACCGGAACCGCATGCCATGGTCCAACCCAGGGTGCCGTGACCGGTGTTCAAAAACAGATTGCTGAACGGGGTCGCGCCCACGATCGGCGTACCGTCCGGGGTAGTCGGACGCAAGCCGGTCCAGAAACTTGCCTGGGCCAGATCGCCGCCCTGAGGATAGAGGTCGTTGACGATCATCTCCAGGGTTTCACGCCGACGCGGGTTAAGCGACAGGTCAAAACCGGCAATCTCCGCCATGCCGCCGACCCGGATGCGGTTGTCGAAACGGGTGATTGCGACCTTGTAGGTCTCGTCGAGAATGGTCGAAGTCGGCGCCATTGCCGGGTTGGTGATCGGCACGGTCAGGGAGTAACCCTTGAGCGGATACACCGGAGCCTTGATGCCCAGCGGCTTGAGCAGCTGCGGCGAGTAGCTGCCGAGCGCAAGTACGTAGCGGTCAGCGGTTTCCAGCTTGCCGTCGATCCACACGCCATTGACGCGGTCGCCGGCGTAGTCGAGCTTCTGGATGTCCTGGCCAAAGCGGAATTCAACGCCCAGTTTCACGGCCATTTCGGCCAGGCGGGTGGTGAACATCTGGCAGTCGCCCGTCTGGTCGTTCGGCAGGCGCAAAGCACCTGCGAGGATATCGGTGACGCTGGCCAAGGCCGGTTCGACCCGGGCGATACCAGCGCGATCGAGCAACTCGAACGGCACGCCGGACTCTTTGAGGACGGCGATGTCTTTTGCCGCGCCATCCAGTTGCGCCTGGGTACGGAACAGTTGAGTCGTGCCGAGGCTGCGGCCTTCGTAGGCAATGCCGGTTTCAGCGCGCAATTCATCGAGGCAGTCACGGCTGTACTCGGACAGACGGACCATGCGCTCCTTGTTCACCGCATAACGGCTGGCGGTGCAGTTGCGCAGCATTTGCGCCATCCACAGGTACTGGTCGATGTCGGCGGTGGCCTTGATCGCCAACGGGGCGTGGCGTTGCAGCAGCCACTTGATCGCCTTGAGCGGTACACCCGGTGCCGCCCACGGCGAGGCATAACCCGGCGACACCTGGCCGGCGTTGGCGAAACTGGTCTCCATGGCTGCGGCCGGCTGACGATCCACGACCACCACTTCAAACCCGGCTCGAGCCAGATAATAAGCACTGGCGCTACCGATGACGCCGCTACCCAAGACCATAACGCGCATTTTCATATCCCTCATCGCGGCACGCCGCTGACGTTTGTTGTGTTCGAGCAATGATGTGCGCAGTGTAAAAAAGATTAGGCAGTGCTTTTCACTATATAAGTGCCTATATTTGGCGACAATTCTCGGCAAAAACCCTTTTCACGGAGGCGCATCCCCTATGCGTACCAACACTCAGACCAAACGTGAGCTGGACAAGATCGACCGCAACATCCTGCGGATCCTGCAAGCGGACGGGCGCATCTCGTTTACCGAGCTGGGGGAAAAGGTCGGGCTCTCGACTACGCCCTGCACCGAGCGGGTCCGGCGCCTGGAGCGTGAAGGGATCATCATGGGCTACAACGCCCGCCTGAATCCGCAGCACCTCAAGGGTAGCCTGCTGGTGTTCGTCGAGATCAGCCTGGACTACAAATCCGGAGATACATTCGAGGAGTTTCGCCGTGCCGTGCTGAAACTGCCGCACGTGCTGGAGTGCCACCTGGTGTCAGGAGATTTCGACTATCTGGTGAAGGCGCGGATTTCCGAGATGGCTTCGTACCGCAAACTGCTCGGAGACATCCTGCTCAAGCTGCCGCATGTGCGCGAATCCAAGAGCTACATCGTGATGGAAGAGGTGAAGGAGAGCCTGTGTTTGCCGATTCCGGATTGATCTTTTGACTTTCGACGTTTAAACCAACACCTGTCGGGTCGACGCCATGTACTCATGAATCTGCTTCTCCACCCGAGGATGAATCAACTCCACAGGCCCACGCCCATTGGGGCACGGCAAGGTTTTGGTGGTGCCAAACAGCCGGCAGATCAGCGGCCGCTCGCCATACACCGTGCAACCATTCGGGCCCAGGTGCACACAGTTGAGCTCATCCATTGCCGCGTCCTGTTCGGCGCGGGTCTTGCGCGGCAGGCGGGACATTTCTTCCGGCGAGGTGGTCACCGGCCCACAGCAGTCATGGCAGCCGGGCACGCACTCGAACGAGGGTATCTGCTGGCGCAGGGCGCGAATTTTCTGACTGTTGCAGCTCATCGAAACAGTGACCAAAGCAGCGAAATAGAGCGCAATTGTGCAGCAAAAGCGCCCATCCAGACAGCGCGAACCGACCAGTGTTGCCCGGCCTTGAAGGACCGGCTTATGCTCGGTCAAATTTTCCAGACACCCGAATCAGGAACACGCACATGAATGCCCGTGCTCAGCAACCGATCGCGAGCCACCAGCACACGCGCTCTTACTACGCCGCCAGCAGCCTGGCGCAACCTGATCATCCGATATTGCAGGGCGACGTGGTGGCTGACGTCTGCGTGGTTGGCGGAGGCTTCTCCGGGCTGAACACGGCACTGGAATTGGCCGAGCGAGGCTTCAATGTGGTGCTGCTCGAAGCCCATAAGATTGGCTGGGGAGCCAGCGGCCGCAACGGCGGGCAGCTGATTCGTGGAGTCGGCCATGGGATCGACCAGTTCGCCAACGTGATCGGCGCCGACGGCGTGCGCCAGATGAAACTCATGGGCCTGGAGGCGGTGGAAATCGTCCGCCAGCGGGTCGAACGCTTCCAGATTCCGTGTGACCTGACCTGGGGTTATTGCGACCTCGCCAACAAGCCCGGTGATCTGCAAGGTTTCGCCGAAGATGCCGCCGAACTGCATGAGCTCGGTTATCGCTACGAAACCCGGCTGTTACACGCCGAAGAAATGCACACGGTGGTGGGCTCCAATCGGTATGTGGGCGGCCTCATCGATATGGGCTCCGGCCATCTGCACCCGCTCAACCTGGCCCTCGGCGAAGCGGCTGCCGCGCAGCAATTGGGCGCCCGGTTGTTTGAACAGTCGGCGGTGACCCGCATCGAGTATGGCCCGCAAGTCAAAGTCCACACGCTCCACGGCTCGGTCCGCGCCAAGACCCTGGTCCTGGGATGCAATGCCTACCTCAACGGTCTCAACCCTGAACTCAGCGGCAAGGTGCTGCCTGCGGGCAGCTACATCATCGCCACCGAACCCCTGAGCGAAGAGCAGGCTCATTCACTGCTGCCGCAGAACATGGCGGTGTGTGATCAACGGGTGGCGCTGGACTACTACCGGCTCTCGGCGGATCGGCGCCTGCTGTTTGGCGGCGCCTGCCATTACTCGGGGCGCGATCCAAGCGACATCGCAGCTTACATGCGGCCGAAGATGCTCGAGGTCTTCCCACAGTTGGGGAGCGTGAAGATCGATTATCAATGGGGCGGCATGATTGGCATCGGTGCCAACCGCCTGCCACAAATAGGCCGGCTCAAGGATCAGCCGAACGTGTATTACGCCCAGGCCTATTCGGGTCATGGGGTGAACGCGACCCACCTGGCGGGCAAACTGCTCGCCGAGGCCATCAGCGGCCAGCGGGGGGGTGGGTTCGATCTGTTTGCCAAGGTGCCGCACATCACATTCCCTGGCGGCAAGCATTTGCGTTCGCCGTTGCTGGCGTTGGGAATGTTGTGGCATCGGCTCAAAGAGTTGATCTGATCATTTGTCTGTGTACTTTCGGCCCTCATCGCGGGCAAGCTTTGCTCCCACAGGTTCGGCGACAATTATGTGATTGACTCCATACCTGTGGGAGCAAAGCTTGCCCGCGATGAGGCCGATGAGAACAGTGCACATCTCAGATCCGCCAAAACGGTTTGAGCCCCTCCTCCCGCGCCTGCTCCGGACTCAGCCCGATATCCCGAAGCTGCTCCGCCGAAAGTCCCAGCAACGCCTTGCGCGTGTGCAGACGATGCCAGAACAGTTCCCAGCGACTCAGGCCGGACGGCGCGTTGCGCATGTTCGCCTCACGCGTGCCGCTTTCCTGCCCTTTCGCCAGTTCCTGACTGTGTAACGTCAGCCGCACATCGCTCAAGCCGTTCATCGTGTTGACTCCTGTTTACTTGGGTAGCAAGAGGTTTGATGATGCGCGGACGAGCAAAACCGTGACAGATCCAAACTTTGCGTATTAAATCCATACAGATTGGGCGAATTGGCTCTGAATTGTCGAATTTCAGCTGATCTGTACTGGTCGACCGAACAATCCATAGCGAGACTGCAGCATGACCCTCTACGTCAACCTTGCCGACTTGCTAGGCACGCGTATTGAACAGGGCTTCTATCGCCCCGGCGATCGGCTGCCTTCGGTGCGGGCGCTGAGTGTCGAGCACGGGGTGAGCCTGAGCACGGTTCAACAGGCTTATCGCGTCCTTGAGGACAGTGGCCTGGCGATGCCCAAGCCCAAGTCGGGCTACTTTGTGCCCGCCAGCCGCAAGCTTCCGGAGCTACCAGCGGTAGGCCGGCCGGCGCAGCGGCCGGTGGATATTTCCCAGTGGGACCAAGTGCTGGAGCTGATTCGCGCAGTACCGCGCAAGGATGTGGTGCAACTGGGGCGTGGCATGCCCGACATCACCACACCGACCATGAAACCGTTACTGCGCAACCTTGCGCGCATCAGCCGGCGCCAGGACATGCCCGGCCTGTATTACGACAACATCCACGGCACACTCGAACTGCGCGAACAGATTGCGCGGCTGATGCTCGATTCCGGCTGTCAGCTAAGCGCCAGCGATCTGGTCGTCACCACTGGCTGCCATGAAGCGTTATCCACCAGTATCCGGGCAATTTGCGAGCCGGGAGACATCGTGGCGGTGGATTCGCCGAGTTTTCATGGTGCCATGCAAACCCTCAAGGGCCTGGGCATGAAGGCCCTGGAAATCCCGACTGACCCCATCACCGGCATCAGCCTGGATGCGCTGGAACTGGCACTGGAACAGTGGCCAGTCAAGGTCATACAGTTGACCCCCAACTGCAATAACCCGCTGGGCTACATCATGCCGGAGTCGCGTAAACGCGCATTGTTGACGCTCGCCCAGCGTTTCGACGTGGCGATTGTCGAGGACGATGTCTATGGCGAACTTTCCTACACCTACCCGCGACCGCGCACCATCAAATCCTTTGATGAAGACGGCCGCGTCCTGCTATGCAGTTCATTTTCCAAGACCCTGGCGCCGGGTCTGCGCATTGGCTGGGTAGCGCCCGGACGGTATCTGGAAAGGGTGCTGCACATGAAATACATCAGCACCGGTTCTACGGCGCCGCAGCCACAGATCGCCATCGCGGAATTTCTCAAATCCGGGCATTTCGAGCCGCATCTGCGACGCATGCGCAGCCAATACCAACGCAACCGCGACCTGATGATCGACTGGGTTACGCGCTACTTCCCTGCGGGCACTCGCGCCAGCCGGCCCCAAGGCAGTTTCATGCTGTGGGTCGAGTTACCGGACGGCTTCGACACCCTGAAACTGAATCGTGCCTTGCACGATCAGGGCGTACAGATTGCCGTGGGCAGCATTTTCTCCGCCTCCGGCAAATACCGTAATTGCCTGCGGATGAACTACGCTGCCAAACCAACACCGCTCATCGAAGAAGCGGTGCGAAAGGTCGGCGCGGCAGCGATCAGGCTGCTGGCGGAAACTGATCACATCCACGACTGACCTTTCTGCCTAAACCAGCGTCCATATGCCGTCCCCAGCCGCCAATCGGAACGATCCTACGTGAGAGTCAGACACCCCCTGCTCGCTCTTGTGCTCCTCGCCTCGCTCCTGGGAGGCTGCGCCAGCCTGGATGTGACACGCGAACCCAGCCAGGCCCTGCCTGCGAGCGATTCGGCGTTCGGCCGGTCGATCCAGGCCCAGGCAGCACCTCATGAGGGCAGGTCAGGTTTTCGCCTGCTGTCCAACAGCAGTGAAGCGTTCATGGCGCGCGCAGAGTTGATCCGCAATGCCCAGAGCAGCCTCGACCTGCAGTACTACATCGTCCACGACGGTATCAGCACGCGAATGCTGATCGAAGAGCTGCTCAAGGCGGCCGACCGTGGTGTGCGGGTCAGAATCCTTCTCGACGACACCACCAGTGATGGTCTGGACTGGGTGATCGCGACCCTGGCGGCGCACGAGCACATTCAGATCCGCCTGTTCAACCCGCTGCACCTGGGCCGCTCCACGGGCGTGACGCGCAACATGGGCCGCCTGTTCAACTTGTCGCAACAGCACCGACGCATGCACAACAAGCTGTGGCTGGCGGACAATAGCGTGGCCATCGTCGGCGGGCGCAATCTGGGCGATGAATACTTCGACGCCGAGCCCAACCTGAATTTCACCGACATCGACATGCTCAGCGTCGGCCCGGTGGCCGAACAGCTGGGGCACAGCTTCGATCAGTACTGGAACAGCGCGCTGAGCAAACCGATCGACCAGTTCCTGTCGAGCCGGCCTACGCACAAAGACTTGCAAGACACCCGCACCCGGCTTGAGCAATCCCTGGAAGAAACCCGCAAGCAGAATCACGCGCTCTACCAGCATTTGACGACCTACAACACCAATCCGCGCATGGACATCTGGCGCCGGGAGCTGATTTGGGCCTGGAACCAGGCGCTTTGGGATGCGCCAAGCAAGGTGCTGGCAAAAGGTGAACCCGATCCGCAGCTGCTGCTGACCACTCAGTTGGCGCCGGAATTGAACGGGGTGAGCAAGGAGCTGATCCTCATCTCGGCTTACTTCGTGCCGGGACAGCCGGGCCTGGTGTACCTGACCGGCCGCGCCGATGCCGGCGTCTCGGTGACCTTGCTCACCAACTCACTGGAGGCCACCGATGTGCCGGCGGTGCACGGCGGCTACGCGCCTTACCGCAGAGCGTTGCTTGAACACGGCGTGAAGTTGTTCGAGTTACGCCGTCAGCCGGGCGAAGGCGGCGGTAGCGGCCCACACATTTTCTCCAGCAAGTCCTACCGCGGCTCCGATTCCAGCCTGCACAGCAAGGCGATCATTTTTGATCAGCAGAAGTCGTTCATCGGCTCCTTCAACTTCGACCCGCGCTCGGTCCTGTGGAATACCGAAGTCGGCGTACTGGTCGACAGCCCTGAACTCGCTGCGCATGTGCGCAAATCGGCGCTGGAGGGCATGGCGCCGGCCTTGAGTTACCAGGTGAAACTGCAGGACGACCAGATCGTCTGGGTGACCGAAGATGACGGCAAGATGCACGTGCTGACCAAAGAACCTGGCAGCTGGTGGCGTCGCTTCAATGCATGGTTCAGCACGGCCGTAGGCCTGGAGCGGATGTTGTAGAAGGGCAAAAAATCGTCCGAACGCGGCCCGAGCCTTCGGCAGCTCCTGCGATTGAAAATGCAATTTCCTGTAGGAGCTGCCGAAGGCTCGGGCCGCGTTCGGACGATCTTTTGATCTAAGCCGGTTGCACGGCACCAAACGCCCCCTGCCGCGACAGCAGGATCACCAAGCCCAACGCCCCTGCTGCCATCAACAGCGGCAACGCATGGCCACTGATCCACTGGCTGCCGGCACCGGCAACCAGTGGCCCGACCAGACAGCCGATCCCCCACAACTGGGCAATATGCGCATTGGCGCGCACCAGCGCATCGTCCCGATAGCGCTCGCCAATGAGGATCAGCGACAAGGTGAACAAGCCGCCGGCGCTCGCGCCAAACAGCACCCACAATGGCCAGATCAGCAGGGTGTCGATCAGGAACGGAATCGCCAGGCTCGACACCAGCAGAATCACCGCACACCCGGTAAACAGCGTGCGCCTGGACAAGCGATCCGCCAGTGCACCGATCGGCAACTGCAGCAGCGCATCCCCCACCACCACCGTACTGACCATCGCCAGGGCGATTTCCGTGGTGAAGCCCTGACGCAGGCAATAAACCGGTAGCAAGGTCAAAGTCATCGCTTCAAACGCTGCGAACAGCGACACCGCCCAGGCGATCGCCGGCAAACCACGGCAAAAACCCAACAAGTCCCTGAAAGTCACACTGCACGCTTCGCTGCTCGGTGCCCCGCTACGGCCCAGCAACAACAACGGCGCAATCATCAGCAGGGCGACACCGACCCAGAATCCGTAATCATGATCGGTGCCAACGGCCCCCAGCAGCAACGGGCCGGCCAGTTGGCTCAACGCATAGGCGCTGCCGTACAGAGCGACCAAGCGTCCGCGCCATTGCTCGATCACCAACTGATTGATCCAGCTTTCACCGAGGATAAACACCAGGGTCAGGATCACCCCGATCATCAGCCGCAACGCCAGCCACACCGGATAACTCGGCAACAACGCCAGCAAGCCAATGGACAGCGCCCCCGCCCACAGGCAAAGGCGCATCAGGTTGGCCGTGCCGAGGCGCGCTGCCAAGTGACTGGAAATCTTCGCCCCCAGCAACACGCCGATCGCCGGCATCGCCGCCATCACACCGATAGCAAAGGAGCCATACCCCCAGCTTTCCAGGCGAAACGACACCAGCGGCATGCTGACGCCCAGGGCCAGGCCAACACTCAAGACAGACGCCAACACGGCGAAATACGTCGCCCAACGCATGGTCCACGCTCCTGTGGATATTATTTTTAACAAACAACACAAAACACTGTGGGAGCGGGCTTGCCCGCGATGGCGCCCTAACATTCAACATGGGTTGGCTGTCAGATTGCTATCGCGGGCAAGCCCCCTCCCACAGGGGATCAGAGTCGTTCAGGAGCCCGATATGTATCAGGCTCCACACAGACTTACAGCTTGATCCAGGTCGCCTTCAGCTCGGTGTACTTGTCGAACGCATGCAGCGATTTGTCGCGACCATTACCCGATTGCTTGAAGCCGCCGAATGGCGCGGTCATGTCGCCGCCGTCATATTGGTTGACCCAGACGCTACCGGCACGCAACGCCTTGGCGGTCAGGTGTGCCTTGGAGATGTCCGCAGTCCATACCGCTGCAGCCAGGCCATACGGCGTGTCGTTGGCGATTTGCACCGCTTCCTCGGCGCTGTCGAAGGTGATGACCGACAGCACTGGGCCGAAGATCTCTTCCTGGGCGATTTTCATCGCATTGCTCACGCCGTCGAAAATCGTCGGTTCAACGTAAGTACCACCGGTTTCCTGAAGGATTCGCTTGCCGCCCGCCACTAGCTTGGCGCCGTCGGCATGACCAGATTCGATGTAGGACAGCACGGTGTTCATTTGCTGGGTATCTACCAGCGCACCGACGTTGGTCGCAGGGTCCAGCGGGTTGCCCGGCTTCCAGGTCTTCAGCGCCTCGATCACCAGCGGCAGGAACTTGTCCTTGATCGAACGCTCGACCAGCAGGCGCGAACCGGCGGTGCAGACTTCGCCCTGGTTGAAAGCGATGGCGCCAGCCGCCGACTCAGCAGCGGCTTGCAGGTCCGGCGCATCGGCGAAAACGATGTTGGGGCTCTTGCCGCCCGCTTCCAGCCACACGCGCTTCATGTTCGACTCGCCCGAGTAGATCAGCAGCTGCTTGGCAATCTTGGTCGAACCGGTGAACACCAGCGTGTCGACATCGTTGTGCAGGGCCAGCGCCTTGCCGACGGTATGACCGTAGCCCGGGAGGACGTTCAGCACGCCTTTGGGAATACCGGCCTCAACGGCCAGCGCCGCGATGCGGATGGCAGTCAGCGGCGATTTTTCGGACGGCTTGAGAATCACCGAGTTACCGGTGGACAACGCCGGGCCGAGCTTCCAGCAGGCCATCATGAGGGGGAAGTTCCACGGCACGATGGCGCCGACAACGCCAACCGGTTCACGAGTGACCAGGCCCAACTGATCGTGCGGAGTGGCAGCGACTTCGTCGTAGATCTTGTCGATGGCTTCACCGCTCCAGCTCAGGGCTTGGGCCGCGCCAGGAACGTCGATGTGCAGGGAATCGCTGATCGGCTTGCCCATGTCCAGGGTTTCAAGCAGGGCCAACTCTTCGGCGTGCTGTTTAAGCAAGCCGGCAAAACGAATCATGGTGGCTTTGCGTTTGGTCGGCGCCAGGCGCGACCACACACCGGAATTGAAAGTGGCGCGAGCGTTTTCAACAGCGCGCTGGGCATCGGCGGCGTCACAGCTGGCGATCTTGCCCAGCAGGCGGCCATCTACCGGGCTGATGCACTCGAAGGTCTCGGCAGAGACCGCATCGGTGTATTCACCATTGATGTAGGCACGGCCTTCGATCTTCAGATCGCGAGCCCGTTGTTCCCAATCGGCACGAGTCAGGGTGGTCATACGAGTGTCCTCCTCTTGTTGAATACGAGCGCCCTGCGTTCTTCGCGGACGTTCTCAGGAATTCCGCCCGGCCATCCCGCATGTTCGGCCCAAGGCAACCGCCACCCTAAACCAGCGGCAGGTGAAGTTTCAATATATTTGACATAAGGCCGGCAAACGGCCTTGCGATGTTCATTTTAATAAACATAGACTTCGGGCTTTCCAACGCAATCACTGGGGATTACAACAATGAACATCCAGGACATCGCCGATTTCAGCCAGGCCGACATCCAGCCCGATCGCTATCGGCCGGACGACGCCAGAATCCTCAAGGGCGATCCCGAACAAGCAGTGTACAACCACTACAACAGCCCTTGCGGCCAGCTGAGTGCAGGTGTGTGGGAGGGTGCAGTTGGCCAGTGGCTGGTGAATTTCACCGAACACGAGTACTGCGAAATCGTTCAAGGCGTTTCAGTGCTGCGCGACAATGACGGCAACAGCAAAACCGTACGCGCGGGAGATCGTTTTGTCATTCCGGCAGGCTTCAAAGGCACCTGGGAGGTGCTGGAGCCGTGCCGCAAGATCTACGTAGCGTTCGAACAGAAGGCCTGAGGATTGTGGTTGGCTCGGCCGGCCTCTTCGCGAGCAAGCCCGCTCCCACACTGGATCGTCGTCGGGCACAAATTCTGTGCTCACTGAAAATCAAATGTAGGCGCGGGCCTGCTCACTAAAGGCCCCTGGCAGGCAACGCATAATCGACAGGCAACAAAAAAGGCCCGTATCTCGCGATCCGGGCCTTTTTCGTAAGTAGGAAAAATCAATTACTTGATTTTACCTTCTTTAAACATAACGTGCTTGCGAACGCGCGGATCGAACATCATCAGCTCGAGCTTGTCCGGAGTAGTACGCTTGTTTTTGTCGGTAGTTTTGAAGTAACCAGTACCGGCGCTGGAAATCATTCGAATTTTTTCACGCATGATTTAGCTCCTTAGATCTTGCCAGCTTTGCGGATTTCGGCCAGCACGACAGTGATGCCACGCTTGTCGATGATACGCATGCCTTTAGCAGATACGCGCAGACGCACGAAACGTTTCTCTTCTTCAACCCAGAAGCGATGATGCTGCAGGTTCGGCAGGAAACGACGACGGGTTTTGTTGTTTGCGTGGGAAATGTTATTCCCAGTCACCGGACCCTTACCGGTAACTTGACATACTCTCGACATGCCTCAGCCCTCTAAAACCACATGCCCAACCCGGCATGGGTTGGCCGCTTAATCTCTCAGTCATTTGGCGCCAGGCGCCGCGTTTCTTTAGAGGTCTTACCGGCTACACCTACAGTGAAGGAACCGGGCCCCTAGAAAAGAGCGCTGCTTTATACCAGAAAGACCGCAGAGCAACAACATTCTGTGTGCGTGGAGTCGATAAAAACCGTGTTTTTCAGGCTTTGAGCGCCTTGGATAAAGGCTGTGGGGGATATTGACCGCTCGTCGCAGAGAATCAACCGACAGCCCGTTTCGCGGTTTCACAGATCGCCGCACACGGAAATCAATCGCACATAGTCCCCCTAAAATGAAAATGGGGATAGTCATTTGCAAAGGAGCCATCTAGGGTAAGCCTTTTCCAGACTGCACTTGCAGATGGGCCTTCGATCTGTAAAGGAAACCGACCATGCGCCTCGCTGCCCTACCGCTGTTGCTCGCCCCTCTCCTGCTGAGCCCGCACGCCATGGCTGCGGCCCTGAGCGTCTGCACCGAGGCCAGCCCTGAAGGGTTCGACGTGGTGCAATACAACTCGCTGACCACCACCAATGCATCAGCCGATGTGCTGATGAATCGCCTGGTGGACTTCGATACGGCCAGCGGCAAAGTGGTTGCGGGCCTTGCCGACAGCTGGGAAGTTTCTGCGGACGGCCTGAGCTACGTGTTCAAATTGCATCCTCAGGTGAAATTCCACCGCACCGACTATTTCACGCCCACCCGCGAGCTGACTGCCGAAGATGTGAAGTTCAGTTTCGATCGCATGCTGGACCCGGCAAACCCTTGGCACAAAGTGGCGCAGAGCGGCTTCCCGCATGCACAGTCGATGCAACTGCCGGCGCTGATCAAGAAGATCGATGCGCTGGACCCGCTTACAGTGCGCTTCACCCTCGACCACCCGGATTCGACCTTCCTGCCGACCCTGAGCATGGGCTTCGCTTCGATCTATTCCGCCGAGTACGCGGACAAGCTGATGAAAGCCGGCACGCCGGAGAAGCTCAACAGTCAGCCTATCGGCAGCGGCCCGTTCGTCTTCACGCGCTTCCAGAAAGACGCCTCGATTCGCTACAAGGCCAACCTGGATTACTTCCGTGGCAAGCCCTCGGTTGATCCGCTGATATTTGCCATCACCCCGGACGCCAACGTTCGCCTGCAGAAGCTGCGCCGCAACGAGTGCCAGATCGCCCTGTCACCCAAACCGCTGGACGTACAGGCCGCGCTGAAAGAGCCGGACGTTAAAGTGGAAAAGACCGACGCCTTCATGACGGCATTCGTCGCCATCAACAGCCAGCATCCGCCGCTGGACAAGGTTGAAGTGCGCCAGGCGATCAACCTCGCCTTCGACAAGGCCAATTACGTCAAGGCGGTGTTCGAAGACACGGCCGAACCCGCCGCCGGGCCCTACCCGCCTAATACCTGGAGTTACGCCAAAGGCTTGCCGGGCTACGCCCACGACATTGCGAAGGCCAAGGCATTGATGGCCAAGGCCGGGCTCAAGGACGGCTTCCAGACCACCATCTGGACCCGCCCTTCCGGCAGCCTGCTGAACCCCAACCCAAGTCTCGGCGCGCAGATGCTGCAGTCGGACCTGGCGGAAATTGGCATCCAGGCCGAGATTCGCGTGATCGAGTGGGGCGAGGTCATCCGCCGCGCCAAGGCGGGCGAGCATGACCTGCTGTTCATGGGTTGGGCGGGTGACAACGGCGATCCGGACAACTTCCTGACGCCGCAGTTTTCCTGCGCGGCGGTCAAGTCCGGCACCAACTTCGCCCGTTACTGCAACCAGGACCTGGACAAACTGATCAGCGCTGGCAAGACCACGTCCGAGCAGGGTGTGCGCACCAAGCTGTATGAGCAGGCCCAGGCGCAAATCCAGCAACAGGCCCTCTGGCTGCCACTGGCGCACCCCACCGCCTTTGCCTTGCTGCGCAAGAACGTCGAGGGGTATTCGGTGAGCCCGTTTGGTCGCCAGGATTATTCGAAGGTAAGCGTGAAGTAACCGCACCACCGCACACCCTCTGGGAACTGGCTTGCCAGCGATGGCGGTGGATCAGGCATGAATTCGCTGACTGAACTGACGCTATCGCTGGCAAGCCAGCTCGCACTGGCTTTAGCGCCACTACATCCACCCGTACTCGGCCATCGACAACGGATCCCCATCGCCCACGATGAAATGATCGAGTATGCGCACATCAATCAGCTGCAGGGCCTCCTGCAGCCGCTTGGTCAGCTGGCGGTCCGCCTGGCTGGGGGCGGCGTTGCCCGAGGGATGGTTGTGGCACAGGATGAGCGCGGCGGCATTGTTGGCCAGTGCGCGCTTGACCACCTCACGGGGATGGACGGCGGTACTGTCGATGGAGCCGCGAAACAACGCCTCGAAGGCCAGTACCTGATGCCGCGAGTCCAAAAACAGGCAACCGAACACTTCCTGTTGCTCGTGGCGCAGCATCGATTTCAGATAATCGCGAACGGCCTGGGGGTTTTCCAGCGCCGAACGCACACGCAACCGTTCCGCCAGATGCCGCCGGTTCATTTCCTGCACCGCCTGCAGTTGCGCAAATTTTGCCGGCCCCAGCCCCAATTCCGCACTGAACGCCGGCTGATCGGCCTCCAGTAACGCCCGCAGGCTGCCAAACTTGCCCAACAGGTGACGCGCGAGGTCCACGGCGCTTTTGCCCGCTGCACCTGTTCTCAAAAATATGGCCAGCAACTCTGCATCCGAAAGACTCGCCGAGCCCTGCTCAAGCAGCTTTTCCCGGGGTCGCTCGGCCGCCGGCCAATCACGAATACTCATAGCACCTCCCTGTCTGTGGGCGCCGCTGTTCCATAGCGGTCGCTGTGATATCTTAGCCCATCTTTTTTGCGGGCGAATTCATCCCTGGGGAGGGGGTTTCGCCATGCAGTCACCAACGAATTGAAAGGCTGACCTATGCAGCGGCTGTATCGGAAACGCATTGTTCTGGGCGTCGGCGGCGGCATCGCTGCCTACAAGAGCGCCGAACTGGTTCGCCGACTGATCGACCAGGGCGCCGAAGTGCGCGTGGTCATGACCCGTGGTGGCAGTGAGTTCATCACACCGTTGACCATGCAGGCCCTGTCCGGCCATCCGGTGCACCTGGATCTGCTGGACCCCGCAGCCGAAGCGGCGATGGGCCACATCGAACTGGCCAAATGGGCCGACCTGGTGCTGATCGCCCCCGCCACGGCGGACCTGATCGCGCGCCTGGCCCAGGGCATTGCCGATGATTTGCTGACCACACTGGTGCTGGCCACCGACGCTGTGGTGGCCGTTGCCCCGGCCATGAACCAGGCCATGTGGCGTGACCCTGCGACCCAGAGCAACCTGCGACTTCTGGAAAGCCGCGACCTGAAAGTCTTCGGCCCCGCCTCGGGCAGCCAGGCCTGTGGCGACGTCGGCATGGGACGGATGCTCGAAGCCAACGACCTCGTACAGTGCGCGGCGGACTGCTTCCAGCGCCAGGCATTGACCGGCAAGCACGTGCTGATTACCGCTGGCCCGACTCAGGAAAACATCGACCCGGTGCGCTACATCACCAACCACAGCTCGGGCAAAATGGGCTTTGCACTGGCTGAAGCGGCCGTCGAAGCGGGGGCTCGGGTGACCCTGATCACCGGCCCGGTGCACCTGCCAACCCCCGATCGCGTGACCCGAATCGATGTGGTCAGCGCCCGCGACATGCTCGCGGCCTGTGAAGCGGCGATCCCCTGCGACCTGTTCATCGCCTCGGCAGCAGTAGCGGACTACCGACCCGAGGTCGTCGCACCACAAAAACTTAAGAAAGATCCTACGAGCGGCGACGGTTTGTTACTACAAATGGTGCGCAACCCAGACATTCTGGCCTCGATTGCCACCCGCCCCGATCGACCTTTCAGTGTCGGTTTCGCCGCCGAGACCGAACACCTGCTCGATTACGCAGCGCGCAAACTCAAGGACAAGAACCTCGATTTGATCGTCGCCAACGACGTTGCGAACCCGAGCATCGGTTTCAACAGCGAAGAAAACGCCTGCAGCGTGATCGATCGCGAGCTCCACGCCACACTTTTCGCCCAGACCAGCAAGAGCAAGATTGCTCGTCAGCTGATCACTTTTATCGCCGAACGTCTGAACCAGGTTTAATTTACATGCACGCTTTGCAAGCCAAGATCCTCGACCCCCGCATCGGTACCGAATTTCCGCTGCCGCAGTACGCCACACCAGGCTCCGCCGGCCTGGACCTGCGCGCCATGCTGGAACAGGACACCGTCATCAAGCCGGGCGAAACCCTCCTGATCCCTACTGGCCTGTCCGTCTATATCGGCGATCCGGGCCTCGCGGCACTGATTCTGCCGCGCTCCGGCCTGGGCCATAAGCACGGCATCGTGCTCGGCAATCTGGTCGGTCTGATCGACTCCGACTACCAGGGCCCCCTGATGGTGTCCTGCTGGAACCGCGGCCAGACCGATTTCAACATGGTGGTCGGCGAACGCCTGGCCCAGTTGGTTCTGGTGCCCGTGGTTCAGGCGCACTTCGAAATGGTTGAAGAATTCGTGGAAACCGAACGCGGCGCTGGCGGATTTGGCCATACCGGTACCCGTTGATCGAATGACGCCACATCCCCGTAGGAGCTGCCCCAGGCTGCGATCTCTTGATCTCAAGGACCACGCAGCCTGCGGTAGCTCCTACGGTACAGCGTTCTGACGCCAGTATCGGCGCAACAGATCGCTCAGAAAACCAAGGCAATGGACGGCCAAAAGCTCACTGAAATCGCTGGCATGGCCTTTTCGCACCACGAACTCTCTGTGGAAAACGCCGTCATACCCTTCAGTTTGAACCGGCCAACGAATATTTCGCAGGCCAGTCCAGCCACTTTCGAGATGGAGCATTCCTACAGATGAGCACCCCAGCCCAAGTCGCACCGAAATTCCCCGACAGCATTTTCCGCGCCTACGACATTCGCGGCACTGTCCCGGAATTTCTCAACGCTGAGACCGCTTATTGGCTCGGTCGCGCCATCGGAGCCCAGAGCCTGGCGCAAAACGAGCCCAATGTTTCGGTCGGCCGTGATGGGCGCCTGTCGGGCCCGGAGTTGGTCGAACAATTGATCAAGGGCCTGGCTGACAGCGGCTGCCACGTCAGCGACGTAGGCCTGGTACCGACGCCTGCGCTGTACTACGCAGCCAACGTACTGGCTGGCAAATCCGGGGTAATGCTGACGGGTAGCCATAACCCGTCGAACTACAACGGCTTCAAGATCGTCATCGCCGGCGATACCCTGGCCAACGAGCAAATCCAGGCCCTGCATGACCGCCTCAAGACCAACAATCTGACCAGCGGCAAAGGCAGCATCACCCAGGTCGAAATTCTCGATCGCTACAACACCGAAATCGTCCAGGACATCAAGCTGGCCCGCCGCCTGAAAGTTGTTGTGGACTGCGGTAATGGCGCCGCTGGCGTGATCGCCCCGCAACTGATCGAAGCGTTGAACTGCGAAGTGATCCCGCTGTTCTGCGAAGTAGACGGCAATTTCCCGAACCACCACCCGGACCCGGGCAAGCCTGAAAACCTCGTAGACCTGATCGCCAAGGTCAAGGAAACCAACGCCGACCTGGGCCTGGCTTTCGATGGCGATGGCGACCGCGTTGGCGTAGTGACCAACACCGGCAGCATCGTCTATCCGGACCGCCTGCTGATGCTGTTTGCCCGCGACGTGCTGGAGCGCAACCCGGACGCCGAGATCATCTTCGACGTCAAATGCACCCGTCGCCTGACCCCGCTGATCAAGGAATATGGCGGTCGTCCGTTAATGTGGAAGACCGGTCATTCGTTGATCAAAAAGAAAATGAAACAAACCGGCGCCCTGTTGGCCGGTGAAATGAGCGGGCACATCTTCTTCAAGGAGCGCTGGTTCGGCTTTGACGACGGCATCTACAGCGCCGCGCGTCTGCTGGAGATCCTCAGCAAGGAAAAATCCACGGCGGAAGAGCTGTTCGCGACCTTCCCGAACGATATTTCCACGCCTGAAATCAATATCCATGTGACCGAAGAGAGCAAATTCAGCATCATTGATGCATTGCACGACGCGAAGTGGGGTGAAGGCGCCGACCTGACCACCATCGACGGCGTGCGAGTCGACTACGCCAAAGGCTGGGGCCTGGTGCGCGCATCCAATACCACACCGGTGCTGGTGCTGCGCTTCGAGGCCGATGACGAGGCTGAACTGCAGCGCATCAAGGACGTATTCAAAGTCCAACTGAAGCGTGTTGCACCTGATCTCCAACTACCGTTTTGATTTATTGAAGCGCCATTTATCGAAGTGCCGGAGCCCTGAATGACCCTCGAACGCGAAGCCGCCGCCAATACCGCCAAGGTCCTGTCCGAAGCGCTGCCTTACATCCGCCGCTATGTCGGCAAGACGCTGGTGATCAAATACGGCGGCAACGCGATGGAGAGCGAGGAGCTGAAAACCGGCTTCGCCCGCGACATCGTGCTGATGAAAGCCGTAGGTATCAACCCGGTGGTCGTACATGGCGGCGGCCCGCAAATCGGCGATCTGCTCAAGCGTCTGTCGATCGAGAGCCACTTCATCGATGGCATGCGCGTGACCGACGCGCAAACCATGGACGTGGTGGAGATGGTCCTCGGCGGGCAGGTCAACAAGGACATCGTCAATCTGATCAACCGTCATGGCGGCAGCGCTATCGGCCTGACCGGTAAAGACGCCGAGCTGATTCGTGCGAAGAAACTCACCGTCACCCGCCAGACGCCGGAAATGACCCAACCGGAAATCATCGATATCGGCCAGGTAGGCGAAGTCGTCGGGATTAACACCGACTTGCTGAACCTGCTGGTCAAAGGCGATTTCATCCCGGTGATCGCCCCTATCGGCGTCGGTGCCAACGGCGAGTCTTACAACATCAACGCTGACCTGGTGGCCGGCAAGGTGGCCGAAGCGCTGAAGGCCGAGAAGCTGATGCTGCTGACCAACATCGCGGGCCTGATGGATAAATCGGGCACGGTCCTCACCGGCCTGACAACCCAACAGGTCGACGAGCTGATCGCGGACGGCACGATCTACGGTGGCATGCTGCCGAAGATTCGCTGTGCGCTGGAAGCAGTCCAGGGCGGGGTCGGCAGTTCGCTGATCATCGACGGCCGGGTGCCGAATGCCATCCTGCTGGAGATCTTCACCGATACTGGCGTGGGCACTCTGATCAGCAATCGCAAGCGTCCGTAAGCGATCGCGCATAAAAAAAGACCCCGTTCAACCTGATTGAACGGGGTCTTTTTTTGCCTGCAATCCCTGCTGGAATTTGTAGAACCCTCTGTAGGAACTGCGCTATACGCCGAATTGGGCGCGGTACGCTTCAACGGCTGGCAAATGCTGCTTGAGCTGCGGGTCGTCCGCCAAAAACTCCAGCACCTGGTTCAGCGAAACGATGCTGATCACCGCAATACCGAAGTCACGCTCAACTTCCTGAATCGCTGACAACTCACCATTGCCCCGCTCCTGACGGTTCAGCGCAATCAATACGCCGGCCGCCTTGGCACCGTCCTGGGAAGCGATGATCTGCATCACTTCGCGGATCGCGGTGCCTGCGGTGATCACGTCGTCGATGATCAGCACTTCGCCCGTCAATGGCGCGCCGACCAGGCTACCGCCTTCGCCGTGAGCCTTGGCTTCCTTGCGGTTAAAGCACCATGGCAGGTCACGGTCATAGTGCTCGGCCAGGGCCACGGCAGTCGTGGCCGCCAAAGGGATGCCCTTGTAGGCCGGACCGAACAGCACGTCGAACGAAATGCCGCTCTCGATGATGGCCGCCGCATAGAAACGACCCAGCTGCGCCAGGGCCGAACCCGAATTGAACAGGCCGGCATTGAAGAAGTAAGGACTGGTGCGCCCGGACTTCAGGGTGAACTCGCCGAAGCGCAAAACGCCGCGATCGATGGCAAAACGAATGAAATCGCGCTGATACGCTTGCATGAAAAAAACCCCAAATACCACGGATTTAGCTAATTAGGTTGACGCCGTGTATCATACACGCACGCGATTTTTGGGGCCATTTATGCGGATCATCAGTGTGAACGTCAATGGTATTCAGGCTGCAGTGGAGCGAGGGTTGCTCAGTTGGCTGCAAGCACAGAATGCCGACGTCATCTGCCTGCAGGACACCCGCGCCTCCGCCTTTGAACTGGACGATCCAGCCTTCCAACTGGATGGCTACTTCCTTTATGCCTGCGAAGCCGAAGTTCCCGCCCAGGGTGGCGTGGCTTTGTATTCGCGGTTGCAGCCGAAGGCAGTCATCAGCGGTCTCGGTTTCGAGACAGCCGACCGCTACGGGCGCTACCTGCAAGCCGATTTCGACAAGGTCAGCATCGCGACCTTGCTGCTCCCTTCGGGGCAGAACGGCGATGAAGACTTGAACCAGAAGTTCAAGCTAATGGACGATTTCGCCCGTTATCTGGATAAACAGCGGCGCAAACGTCGCGAGTACATTTATTGTGGCTCGCTGTACGTGGCGCAACAAAAGCTGGATATCAAGAACTGGCGCGACAGCCAGCAATCCCCGGGTTTCCTGGCGCCTGAGCGTGCCTGGATGGACGAGATTGTCGGTAACATGGGTTATGTCGACGCCCTGCGCGAAGTCAGCCGCGAAGGCGACCAGTACAGCTGGTGGCCGGACAACGAACAAGCTGAAATGCTCAACCTCGGCTGGCGTTTCGACTACCAACTGCTGACCCCGGGCCTACGCCGCTTCGTACGCAGCGCACGCCTGCCGCGTCAGCCACGGTTCTCGCAGCACGCACCGCTGATCGTGGACTACGACTGGACGCTGACTATCTAGGCGTCGTTTCGCAGACACAAAAAAGCCGACAGCGATGTCGGCTTTTTTGTGCGCAATGATTTTCAATGTGGGAGCTGTGTTGATCGTTATTTGATCAAGCGCCAGGTAAACGGATACCGGTAAGGCAGCCCTTCATTGGCTTTGACGCCAGCAATGATCGTCAGCACCAAGGCACCGATTGCCACCAGCCCCAACAGGAAGAACCCGACAATCACCACCATCAACAGGAAACAGATAGCCGATGCAATGGCGACGGTGATCTGGAAGTTCAGCGCCTCCTTGCCCTGCGCATCGACGAACGGGTCCATTTCACGCTTCATCTGCCAAAGAATCAGCGGGCCGATGAGCGTGCCAAATGGAATCCATATCCCCAGCAGGGCGGACAGGTGACAAAACATCGCCCATTGCCGAACTTCCTTGCTCGGGACGGGAAGCAGCTGTTGTTCGTCACTCATGACGTCCTCCTTGCTGGGAACGGGTCCGATCAGTCGGCCAGTGCAGCTTTCTGCAGTTCGAAAATTTCGGTCATGCCTTTCTTCGCCAGTTCCAGCATAGCGTTCAACTCTTCTGGCTGGAATGGCGCGCCTTCAGCAGTGCCCTGCACCTCGATGAAGCCACCGGTGCTGGTCATTACCACGTTCAGGTCGGTCTCGGCAGCCGAGTCTTCCAGGTAGTCGAGGTCGAGCACAGGCTCGCCCTGGTACATGCCAACCGAAACGGCAGCGATCATCTGCTTGAGCGGGTCGCCACCCTTGAGGCCGCCGCGTTTCTTGATGACTTTCAGGGCATCGACCAGCGCGACCATAGCGCCGGTGATGGAGGCGGTGCGAGTGCCACCGTCGGCCTGGATGACGTCGCAATCGACGTACAGGGTCACGTCGCCCAGCTTGGACATGTCCAGCGAAGCGCGCAGCGAGCGACCGATCAGACGCTGGATCTCCAGGGTGCGACCGCCTTGTTTGCCGCGGCTCGCTTCACGCTGGTTACGTTCGCCAGTGGCCCGTGGCAGCATGCCGTATTCGGCGGTCAGCCAGCCTTGGCCCTGACCCTTGAGGAAGCGCGGCACGCCGTTTTCGACGCTGACCGTGCAGATGACCTTGGTATCACCAAACTCGACCAGCACAGAACCCTCGGCGTGTTTGGTGTAGTTGCGGGTAATGCGGATCGAGCGGAGCTGATCGGCAGCGCGACCACTTGGACGTTTCATAGGGAATACCTGTACTGGGGACGGAAAACTGCCGAGCATTATAGAGCCGTGCGCCGGGCGTGGGCACTTCTAAAAAATCCGCCCGACGATTGAGGCACTGACTCAAGCTTAGAACAGTGCTTTACCGACGGCCTGCAGCTCTTTGTCACGCGGTGTGTTTGGGCGCATACGCCCCACTGCGCTACAATCCTGCGCCTTTGCTGCCTGTCGGCTTAAATTCATAGATAGCGGGTCCTGGGTAATGCTGGGATCTGCATTGCGAGGTACCTCCATGGTGCACAGCATGACCGCTTTCGCCCGCGTCGAAAAAGCCGGCACCCAGGGTACCCTGAGCTGGGAGCTGCGCTCGGTCAACAGCCGCTACCTGGAACCGCATCTGCGCCTGCCGGAGTCGTTCCGCGACCTCGAAGGTTCGGTCCGCGAGTCGCTGCGACAGGGCCTGTCCCGGGGCAAGCTGGAGTGCACCCTGCGCTTCACCGAAGAAAACACCGATAAACCCCTGCAAGTGGATCGCGAGCGCGCCGCCCAACTGGTTGCCGCCGCCGAGACCATCGCCGGCCTGATCAAGAATCCGGCGGCGCTGAACCCGCTGGAAGTGCTGGCCTGGCCCGGCGTGCTGGTGGGCAACGCGAACGACCCGCAAGCGTTGAACGCCGAGGCACTGGCGCTGTTCAACGAAGGCCTCAAGGAACTCAAGGCTGGCCGTGAGCGCGAAGGCGCGGAATTGGCACGCTTGATCAACGAACGCCTGAGCGCGATTGAAGGCGACGTCGTGACCCTGCGCGAACTGGTCCCGCAGATGCTCGCCACCCAGCGCCAGAAAGTCCTCGATCGCTTCGCCGACATGAAAGCCGAGATGGACCCTCAGCGCCTGGAGCAGGAAATGGTCATGCTCGCTCAAAAGAGCGACGTGGCCGAAGAACTGGACCGCTTGAGCACTCACATCATCGAAGTTCGCCGGGTGCTCAAATCCGGTGGCGCGGCCGGTCGGCGCCTGGACTTCCTGATGCAGGAACTCAACCGCGAGGCCAACACATTAGGCTCCAAGGCCTTCGACCCGCGCAGCACGCAGGCTGCGGTCAACCTCAAAGTGTTGATCGAGCAGATGCGCGAACAAGTGCAGAATATTGAGTAAGGCTACCCCTGACATGACCCACAGCACCGGCACCCTGTACATCATTTCCGCCCCTTCGGGCGCGGGCAAGAGCAGCCTGGTCAAGGCCCTCACCGACGCCGACCAGGCTATCCGCGTCTCCGTCTCCCACACCACCCGCGCCATGCGCCCGGGTGAAGTGGACGGCGTGAACTATCACTTCGTCTCGCGCGAAGCATTCGTGAAGATGGGTGAACATGGTGACTTCCTGGAGCGCGCCGAAGTGTTCGGCAATCTCTATGGCACCTCGCAGAGCCATCTGCAGCAAACCCTGGACGCAGGTCACGACCTGATTCTGGAGATCGACTGGCAAGGCGCCGAACAAGTGCGCAAATTGATGCCCCAGGCGCGCTCGATCTTCATCCTGCCGCCCTCCCTGGAGGCCTTGCACCAGCGCCTGACCAATCGCGGCCAGGACAGTGACGAGATCATTGATGGGCGGATGCGTGAAGCCGTCAGCGAGATGAGCCACTACGTGGAATATGACTACCTCATCATTAACGACAATTTCGCCCATGCGCTGGACGATTTGAAAGCGATTTTCCGTGCCAACCAGCTGCATCAGAAGCGTCAGCAGCAGCGCAATGGAAAACTTTTGGCCGAATTGCTCGGCTAAACAGCTCTTCCCAAAACCGCTGCGGGGGCTTTACATTGGCACTTGCAGCGCGTTGAAGAGCTTGGTCAAAAAATCAGCGCTTCCCTAAACGCTGGTGATTTTTTAAACTGTTGAGTCCGCTCGCCCAACCGGGCAGCGCGCATATTGCATTCGCTCCGAGGAATACCATGGCCCGCGTAACCGTTGAAGACTGCCTGAACCACGTGGAAAACCGCTTTGAGCTGGTCATGCTGTCCACCAAGCGTGCCCGTCAACTGGCCACCGGCGGCAAAGAGCCTCTGGTCCAGTGGGAAAACGACAAGCCTACCGTTGTAGCCCTGCGTGAAATCGCGGAAGGCCTGATGAGCTACGAGTTCATTGCCAACGCTGAAATCGTCGAAGACGAACCGCTGTTCGCAGCGTTCGAGGACGAGTCCAACGAGGCCGTCTAAGCCTATGCCTGGTCGACGTAGCACGGCGCAGGGTCACAGCGAACGGCAGGAGTCATCATGCCGAGCATAGACGCCCTCGCCGATCGCTTATCGACCTATCTCGGCAAGGACCAGGTCAACCTGGTCCGCCGAGCGTATTTCTACGCCGAACAAGCCCACGACGGCCAACGCCGACGCAGTGGCGAGGCGTACGTCACGCACCCCCTCGCGGTGGCGAATATTCTTGCCGACATGCATATGGACCATCAGAGCCTGATGGCGGCCATGCTGCATGACGTGATCGAAGACACCGGTATTGCCAAGGAAGCGCTGCAAGCGCAGTTCGGCGAAACCGTGGCCGAACTGGTCGATGGGGTCAGCAAACTGACCCAGATGAACTTCGAGACCAAAGCTGAAGCCCAGGCGGAAAACTTCCAGAAGATGGCCATGGCCATGGCTCGGGACATCCGCGTCATCCTGGTCAAGCTGGCCGACCGCCTGCACAACATGCGCACGCTGGAAGTGCTGTCCGGCGAAAAACGCCGGCGCATCGCCAAGGAAACCCTGGAAATCTATGCACCCATTGCCAATCGGCTGGGCATGCACGCCATCCGCATAGAATTCGAAGATCTCGGCTTCAAGGCCATGCACCCGATGCGTTCTGCGCGGATCTACCAGGCGGTCAAGCGCGCCCGGGGCAATCGCAAGGAAATCGTCAACAAGATCGAAGAGTCGCTGAGCCATTGCCTGGCGATCGACGAGATTCAGGGCGAAGTCAGCGGCCGCCAGAAACACCTTTATGGCATCTACAAGAAAATGCGCGGCAAGCGTCGGGCCTTCAACGAGATCATGGACGTGTATGCGTTCCGGATCATCGTCGACAAGGTGGATACCTGCTACCGCGTGCTGGGTGCTGTTCATAATTTGTACAAACCGCTGCCTGGACGCTTCAAGGACTACATCGCGATTCCCAAGGCCAACGGTTATCAGTCGCTGCACACGACGCTGTTCGGCATGCATGGCGTACCAATCGAGATCCAGATCCGCACCCGCGAAATGGAAGAGATGGCCAACAACGGCATCGCTGCCCATTGGCTGTACAAATCCAGCGGCGACGAGCAGCCAAAAGGCACTCACGCCCGCGCGCGGCAGTGGGTCAAGGGCGTGCTGGAGATGCAGCAACGCGCCGGCAACTCGCTGGAATTCATCGAGAGCGTGAAGATCGACCTGTTCCCGGACGAGGTCTACGTGTTCACGCCCAAAGGCCGGATCATGGAGTTGCCCAAAGGCTCCACGGCGGTCGACTTCGCCTACGCGGTGCACACCGACGTGGGTAACAGCTGCATTGCCTGCCGGATCAATCGTCGTCTCGCACCGCTGTCCGAACCGCTGCAAAGCGGCTCCACGGTCGAGATCGTCAGTGCTCCCGGCGCTCGGCCGAATCCGGCGTGGCTCAATTTCGTGGTCACCGGCAAGGCGCGAACGCACATCCGCCATGCGCTGAAACTGCAACGCCGCTCCGAATCCATCAGCCTGGGCGAACGCCTGCTGAACAAGGTACTCAACGGCTTCGACAGCTCGCTGGAAAAAGTCCCGGCCGAACGGGTCAAGGCGATGCTCACCGAGTACCGTCTCGAACTGATCGAAGACCTGCTCGAAGACATCGGCCTGGGCAATCGCATGGCTTACGTAGTCGCCCGACGCCTGCTAGGCGAAGGCGAGCAATTGCCAAGCCCGGAAGGCCCGCTGGCGATTCGCGGCACCGAAGGCCTGGTACTCAGCTATGCCAAGTGCTGCACGCCGATCCCGGGCGACCCGATTGTCGGTCACCTTTCGGCGGGCAAAGGCATGGTCGTGCACCTGGACAACTGCCGCAACATCAGCGAAATCCGCCATAACCCGGAAAAATGCATCCAGCTTTCGTGGGCCAAGGATGTCACCGGGGAATTCAACGTCGAGCTGCGCGTCGAGCTGGAACACCAGCGCGGCCTGATCGCGCTGCTGGCCAGCAGCGTCAACGCGGCCGACGGCAATATCGAGAAAATCAGCATGGACGAACGCGATGGTCGCATCAGCGTGGTCCAACTGGTGGTCAGCGTTCACGACCGCGTGCACCTGGCCCGTGTGATCAAGAAACTGCGCGCATTGACCGGGGTGATTCGCATCACCCGCATGCGCGCCTAAGCCCACCTATTACAAGGAGTCATTCATGACCAAGACTGTTATCACCAGCGACAAGGCCCCGGCTGCCATCGGCACATACTCCCAGGCGATCAAGGCTGGCAACACCGTCTACATGTCGGGTCAAATTCCGCTGGACCCAAAAACCATGGAACTGGTTGAAGGCTTCGAAGCCCAGACCATCCAGGTATTCGAGAACCTGAAGTCTGTCGCTGAAGCAGCGGGCGGTTCGTTCAAGGACATCGTCAAGCTGAACATCTTCCTGACCGACCTGAGCCACTTTGCCAAGGTCAACGAGATCATGGGCAAGTACTTCGAGCAGCCTTACCCTGCCCGCGCCGCCATTGGCGTGGCCGCCCTGCCAAAGGGTTCGCAGGTTGAAATGGATGCCATTCTGGTCATCGAGTAATGCATCTGGCGCAGCCTCCCAAGGCTGCGCCGCTGATGTCGTAAAGATAGCGTTCTGAAAGGATTCCACCATGCGCCATGCGCTAGCCCTCTCGCTGGTCGCCCTGTTCCTGGGCGGATGTGCCAGCAACCCTGCCGATCGTGACATCAGCGGCACCTGGATCAATCAGGTGGCCATCGATGCAGCCGCCAAAGGCAGCCCATTACGTGAAGCGCTCCAGGCTTATGGCCCGAATCTGGAATGGGACGTTAACACCAGGGCCGCACAGGCTCGCTACACCAACGGTTTCGAGAACGTCGACGGCAAGTTGCTCGGCGAAGAGTCCGGCGCCTGGAAAGTCGATTTTTATGGCAGCTCTGCCAGCGAGCTCAAGCGTGACGGCAAGCAACTGAGCCAGGCCGCCAGCGACAATGAACCCGAGCAGGTCTTTGACCGCGCGGTGATCCCCGTGCCGGAAGGCGCACCGCTGGGCGCCAGTTTCGAGCGTGCGCTGTATACCGCCTACATGGGTGGCAGCTGGCAAGTCGTCAGTGGCCCAGGGGAAGGCAATACCGTGCAGTTCCAGGCCGATGGCCAAGTGGCCGGCCTGCCCGGCGCTGATCGCTACGCCCTTTGCCTGGCGGGTGATTGCGCGTCGATGAGCGGCGGCAACGACAACATGTGGCTGCAACAGAATGGCCAGGGCAACACCTGGATTTTTGCGCGCAAGGGCAAGGAAATGGAGATTTTCCAGGCCACCAACACTGCCAGGGAAGACGAGATGCCCCAGTTCACACCGGGCGAGCGCAAGTGGTTGCTCGAAAAGCAGTAACACCGCGAAACCT
Organism: Pseudomonas sp. HY13-MNA-CIBAN-0226; assembly: GCF_040310305.1. Lineage (NCBI taxonomy): Bacteria > Pseudomonadati > Pseudomonadota > Gammaproteobacteria > Pseudomonadales > Pseudomonadaceae > Pseudomonas > Pseudomonas sp. HY13-MNA-CIBAN-0226. Next base: position 442,713 of record NZ_JBEOPS010000001.1, read on the forward strand.
TGCAGGAGCCGGCTTGCTGGCGATAGCGTCCGTCCAGCCAATGAACCCATTGCCTGATCCAGCGCATTCGCCAGCAAGCCAGCTCCCACAAAGTCAGCAGCGACCCTCAAGAATCGCCGCATACCCCTCACGATAACTCGGGTACTTCGGCTCCCAGCCCAGAGCTTTCGCTCGCGCATTACTGCACCGCTTGCTCCCCGCCCGACGCACGCTCGCATCGTCGGCCCATTCGGTCACACCCAGATACTCGCGCAACCAGCCCACCACCTCGGCAAGCGGCGCCGGTGAGTCATCGACACCGATATAGATATCATCGAGCCCCACACCCTGCTGATCCTGTTCCAGCAGAAACGCCAGCAACCCCGCCGCATCGTCGGCGTGGATCCGGTTGCCATACAACGGCGGGTCGATCGCTACGCGATAGCCGCGACGAACCTGAGTCAGCAGCCACTCACGGCCCGGACCATAAATACCGGTCAGGCGCACGACACTCGCGGGAATGCCGCTCTGGAGCGCTACTTGCTCCGCCTCCAGCATCAGCCGGCCGGAATAACCGCCAGCCACGGTGGGTGACGTTTCGTCGACCCAGTCCCCGTCCTGCTGGCCATAAACACTGCTGCTGGAAACGAACAGCAGTCGATCAGGCACCTGTCCATAGTCGTCCAGCCAGCTCAGCACATTCTGCAAACCCTGCACGTAAGCAGCGCGGTAGCCCGCCTCATCGTGATCGGTGGCCGCGGCGCAATACACCAGGTAATCCACCGCACCAATCGGCCAGGTCGCCGGGCAGTCTTCGTTAAACAAGTCACCGGCCACGCCAATCACGCCCTCAGGCAAACGCGAAACATCCCGACGCAGACCATGAACTTCCCAGCCGCGAGCCAGCAATTGCGTGGCCAGGCGGCTACCCACATCGCCGCAACCGGCAATCAAAACAGAAGGCGCGGACATCAGAAAACTCCTCTGGCAAAGGCACAGACTAGCGTCGGCAAAGGACGAGCGGCTAGTAATGCAGGAAAAAAAGATACTCTATTACTTTTGTTAACAAGAATTACTTGCAATAATACCCGCCACTTTTGTTCTCGGCCTCGCGAGGCCTGGAAGAACATTTACCGTCTTTCTCTCTCAGGTCCGGCCAGCATGACACGCAATCAATCTCCCGCTTCGCCAACCAAACGACCTCGCGCCTGGAGCGCAATGGCTGCACTGTTGCTCAGCGTAATGCTGGTCCCGACTGCTGCTTACGCCGACGCCCAGGCGCCTGCAACCCCGGCAGCCGCCGAGGCACCTGCCGCCGCGCCGGCCCCCGCTGCCCCGGCCACCACACCGGTTGTCACCGACCCGGCCCAGGCATTAGACGCCACCGCCGCAGACGCTCCGGAAGTACTTGAAGCCGACAACACCTTGGGCATGGCCCACGACCTGTCGCCATGGGGCATGTACCAGAACGCCGACATCATCGTGAAAATCGTGATGATAGGCCTGGCCATCGCGTCGATCATCACCTGGACCATCTGGATCGCCAAGGGTTTCGAGCTGATGGGCGCCAAGCGTCGTCTGCGCAGTGAAATCGCCCACCTGAAAAAGGCCACCACACTCAAGGAAGCCAGCGCCACGGCGACCAAGCCAGGCACGCTCGCCAATGTACTGGTGCATGACGCCCTGGAAGAGATGCGCCTGTCGGTCAACAGCCGCGAAAAAGAAGGTATCAAGGAGCGCGTCGCGTTTCGCCTTGAGCGCCTGGTCGCGGCCTGCGGTCGCAACATGAGCAGCGGCACCGGCGTGCTTGCCACCATCGGTTCCACCGCGCCATTCGTCGGCCTGTTCGGCACCGTGTGGGGCATCATGAACAGCTTCATCGGCATCGCCAAAACCCAGACCACCAACCTTGCAGTAGTGGCACCCGGCATCGCTGAAGCCCTGCTGGCCACGGCATTGGGCCTGGTGGCAGCGATTCCGGCGGTCGTGATCTACAACGTCTTCGCCCGCTCCATCGCCGGTTACAAGGCACAAGTTTCGGATGCCTCGGCTGAAGTCCTGCTGCTGGTCAGCCGCGACCTCGATCACCTGCCGACCACCGAGCGCTCCGCGCAACCCCACGTGGTCAAAGTAGGGTAATCAGCCATGGGCTTGCATTTGAAAGAAGGCGCAGACGACGATCTGGCCGAGAACCACGAAATCAACGTCACGCCGTTTATCGACGTGATGCTGGTGCTGCTGATCATCTTCATGGTGGCCGCTCCCCTGGCTACCGTGGACATCAAGGTCGACCTGCCAGCCTCCAGCGCAAAACCGGCACCGAGGCCGGAAAAACCGGTGTTCCTCAGCGTCAAGGCGGATCAACGCCTGTTCCTGGGCGAAGACGAAGTGAAGGCCGAAGCACTGGGTGCCACTCTGGACGCCCGGACCAAAGGCAAAAAAGACACGACCATCTTCTTCCAGGCCGACAAGGGCGTGGACTACGGCGACCTGATGAGCGTGATGGACGCCCTGCGCGCCGCCGGTTACCTGAAGGTTGGCCTGGTGGGTCTTGAGACGGCAGCCAAAAAATGATCACGACGCGCCATAAGCTGACGCGTTACAGCGGGAGCCTGGCCGTGGTGCTGGGCGTGCACGCGCTGGCCATCGCGCTGGCACTGAACTGGACCTCGCGCCAGCCGATCCCATTGCCGCCCCAGGCAATGATGGTCGAGTTGGCGCCAGTACCGGCCCCGCCACCACCGGCCCCGCCGAAGGTGATAACGCCGCCACAACCACCGGCACCGGTGGAAGAACTGCCGATCCCGAAACTGGCTGAAGCGCCTAAGGCCGAGATCACCGTACCCAAGCCGGTAAAACCCAAGCCCAAGCCGCAACCGCCAAAGCCTGTGGAGAAGAAACCGGAACCGCCGAAGGAGAAGCCTTCCGAGGAAAAACCGGCTGACGCTCAACCGACCCAGGCACCCACGGAAAAATCCGCACAACCGGCACCTGGACCATCACCGGCGCAGCAAGCGGCCAAGGCCAGCTGGCAAAACACCCTGCTCGCTCACCTGGCCAAGTACAAAAAGTACCCGGCCAGCGCTCAGGCCAGGGGCAAGACCGGCGTTAACCGCCTGCGGTTCGTGGTAGATGCTGAAGGCAACGTGTTGTCATTCGAACTGGTGGGTGCATCCGGCAATGCCGATCTGGATCGCGCTACTCTGGAAATGATCCGCCGCGCCCAACCGCTGCCCAAGCCACCCGCGGACATGGTGAAAAACGGCCCGATTGAACTCTATGCACCTTTCGTCTACTCGCTGGAAAAGGGTCGCCGCTAAGCAACCCTGAAACCCTGTAGGAGCGAGCTTGCTCGCGATGGAATCGAACGATAACGCTTGAAGACTGACACCCCACAGCGGTCTCAGGTTTTTCGCGAGCAAGCTCGCTCCTACATAACGTGCGTCTATCGATTGCAGCCGGTATGCTTGGCGCGCAACTTCATGGACGCCTGCTATGACCCTCACAGAATTACGCTACATCGTTACTCTCGCCCAAGAGCAGCACTTCGGCCATGCCGCCGAGCGTTGCCACGTCAGTCAACCGACCTTGTCGGTGGGCGTGAAAAAGCTTGAAGACGAACTCGGTGTGCTGATTTTCGAGCGCAGCAAAAGTGCCGTGCGCCTCACGCCAGTCGGCGAAGGCATTGTCGCCCAGGCGCAGAAAGTGCTGGAGCAGGCACAAGGCATCCGTGAACTGGCCCAGGCCGGCAAGAACCAGCTGACGGCCCCACTAAAAGTCGGCGCCATCTACACCGTCGGGCCCTACCTGTTTCCGCACCTGATTCCACAACTGCACCGGGTCGCCCCGCAGATGCCGTTGTACATCGAAGAAAACTTCACCCACATCCTGCGCGACAAGCTGCGCAACGGTGAGCTCGACGCGATCATCATCGCCCTGCCGTTCAACGAAGCCGACGTGCTGACCCTGCAGCTCTACGACGAGCCGTTCTACGTCCTGATGCCGGCTCAGCACCCATGGACGCAAAAAGAATCCATCGACGCCGCCCTGCTCAACGACAAGAGCCTGCTGCTGCTTGGCGAAGGTCACTGCTTCCGCGACCAGGTGCTGGAAGCCTGCCCGACCCTGGCCAATGGCAAGGACGGCGCCAAACACACCACCGTCGAATCCAGCTCCCTGGAAACCATCCGCCATATGGTCGCCTCCGGCCTGGGCATTTCGATCCTGCCGCTCTCGGCCGTGGACAGTCACCACTACGCTCCCGGCGTGCTCGAAGTGCGCCCACTGACGCCACCGGTGCCTTTCCGCACGGTAGCCATCGCCTGGCGCGCCAGCTTTCCACGTCCCAAAGCGATTGAGATCCTCGCTGACTCGATTCGCCTGTGCTCGGTCGCCAAGCCGCCAGCGCCGGTCGTTGCCGGCTAAGCCGCGGCCATGACCGAGTTGTCGCAAGTGTCGGTGACGGCACTCAAGGGCGTTGGGGAAGCCATGGCCGAGAAGCTCGCCAAGGTCGGCCTGGAGAACCTCCAGGACGTGCTGTTTCACCTGCCATTGCGTTATCAGGACCGCACTCGCGTAGTCCCGATCGGCCACTTGCGCCCTGGCCAGGACGCCGTGATCGAAGGTACCGTCAGCGGTGCCGATGTGGTCATGGGCCGCCGCCGCAGCCTGGTCGTTCGGCTGCAGGATGGAACGGGTGGACTCAGCCTGCGCTTCTACCATTTCAGCAACGCCCAGAAAGAAGGTCTCAAGCGTGGCACACGGATTCGCTGTTACGGCGAAGCGCGGCCTGGTGCCTCGGGGCTGGAGATCTACCACCCGGAGTATCGCGCCATCACCGGTGACGAGCCGCCGCCGGTCGATGAAACCCTGACCCCGGTCTACCCGCTCACCGAAGGCCTGACCCAGCAGCGTTTGCGCCAACTGTGCATGCAGACCCTGACGCTGCTGGGACCCAGCAGCCTGCCCGACTGGCTGCCGACCGAACTGGCCCGGGACTATCAACTCGCCCCGCTGGCCGACGCGATCCGCTACCTGCATCACCCGCCCGCCGATGCCGATGTCGACGAACTCGCGCTAGGGCATCACTGGGCCCAGCACCGGCTGGCCTTCGAAGAATTGCTGACCCATCAACTGTCCCAGCAGCGCCTGCGCGAAAGCATGCGCTCGCTGCGCGCACCGGCGATGCCCAAGGCGACAAAACTGCCGGCCAGGTACCTGGCCAATCTCGGCTTCGCGCCGACCGGGGCCCAGCAACGAGTTGGCAATGAAATCGCCTACGACCTCAGCCAGCCCGAGCCCATGCTGCGACTGATCCAGGGTGACGTTGGCGCGGGCAAAACCGTAGTCGCCGCCCTGGCCGCCTTGCAGGCACTGGAAGCTGGCTATCAGGTCGCGCTGATGGCCCCCACCGAGATCCTCGCCGAGCAGCATTTCATCACCTTCAAGCGCTGGCTCGAACCGCTGGGCATCGAAGTCGCGTGGCTGGCCGGCAAGCTCAAGGGCAAAAATCGCGTGGCTGCGCTGGAGCAGATCGCCAGCGGCACCCCAATGGTGGTGGGCACCCACGCATTGTTCCAGGACGAAGTGCAGTTCAAGAACCTGGCACTGGTGATCATCGACGAACAGCATCGATTCGGTGTGCAGCAACGCCTGGCACTGCGGCAGAAAGGCGTAGGGGGACGCATGTGCCCGCACCAGCTGATCATGACCGCCACGCCGATTCCGCGTACCTTGGCCATGAGCGCCTACGCCGACCTCGACACATCGATCCTCGACGAACTGCCTCCCGGGCGCACTCCGGTAAACACTGTGTTGATCACTGACACCCGGCGCGTGGAAGTGATCGAGCGGGTTCGTGGCGCCTGCGCCGAAGGCCGGCAGGCCTACTGGGTCTGCACCCTGATCGAAGAATCGGAAGAGTTGACCTGCCAGGCCGCCGAAACCACTTACGAAGACCTCACCGCCGCCCTCGGCGAGCTCAAGGTCGGGTTGATTCACGGGCGCATGAAGCCTGTGGAAAAAGCCGCAGTCATGGCCGAATTCAAGGCCGGCAACCTGCAGTTGCTGGTGGCGACCACGGTAATTGAAGTGGGCGTCGACGTACCGAACGCCAGCCTGATGATCATTGAAAACCCCGAGCGCCTGGGGCTCGCGCAACTTCATCAGTTGCGCGGTCGAGTCGGCCGGGGCAGCGCCGCCAGCCACTGCGTGCTGCTGTATCACCCGCCGCTGTCGCAGATCGGCCGCCAGCGCCTGGGCATCATGCGCGAAACCAACGATGGCTTTGTCATCGCCGAAAAAGACCTTGAGCTACGCGGCCCCGGCGAAATGCTCGGCACCCGCCAGACCGGCTTGCTGCAGTTCAAGGTCGCCGATTTGATGCGCGATGCCGACCTGCTTCCCGCCGTGCGCGACGCGGCGCAGGCCCTGCTTGAGCGGTGGCCGGATCACGTCAGCCCGTTGCTGGATCGCTGGTTGCGTCATGGGCAGCAATACGGCCAAGTGTGAGCACCGTCGCAGTTTCCGGACCACCGTGTTAAACATGATGGTTATACTCTTGCAACTGTTTGAGAACGGATCCAAACCATGATCGACGCTGCCCTCGCTCCCGAAACCCCGCACGCTACGTCTGCAGTTCGGCTGCTGCTGGGCAAGCTGGACATAGCCTTTGATGAAGTCCTCGACCACCACGGCCTGAATGCTGCGCGCAAAGTGCAGGCAGTGCTGCTGGACGATGCCGTCGGCTCGCTCATGGTGCTGTTCCCGCAAAGCCAGCTGCTGGACCTCAATCGCCTCGCCGAGCTCACCGGCCGCCGCCTCACTGCGGTTTCGCCTGAGCGCCTGGAGCGCCTGCTCGGTAAGCACAACCTGGGCCTGTTGCCCGGCCTGCCTTCGCTCACTGCGGCACCGTGCCTTTACGAAGACAGCTTGCTGCGCGAACCCAAGTTGCTAATCAATTCGGGCGTGCCGGGCTTGCTGCTGGAAATCGCCTGCGACGATTTCAAGACCCTGCTGAGCAAGGCCAGCGCCGCCCGCTTCGGTGAGGCACTAACCAGCATCCGTCCGAACCTCGACCGCCCCGACGACGACCGCGAGGAAATCACCCAGGCCGTCCAGGCCTTCACGGCGCGACGCATTCAGCAACGACTGGAAGCCACCATCGAGATCCCGCCGCTGGCTTCGACGGCACAAAAAATCATCAAGCTGCGGGTCGACCCCAACGCCACCATCGACGACATCACCAGCGTCGTAGAGACCGACCCGGCCCTGGCCGCGCAAGTCGTCAGTTGGGCAGCGTCGCCGTACTATGCCTCGCCGGGCAAGATTCGTTCAGTGGAAGACGCGATAGTGCGGGTGCTGGGTTTCGACCTGGTGATCAACCTGGCGCTGGGCCTGGCCCTGGGCAAAACCATGAGCCTGCCCAAGGATCACCCGCAACAAGCAACACCTTATTGGCAACAGTCGATCTACACCGCCGCCGTCATCGAAGGCCTGACCCGAGCCATGCCCCGCGCACAGCGCCCGGAAGCCGGCCTCACCTACCTGGCCGGCCTGCTGCACAACTTCGGCTATCTGCTGCTGGCGCACGTATTCCCGCCGCACTTCTCGCTGATCTGCCGCCACCTGGAAGTCAACCCGCATCTGTCCCACAGCTACATCGAGCAACACCTGCTGGGCATCACCCGCGAGCAAATCGGCGCCTGGCTGATGCGCTACTGGGACATGCCCGACGAACTGGCCACCGCCCTGCGCTTCCAGCATGACCCAAGCTACGACGGCGTCTACGCGGAGTACCCGAACCTGGTGTGCCTGGCCGTGCGCCTGCTACGCAGCCACGGCATCGGCTCGGGTCCGGTCGAGGAAATCCCCGACGCCCTGCTGGAACGTCTGGGCCTCAGCCGCGAGAAGGCCAATGATGTGACCAGTAAAGTGCTGGATGCGGAAGTGTTGTTGCGTGAACTGGCTTCGCAATTCGGCCAGCCCTGAAAGCGATCGCGAGCAAGCTTTGCTCCCACAGAGGGTGATCTCAATCCTGTGGGAGCACCCACAAAAGTGATCCCAATCCTGTGGGAGCAAGGCTTGCCCGCGATGGCCTCAACCCGGTCTGGAGTGTTTTTACTCTGCCGAGCTATCAATACGTCTCAAACCTTCGCTTTGGCTTTACGCGGCTTCAAGTACTTGGTCAAACCCTGGAACCAGATCACCAGCGCCGGGTTGCCCTTGATCTGGATCGACTTGTCCTGAATCCCCGTCATGAACGCCAATTGCTTGTTCTTCGCCTGCATTGTCGCGAAGCCATAGGCAGCGTCTTTAAATGCAATCGCAAACGCCGGCTCGGAGTACACACCGGACTTGCTGGTAATGCGCTGATCCTTCACGCGAAAGTGCCGGGCCACTTTGCCGTCCAGGGTCTGCAGCTGAAAGACCAGATCCTTGTCCCCCAACTGCTGTTGGAACGCAGGATTTTTCCTACTGGCCTTGGCCATCAACAAACCCAGCATCCACAGAAGAAAACGAAATTTCATGCGCACAGCCTCAAGAGAAAAATGAACGGCCGGCGCAGTGTAGCGGCTTCACCCAGGAACGCCACCATCGCGTAACTTTAGCGGAAGATGACCCTCTTTTTGACGCCAATGACTACCAAGTCACCAACGAAAACCCCCTGTAGGAGCTGCCGAAGGCTGCGATCCTTTGATCTTAAGCCCCACAACTCTTTGGGCTTTTTCGATCTCTGAAACACAGACCGCCATGCCCACCACCACTCACCCGCGCCCCATAAAAAAAGGGCACCCGATCTAATCGGCATGCCCTTTTTCCAGCGCCCCTCCCGGTTCACCCAAGGAGTTCGTCGCAATTACGGATTAACGCTGTCCTTCAACGACTTGCCTGGCTTGAACGCAACAGTATTGCTGGCCTTGATTTTGACTGGCTCACCGGTTTGCGGGTTTTTGCCGGTGCGGGCGCCGCGGTGGCGTTGCAGGAAGGTGCCGAAGCCCACCAGCGTCACGCTGTCCTTGCGGTGCAGAGCGCCGGTGATTTCTTCGAGAACGGCGTTGAGGACGCGGTTGGCCTGCTCTTTGGTGAGATCTGCTTTTTCAGCAATTGCGGCGGCGAGGTCTGGTTTACGCATTAGTGAAGCCCCTTTGACGGTTTTTTGTTGTTATGTCCGTGCTGTTCTCGTTGGAACAGCGCCAAAAGCGCCGCAGGTGCTCTACTCTGCGGCAGACGGGAGTGAGAATGGCACGCAGCGGGGTGCTGCGCCAGTCTCGGCGCGACGTTTGTGGGGGCAAAAGCGGGGTGATTCCGACAGAACGACCAGTATTTACGCCAGCAGTGCCGGAAGCTCTTTGTTCAGTGCCAGTTTTTCCATGACTGCCGCGCCTGTGAGGGCATAACCGAGCAGTTTTCCGCTGGCATCGCGGCACAGTGCCTTGATGTCTGCGCCCTGCCCTTCGACGGTCCAGACGCCTTCCACACCGCGCGGTGGCGGGGAAACGACCAAGGGGCAGACGGGGGTTTTGACAGTGATCGGCATCGCGCCATAGTTGACGGTCGTGGGATTGCCGGACAAGGTCTGGGCCAGTGCTCTGGCGCAGCTCATGAGGGGCATTACGTACAGCAGGTTCAGCCCATCGACCTCGGCGCAGTCGCCCAGGGCGTAGATGTTGGCGTGGGAGGTCTGCAGGTGGCGGTCGACGACTACGCCACGATTGACCTGCACGCCAGCCGCTGCGGCCAGGTCGATGCGCGGGCGCAAGCCGATGGCCGAGACCACCAGGTCGCAGGGAATCACCTGGCCATCGGACAGGTGCGCTTCCAGCCCGTCCGTCACGCGTTGCAGGCGGTTAAGCACAGGGCCGAGATGGAAGCGTGCACCGAGGCTTTCCAGGCCGGCTTGAACCGCAGCAGCGGCGGCGGGATGCAGCAAAGTGGGCATGACCTGTTCGCACGGGGCGACCAGTTGCACCTCGTAGCCACCGAGTATCAGGTCGTTGGCAAATTCGCAGCCGATCAGCCCGGCGCCCAGCAGCAATACCCGGCGCTTGCCGACAGCGGCTGCACGAAAGCGCGCGTAGTCTTCCAGGTCATTGATCGGGAACACGCAGTCTGCGGCATCCCCTTCGATGGGCACACGCACGGTTTCTGCGCCCCAGGCCAGCACCAGGTCGCGATAAATCACCGACTCTTCGCCGACCCACAGACGCTTGTGGCCCGGGTCGATGCCGCTGATGCGCGTGTGGGTGCGCACCTCGGCCTTCAACTGCTCGGCCATGGCGCCTGGCTCAGACATGCTCAGGCCATCGGCGTCCTTGTTTTTACCGAAGCCGGTGGAGAGCATCGGCTTGGAGTAGGAACGTCCGTCATCTGCGGTAATCAGCAGCAGCGGGGTTTCGCCATCGAGTTTGCGAAACTCCCGGGCCAGGTTGTAGCCAGCCAGCCCGGTGCCTACGATCACGACAGGTGCGTTCATTCTCTACTCCCCTAATGTCTTAGTTGATTTCGATCATTTCGAAATCCATCTTGCCCACGCCGCAGTCGGGGCACAGCCAGTCTTCCGGCACGTCCTGCCACAGGGTGCCCGGCGCAATGCCGTCGTCCGGCCAGCCGTCGGCTTCGTTATAGATCAGGCCGCAGACCACACATTGCCACTTTTTCATTCAGGTATTTCCTCAGGTTTCAGGCTTTTGCCGGCACGAACGGTCGATGGTTGCAGCACTGCCGTCCGGCTCAGGGCGTTTTGTACTGATCGAGCCCGACAGATGCAAGCCTGTTCGACGCAGCGCCATGCCCGATCAATCAAAATCGCCGAACGACATGGTAAGCTCGGCGCCTCATTTGCTGCCAATAATGACTCACCGTGCCGCACTCAATTATCCCCCGAACGGCCCCGCTCTGGCTCCCTCAAGGCCAGCTCGCTCCCCTCCCCGACGCATTTTCCCTCGACTGGCTGTTCGACGAAGGATCGTTGACCCGGCGCCTGACCCGTTTGTCGAATGACGCTTTCAGCGTCACGCCGCTGTTCGAAGGCTGGCAAGCGCTGCGCGCCGATGAATGCGCCGCGCTGGACCTGGCCGAAGGCAGCGACGGCTGGGTGCGCGAGGTGTACCTGCGCGGCCACGGCGAGGCCTGGGTGTTTGCCCGCAGCGTGGCGTCGCGCAATGCGCTGCAGGGCGATGGATTGCACATGGACGAACTGGGCAGCCGCTCCCTGGGTGAGCTGCTGTTTTGCGACCAGGCGTTTCAGCGCCGTGCCATCGAGGTTTGTCACTATCCTGAGCAATGGCTACCTGAAGAGTGCCGGGCACCACAACTGTGGGCGCGCCGCTCGCGCTTCGACCGGGGGGCCCTGAGTGTGCTGGTGGCCGAAGTCTTTCTGCCAACCTTGTGGACCGCCGCCCGCGCTCATCCGGAGAACTGCTGATGTACCAGAGCCTGCTCAAGTCCCTGAACCGTCTGAATCCAAGGGCCTGGGATTTCATTCAGCTGACCCGCATGGATAAGCCCATCGGCATCTACCTGCTGCTGTGGCCGACGCTGTGGGCGTTATGGATTGCCGGCAAAGGTTCGCCGTCGCTGGCCAACATCGTGATTTTTGTCCTCGGAGTAGTGCTGACGCGTGCGGGTGGTTGCGTGATCAACGACTGGGCGGACCGCAAGGTCGATGGCCACGTCAAACGCACCGCACAACGCCCTCTGGCCGCCGGCAGAATCAGCTCAAAAGAGGCGCTGGTATTCTTTGCGCTGCTGATGGGTTTGAGTTTTCTGCTGGTGCTGTGTACCAACGCGCCGACGATCTGGCTATCGTTGGGCGGCCTGGCGCTGGCTTTTACCTACCCGTTCATGAAGCGTTACACCTACTACCCGCAAGTGGTGCTGGGCGCGGCATTTTCCTGGGGGATGCCGATGGCGTTCACCGCCGAGACCAGTGAGTTGCCAGCTGCGGCCTGGCTACTGTGGATCGCCAACCTGCTGTGGACCGTGGGATACGACACGTACTACGCCATGACTGATCGTGATGACGACCTGAAGATCGGCGTGAAATCCACTGCCATCCTGTTCGGCGAGGCGGACCGGGTGATCATCCTGACGCTGCAGGGCCTGGCGCTGGGCTGCCTGCTTCTGGCCGGGTCGAAATTCGAGCTGGGCGGCTGGTTCCACTTGGGATTGCTGGCGGCGGCGGGCTGTTTTGCCTGGGAGTTCTGGTACACCCGCAGCAAGGACCGCATGCGTTGCTTCAAGGCGTTCCTGCACAACCATTGGGCCGGGTTGGCGATTTTTATCGGCATCGTCCTGGATTATGCGTTGCGCTAACGAACACACGCCCCTTGCAGGACCGAGCTTGCTCGCGATGAACCCGAGATCGACGCATGAACCCGGGAGAACACCGCGTCATCGGTCAAGTTTTTCGCGAGCAAGCTCGCTCCTACTGAAGATGGCTTACATCTTCGGCCCTTGGAGGACGTGCCACTTGTCCATTTTCTTGTCGCCAGTCATGTCTCCTGGCTTCTTGTCTTGAACGAAGTAGTACAGCGGTTTGCCGTCAAAGGCCCACTGCATCGTGCCGTCGTCACGGCTGATAACGGTCCATTTTCCTTCGGGCTTATCGGATTCGGTCGCTTTGAGCGGCGGCCAGTTTTCTGCGCACTTACCGGTACAGGCCGATTTGCCACCCGTGTCGTTATCGAAGGTGTACAACGTCATACCCTTATGGTCGACCAACATGCCGTCCTTGACCATGCCCGGGTCTGCCGCGAAGGCCATTGTCGGCAGCGATAGCGCTGCGCTAACCAATAGTGCCTTCCAGGATTGCGCGATGTGCTTCATGGAAACCTTCCTTTTGTGGTTGTCAGGATTCGGACTTAGAGCTTAGTCCAGGATCCCTGCGATCGCCGGGCGACTAAAATACTGTCACACGACTGCAATAATTCCGTTATCTAATGCGGCGCAAGACAGTTAAATGACAAGAGGATATACGCATGGTTGGCAGGAGCATTCTGATCGTCGACGACGAAGCGCCCATTCGCGAAATGATCGCCGTTGCGTTGGAAATGGCCGGCTATGACTGCCTGGAGGCTGAGAACTCCCAGCAGGCCCACGCCATCATCGTCGACCGCAAGCCGGACTTGATCCTGCTCGACTGGATGCTGCCGGGTACATCCGGCATTGAATTGGCCCGCCGCCTCAAGCGCGACGAGCTGACCGGGGACATCCCGATCATCATGCTCACCGCCAAGGGCGAAGAGGACAACAAGATCCAGGGGCTGGAGGTCGGGGCCGACGACTACATCACCAAACCGTTCTCCCCACGCGAGCTGGTAGCGCGGCTCAAAGCCGTGCTGCGCCGCGCCGGCCCGACCGATGGCGAGACGCCGATCGAAGTCGGTGGCCTGCTGCTGGACCCCATCAGCCACCGCGTGACCATCGACGGCAAGCCCGCCGAGATGGGCCCCACTGAGTACCGTCTGCTGCAATTCTTCATGACTCACCAGGAACGCGCCTACACCCGCGGCCAGTTGCTGGATCAGGTCTGGGGCGGCAACGTTTATGTCGAGGAACGCACTGTCGACGTGCACATCCGTCGCCTGCGCAAAGCCCTCGGCGATGCCTACGAAAATCTGGTACAAACCGTGCGTGGCACCGGTTACCGGTTTTCCACGAAGGCATAAAAGCAGCGGCAGGCATTAAGCTACAAGCGGCCAGCAGAAGCACAGCCGATCCCCTACTTGAAGCTTGCAGCTTGAAACTTGAGCTGCGCTAAGGACGCTCCGTGAATCAAAACTGGCATGGCACCCTGATTCGCCACATGCTTTTGCTGGTCACCGCCTGCCTGGTGATCGGCCTGATTACCGGCTACTACGGCTGGAGCCTGGCTGCAGGCCTGGCCCTGTACCTGGCCTGGACCCTCAAGCAGTTGCTGCGCCTGCACGAGTGGCTGCGCCTGCACAAACCCGATGAAGCACCACCCGACGGCTACGGCCTGTGGGGCGAAGTGTTCGACAGCATCTACCACCTGCAACGCCGCGACCAGCGCGTGCGGGGGCGCCTGCAAGCGGTGATTGACCGGGTTCAGGAATCCACGGCTGCCCTCAAGGACGCGGTGATCATGCTCGACACCGACGGCAACCTGGAATGGTGGAACCGCGCCGCCGAAACCCTGCTGGGCCTCAAGACCCCGCAAGACAGCGGCCAGCCCGTCACCAACCTGGTGCGCCATCCGCGCTTCAAGGAGTATTTCGAGCAGGATAGTTACTCCGAGCCGCTGGAAATCCCCTCGCCCACCAATGATCGGGTACGCATCCAGCTGTACATCACCCGCTACGGCAATAACGAGCACCTGATGCTGGTGCGCGACGTCACGCGCATTCATCAACTGGAGCAGATGCGCAAAGACTTCATCGCCAACGTCTCCCACGAACTGCGCACACCGCTGACAGTGATCTGCGGTTACCTGGAGACGCTGCTGGATAACGTCGAAGACGTAAACCCGCGCTGGTCCCGTGCCTTGCAGCAGATGCAACAGCAAGGGGGGCGCATGCAGACGCTGCTCAATGACCTGCTGTTATTGGCCAAACTGGAGGCCACCGATTACCCGTCGGACAATGCACCGGTGGCTATCGACACTTTGCTGCAATCGATCAAAAGTGACGCACAGCAGCTGTCCGGCCAGAAAAACCAGCACATCACCCTCGAAGCGGACCCGCAGATCCTGCTCAAGGGCAGCGAGGCGGAATTGCGCAGTGCGTTTTCGAACCTGGTGTTCAACGCCGTCAAATACACCCCGGCCGAAGGCAATATCCGCGTTCGCTGGTGGGGCGACGAACAGGGCGCGCACTTGAGCGTCCAGGATTCGGGCATCGGTATCGACAGCAAGCACCTGCCGCGCCTGACAGAGCGCTTTTACCGGGTCGATTCCAGCCGCAACTCCAATACAGGCGGCACAGGCCTTGGGCTCGCCATCGTCAAACACGTGCTGTTGCGCCACCGTGCACGGATGGAAATCAGTAGCGTACCCGGGCACGGCAGCACGTTTACCTGTCATTTCGCCCCGGCTCAGGTCAGCAAATCCCTGACCATCAACGCCGCCGACTGATACCGGCCAGCACGCGCCACTAGGCAATCGCCCAGTCAGCCGCTACATTGGCTGACTTGTGCCTGCCCTTCAGGTGCACAGCTGTCCCCTCTTTCGAATACACGGAACCCGCAAAACTCCATCATGGACCCATCCCCTGGCTTGACCCTCGCGACACTCTTCGCCGATTTCGGCATGATTCTTTTTGCTCTGATCCTGGTTTTGCTCAACGGTTTTTTCGTTGCAGCGGAATTCGCCATGGTCAAATTGCGCTCGACCCGGGTCGAAGCCATTGCAGAAAAGAACGGCTGGCGCGGACATATCCTGCGCACCGTTCACAGTCAGCTCGACGCGTACCTGTCGGCCTGCCAACTGGGTATCACCCTGGCATCCCTCGGCCTCGGCTGGGTCGGTGAGCCGGCGTTCGCGCATATCCTCGAACCGGTCCTGAGTGCCGTAGGCGTCGAGTCCGCCGAAGTGGTCAAGGGCGTGTCGTTCTTCACCGCGTTCTTCATCATCTCCTACCTGCACATCGTGGTCGGCGAGCTGGCTCCAAAATCCTGGGCCATCCGCAAACCCGAGCTGCTGTCGTTGTGGACTGCGGTGCCGCTGTACCTGTTCTACTGGGCCATGTACCCGGCCATCTACCTGCTGAACGCCAGCGCCAACGCCATCCTGCGCATCGCTGGCCAGGGTGAACCCGGCCCTCATCACGACCACCATTACAGCCGCGAAGAACTGAAGCTGATCCTGCACTCCAGCCGCGGTCAGGACCCAAGCGACCAGGGCATGCGCGTGCTGGCTTCGGCGGTGGAAATGGGCGAGCTGGAAGTGGTCGACTGGGCCAATTCCCGGGAAGACCTGGTGACGCTGGAGTTCAATGCGCCGCTCAAGGAAATCCTGGCGATGTTCCGTCGCCACAAGTTCAGCCGTTATCCGGTGTACGACAGTGATACACAGGAGTTCGTCGGACTGCTGCACATCAAGGACCTGCTGCTGGAACTGGCGGCACTGGACCATATTCCCGAGTCGTTCAACCTTGCTGAGCTGACCCGCCCCCTGGAACGCGTATCGCGCCATATGCCGCTGTCGCAGCTGCTGGAGCAGTTCCGCAAGGGTGGCTCGCACTTCGCACTGGTTGAGGAGGCCGACGGCAACATCATTGGCTACCTGACCATGGAAGACGTGCTGGAAGTGCTGGTGGGCGACATTCAGGACGAACACCGTAAGGCCGAACGCGGAATCCTCGCGTATCAACCGGGCAAGCTGCTGGTACGCGGCGATACACCGCTGTTCAAGGTGGAACGACTGCTGGGCATTGACCTGGACCACGTTGAAGCCGAAACCCTTGCCGGGCTGGTGTATGACAGCCTGAAGCGGGTGCCGGAAGAGGAGGAGGTCCTGGAAGTCGAAGGCCTGCGGATCATCATCAAGAAGATGAAAGGGCCGAAGATTGTGTTGGCCAAGGTGTTGATGCTCGATTAATTGCAATGCGGGGAACCGCATTGACCCCAAAAGATCGCAGCCTGCGGCAGCTCCTTGTATGTTGACCCAGCACCCAGCGAGAGAGGTCTAAGCTCGTTGGTGCTGACATACAAAGATGTGTT